>JAKEHV010000422.1 GCA_022614915.1 Gemmataceae bacterium | reverse complement strand
TGCCACAGGGGCCAAGTCAACTTGCCGTCCGGCTCAAGGCTGTACCCCGCAGTTGCGCAGGCCGCGTCGCTGCCCTCCAGCAAGGCGAGATTCTTTTCGAGATAATCGGGCAGCCATTCGTCGTCGGCGTCGAGAAAAGCGACGAACTCGCCACGCGCCTCGGCCAGGCCGCGGTTGCGGGCCGCGCCGGGTCCGGCATTGTCCTGGCGAATGAGCCGCAAGCGCAGTTCGGCAAACCGTTCCGCCATGTCGCCGCCGCCGTCGGTCGAGCCGTCATCGACGACGAGGATTTCCAGATCATGCGCGGTCTGAGCGGAGATCGATGTTAAGGCGCGTTCGACATACTTCGCCTTGTTATAGAGCGGCACGATGACCGAGACATGCATGGCGACCTCCTTGTCGCACTTGTCTAACCACGGATTACACGGATAGCACGGATTGGAGGGACATTGGATGCTCCCGTTCTATGCGTGTCATCCGTGTTATCCGTGGTTGACGATAAAGCGCCTCATATGCGCTTACCATGCGGCGAATGTCGAAATGTTGTTCGACGCGTTCCCGGCCGGCCCGTCCCAGTGCGCGGGCCACGGTCGGCCGGCCGCGCAGCGTCGACATCGCTTCTGCCAATGCGTCCGGATCGCGCGGCGGCACAAGGATACCGGTGAGGCAATCCTCGACCGCTTCGGGAATGCCGCCGACGCGCGTGGCCACGACGGGCAGGCCGCGGGCCATCGCTTCGAGCACGGTGAGCGGGATGCCTTCAGACAACGACGACAAGACCAGCATGCTCGCCCGTCCCAGAAGCGCGGGCACGTCGCGCACGATGCCGTGAAAGCGGACGCCCTCGCCCAGGCCCAATTGCCCGGCGAGCTTTTCCAGATCGTCGAGGCTGGGGCCTAATCCTGCTATCTCCAGTCGGAATCCCGGATCGCTCTGCCGAATGAGGGCGACGGCGCGCAAGAGCGTCGCCGCGTCTTTCTCAGGCGTAAGCCGCGCCACCAGCACAGCCGGTCCGTCACGCTGGGGTCCGCTGAACGAAAACCGCTCGGTGTCGATGCCGTTCCAGAGAATGCGGATCTTGCTTTCGGGCACGCCTTCTTCTTGGGCCATGCGGGCACTGTCCTGCGATACGCAGACAAAGGCGTCGGCCCAGCGGGCGGCCAGCGCCGTCAGCCATGCTTGCCGCGACGAGATGCCGACGCCCTGGCCATGGCGCGTATGAATGAGTCGACGCACGCCGGCCAGCCGCGACGCCGGCGCGGCATAAATGAGCGGCCGGTTGTTGTGCGTGTGAATGACGTCGATGCTGTTCGCTTTGAGCCAACGCGCGAGGCGCAGAATGAGTCCGGGCCGCAGTCCGTCGGGCGTGTCCAGCGCGGCCACGGGCCAGCCCTCGTCTTCGAGAGTGGCGGCGAGCGGCCCTTTGTCCGCCAAGGAAAGAAACTGCAAGTGGAAGCGGTCCCGGTCGGCATGGCGCGCGAACTCGACGAGCAAGTTTTCCTGCCCGCCCATGTCAAGGCAACCGGTGATATGGGCGATACGCAATCGTTTGGGCGCTGCCGCAGTGCTCATACTGTCTCCTCCACCGGTTTGCGAACGACCCGCACTTTCGCTTTCACGATCCGGTGGCCTTCAAGCATGTGGGCGAGTTTCTTTGTCAAATGAGCACGCGTGAACTGTTCCGACGGCTCTGTTTCCCGATCAATAGTCACACTAGTCGTCAGCTCATGGAGCGCGTCGGCGATTCGTCCGGCGTCGCGCGGCGCGGCGATGCGATGGGGCACGCCGCTTTCCGCCAGGACCTTGGCTACGTCGCTGTCCGGGTCGGCCAGTGCGAGGATGGGCCGGCCGGCGCCGAAGTATTCATAAAGCTTCGCCGGCACTCCCAGCGTTCGTCCCGGCGTATCCAAGAGCAACAGCACATCGGCCGCCGCCATTGCGTCGAGCGCTTGTTGGTAGGGCAACTGGCCTCGGAAACTGACAATGCTTGCGAGCCCGCGGCCCTCAATCTCGGCCTCCAGTTCCAGTCCCGCAGTCGAATTCCGGCCCAGGATATCCAAATGGATCGGGCGTCCCTGTCCGCGCAACCGGGCCAACGCATCGAGCAACGGCCGAGGGTCGCGGCCCGCATAGAGTTCGCCCGCGTGAACCAGGTGCAGCTCGTTCCTCGCGCCATAGGGCCTGACGACGGCGCTTTCCCAAGGGTCGAAGCCGTTGGTCAGCGTGTGCATCTTCGCGGCCCAGCGCGGATAGGCAGTTCGCAACGCGTGCGTCACTCCGGGCGTGTTGGCGAGCACCGCGTCCGAATATTTCAGCACTTTTCTTTCCCAATACTGCCACCAGCGCCGTCGCATTCCGCGAAATCTGTAAAGCGGATTGGCGTGCACCCAGGGATCGCGAAAGTCGGCAAACCAGGGCAGCCGAAAGCGTTTTTTCAATTTCAGGCCGAGCCAGTGGACACTGTGCGGCGGGCCGGACGTGAGCACGGCGTCGAAATGGGCGCTGTCCGCCAGCGTGCGGCAGACACGCCAGGCGCGCGGCAGCCAAACGGCGTACGGCGCCGCCCAGCGGAGGAACTTGGGCGCTGCCTTCGGATAGGGCACATGGCACACAGTCGTCTCCGGCGGCACCTTCCGCGTCAAGTCCGCATCGACCGGCTCCCACGGCAATTCCGGCGGCGCGACCACCGTGACTTGCCAATGCGACGCAGGCAAGTGCCGCGCGAACCCGAGCAGCCGAAACGACCCGCTGGCGGCCGACGGCGGAAAATGATACGTGACCAAAAGCAGTTGCCGGGGCGTCATGCGGACATCCTCTTCTTGGCTCCCGTGGCCTTCTTGTAGGACGGATTGGCAATCCGTCCTACCGTCAACACATCGAGGATGCGCCGCGCGGCTTGGCCGTCCCATTTCTCCGGTTGGCGCGAGCCGATGGAAGGCCCGTTGAGCGCTGCCAGCGCCGCCGATAGGATGCGGTCGGGATTGCGGCCCACAAGCCGATTCGTCCCGTGCGTCACCGTCACCGGCCGTTCGGTATTGTCGCGCAGCGTCAGGCATGGCACCCCTAGCACCGTGGTCTCTTCTTGCACGCCGCCCGAATCCGTGAGCACCAGGCGGGCATGGCTCACGAGCTTTAAGAAATCCAAGTAGCCCAAGGGTTCGGTGAGAATGAGCCGCGGCAGACCGCCGGGCAATGCTTCGGCCAGCGCGCGTCGTGTCCTGGGATGCACCGGAAACACGATGGGGATCTCGCGTTGCAGGCGAGCGATGGCGGCAAGCATGCGCTCAAACACCTCAGGCTCATCGACGTTGGCCGGCCGATGCAGCGTCAGCACCGCGTATTTCTTCACTTGGAGCGACAGGGTTTCGAGAATGGCGGAGCTTTGGCAACGTTCGCGACAGGCGTGCAGCGTGTCGATCATGACGTTGCCGACGTGGAACAGGCGCTCTTCCGGGACGTTTTCCTTGCGGAGGTTGACCAGGCCGCTCGGCTCGCTGACGAAAAGCCAGCGGCTAAGCGCATCGGTCAGCCGGCGGTTGATTTCCTCGGGCATGGTCTCGTCGCCGCTGCGCAAGCCGGCTTCGACATGAGCGACGGGCACGCCGAGTTTGGCCGCGACCAAAGCGCAGGCGAGCGTGGAATTGACGTCGCCGACGACGAGAACCGCGTCGGGCCGCTGGCTTTCCACGATCGGCTCAAAGCGGCGCATGACTTCCGCGGTTTGCACGGCATGCGAGCCGGAGCCGACTTCGAGGTTGGCGTCGGGCTTGGGGATGCGCAGCTCGTCGAAAAAAAGCTGCGACATGCGCTCGTCGTAGTGCTGACCGGTATGCACGAGAAAGGCGTCAATGTCGTCGCGGCCTTGCATCTCCCACAAGAGCGGAGCGACCTTCATGAAATTCGGCCGCGCCCCGGCCACCGCAATTACCCGCATCGGCATGTCGCACCTCCATGTGCTTAATTCCATCAACCGCGCAACTCACGCCACAGTCGTCCCACATCCGCGAGCACGGTGGCGCGGCACAAAAACCACATCAGTCCCGCATAGCTGACCATGCCGACCGCGACGGCCGCGCACAAACGCAACGGCGCGGCGGCATCCTCCAAAAGCCACTGCGCCGCCAGCACCAGCCCGGCCATGATCGCGACTCCGGCGGCGATCCGCGCTTGCGAGCGAAACAGATCTTTCAATCCGATGCCTGCCAGGTTCCGCGTCAACGAAATCATGATCGCCACCACTACTGGATACAGCACCATCCAAACCAGGCACACGCCGATCGTCCCCCAGGTCCAGCCAGCCAGGAAAAACCCAAGCGGGAACAGCACGACGCAGACGGCGTTGAACTTCAAGTTGATGTCCGGCCTGCCAACCGCCGTGTACAGCATGGGGAAAAGCACGCTGTACACTTTGAACAACCCTGCCAGGCTCAACAGTTGAAACGGCAGCGTCGCGGCGCGCCATTTCTCGCCAAGCACGACCACCAATCCGTCTTCCGCGACAAGAGCCATGCCCACCATGACCGGCATGCCCAAAAAGCCGATCAGCACCAGCAGTCGCAGGAACCAGTCGCGCAGCCGCTCGGGATCTTGCTGCAATCGGCAAAACGTCGGGTAGGCAATCTTGTTGACGTTGCCCGTCAGTTTCTCGGCCGGCATGGTGACCAGCGTAAAAGCCATCGTGTACAGGCCGGCCTCGATCAACCCGTTGAACTTCGCCACAAAGCCGCGATCGACATTGCTGTAAAGGAACCACAACAGCGTGCCAATGCTGATGTGTATGCCAAACGACAGAAAGCCAATGGCGCGTTTGCCGGGCATAGCGGGAATGGGCCGCCAACCCGAGGCAAGCGAAAACGCGACGACTTCCAAAAGCCGCCGGCCCAACGATCCCACCACCAAAGCCCAATAACCCCAGCCGGCAATTGCCAACCCGAGCACCGTCGCCGACTGAACGACCGCGGCCAGCACGTGAATCGCCGACTGCTTGCCCATGCTGAGCGACCGGTCCAACAGCGCCATCGGGATCGCCAGGAACGGGGAAAACAGCACGTGCAACGCCAAGATGCGCAAGAACAGCGGGAATCCTTCCGGCTGGCCGTACCACTGCGCCACCGGCTCCGCCAAGAACCATAGCAACCCATACAACACCGCGGCGATCAAGCAGGTGATGGCGAAACTCTCACGCAGATCGAGCGGATCCAGTTTCTCCTTTTGAATGAGCGCCTTGCCGACGCCCGCCTCGGCCAAAAGGTCGGCCAGCTCGACCAAGAGCAGACCCAGCCCCATGACGCCGAAGTCGTACGGGTTGAGATACCGCGCGGTCAAGAGCGTGCCGGTCCAGACAAAGAGTTGCGTGAGCAGCCGGGTGATGATGAGCAGAACGCCGCCGCGCACCGCCCGGCGTCGCAACTGCGCCGCGACCTGCTCCCGCGCCTCGGCGGCAGCGTCCGCGGGAGAAGCCGCCGCGCCCTCCGCCGAATCCGCTGCGCTCGACGTGCCGGGAAACTCCATGGTCATGCTCATCGGGGCCGATTCCCAGGAGTTTCTAACCACGGATGACACGGAATAACACGGATAAGAGGGATGCCGCAAGTACTCAGTTTTTCATTCCCTTTGATCCGTGTCGATCCGTGTTATCCGTGGTTAGAAGAAACACTCACGACCAGCGGACCATCACGCGCACGAACACATACGCGGCCAGCAAAAACGCCATGCTGACTCCAGCCAGACGGAGCACGGGAAACCGGACTCTCGGCATCCAGTCTACCGGTTGGGCTGCCGTTTTCAGCCTGAGAAACACGGTCGCCAAGCCGAGCATCATGTACGTGGGCACGACGTAGGTGCGCGACAAGAACAAGATGCCCGCCGCATAAGCTACGAGCATCGACGTGAGGAACGGTTGCAGGCGGGTCAATTCCGGGTCGTCGGAATTCCCCACGCCGAGCGTGGGGTCTACGTTGGTCGCGCGCCGTGCCTTCAGCATGCCGACAATGGCGAAGAAAAACGCGCCTAGGAAAAACGTGCCGCCCAGGATGCCCAATTCGGCGTAACTGTGGATGTAGGAATTGTGCGCCACCAAACGGGAACGCACACGATAGATCTCCATGCCGATGCCGAAGAGGGGCGACTCGCGGAACAAGTCCAAGCCGTCGCTCCAAAGCTGGATGCGGCCCTGCCCTGTCCCCTCGTCGGTCACAAAGTTCGTCATGCGGCCGCCGAAGAGGATAAGCAGAATCGGCAGCGTTACGGCGCCCAGCCAGACTGTTCGGCGCGTGCCATAGCGCGCGTGAAACAACGCGCCCAAGCCGGCCATGAGCGCCAAGAGGCCGCCGCGTGAATGGGTCAGCATCATCGCATAGACGAAAAAGCAGGCCAGCAAGAGCCAAAGGCCGCGCGCCAGACCGAGTCGGCGATCGCTGAACCAGTACAGGCAAATGGGAATCGCAGTTACGAACACGAGCGCCAAGTCGTTCGGGTCGTTGAAGATGCCGGTGCCGCACATGCGATACAGATCGACGCTGCGCCGCTGGTCAGGATCCCAGACGCGTTCTTTGACCGCGTAGCCATGCGCCTTTTTCTCTTTTCGCGCATCTGCGGATTCATCAGGCACCGGAATCGGCGCGGCCATCGTGCGATGGTATTGGATCACCGTCAACAGCGCGAGCAAGCCGGAAAAGACGCCCGTCCAGAATACAAAGCGCCTAAGCCGCGCCGTGGAATCGACCAGTCCGACCAGCAGCAGGAAATAAATCAAGACTTTGAAGAACTCGAAGCCATCGAACACAGCGGTCTCGATTCTGCCATGACTGACGTGCGACAGCAGAATGGCCGGAAATAGGGCCAGCGCGCAGCCCACGATCGGCGGCACTCCCGGAAATCGGCGCGTGAGTTGATTCAGTACGACCGGCATGGACAGCACGAGGCATGTGAGGATGAGGTACAGGTAGAGCTGCACCCCGCTCAGCTCCGCGAGCAGCTCGCCGGGCCGAATAAACAACGCGGCGTTGACCAGGATGAACACGAAGAATTGCATGGTTGGTTATTCTCTAGGCCGCCATTCTCTCTTCCGTTTGCATCCCGGCGTTGGTCTGGGCCAGTTGCTCCGTTCTTTCGACCGTTTTCGGACCCGGAACGAATAATAGTTTGCCGGCAATAGCGAAGGGTATTCCCAACGCGCGGAGGACCGTGCATGTCAACAGCTTGAGGTCCATCCAGAAGCCGATGTGCCGGACATAGTGCAAGTCGTAGCGCAGTTTGCGGCGCACGGTGTCGATGTCCATGTCCGGGGGCAATTGCACTTGCGCGAGCCCCGTGATGCCCGGCAAGACTGCGTGCCTGCCCTGGTAGCCGGGCAACTCACGCTCGAGCTCGGCGACGAATTCCGGGCGCTCCGGGCGCGGACCGACGAGACTCATGTCGCCGCGCAACACGTTGATCAATTGCGGCAGCTCGTCCAGATGCGACTTGCGCAAAAACCAGCCAAACCAGGTGATGCGCGGATCGTCCGGCATGCACCAGCGCGGGCCTGTCAGCGATTCGCAATTGTCGATCATCGTCCGAAGCTTAAGGATCACAAACGGCTTGCCTTTGCGGCCGATGCGCATTTGCGTGTAAATCACCGGTCCGGGCGATGTCAGCTTGATTCCCAGTGCGGTCAAGGCCCAAAGCGGCACGGTCAAAATGAGCAGCACCAAGGCCGCGAGGATTTCCAGACCACGCCGGCAGCGGGCATAAATCCGTTGCCCGCGCGTCAGTCGGGGCGAGGGCGCTGATTCGATGATCTTGGTCTGGAATGGTCGGCTTTCTTTCTGCGAGTTTTTACGTTGTATTGTCCGGGGCGATTTCAATCGCGTTGCCATCACGACCTCCGTGTCCGATCCTCTCTTCTGCCGAAACGGCGCGCCGCTCCCTCCGTGAAGCGACGTTGTGGGACCTTGTCAAAGCCGCGCTGCTGAGGCAGAGGCGGGAAGCCCGCTTCCAAACGGGCGCGGCTCCGACGTGGGCGCAGTCATAGTCTCATCAAGCTTTCCCTCCAAGACATGTTTTCTGCATGGCCGGCACAAGCACGCGCAAAAACTCGACACAATAGTCGGCATCCAGCGGTTCGTCGGCATTAGGCAATTCGCGCAAGACGTAGAGTTTGTGCAAGATCTTTTCACCGGCAAAGGCCAGCCGTGGGTTGTCGGCGACGCGCCATTGTCCGGCGGCGTGCCACGACCAAAAAATGCGCTGCTGGCTTTGACCGTCCGCCCGCTGCCGGAGAATTCGCGCGGTCCAGAATTCGCCCAACGATTTGCCTTTGGCGGAAGTCACCGTGTGCGCCTTGGGACGCTCCACTTCGAAGCCGGCGCCCGCGTAACACACGTCCGGCGTATGCACGGCGACGGGGCCCGGGCGGCCGCAGCCGATGTAGATCGTCAACGATTGCCCCGTGCTGCGATTGCGATAACGACGTGTGAGCGATCCCGCCAGCGCCAACCGGCTATCCTGCTCGACCTCCATGTTCTCACCTTCCCAATCGCCGATTGCCAAGGGCAAGCGCTTCAACGCGTCCCCCGCCTGCGTCAGGTCCTGGCGGTCTTCCCAACGATCCGTCCACAAACCGTGAACAACGCCGGTGGAAACCAGCAAGGCCAAGCCGACCATTGTGAGCAGTATTTGTCGCATAGACTCATTCCTCCGCCTTGTGGGGCCGACATTCCTGTCGGCCCGCCTGGGCAGACAAGAATGTCCGCCCCACGAGCTCACGCAGCCACGGGTTGGGCGGGCGGCGTGTACTGGTAACGCTTGCCGAAGGACTGCACGGGCACGCCGTTTATGACCGCGCCAAAGACGCGAATGCCCAATGCGGTCAACTGCTGCGTCGCGCCATGAACGTGATGCGCTTGGCTTACGTCGCGCATCACCGACATGATCACCGCATCCGCCTGCTGGCCGATGAGCAGCGAGTCGGTGGCCGGCAAGACCGGGTGCGAATCGACCACGATGAAGTCGAACTCCGCCCGCAGCTTTTCGAAAATGTTCTCGATGCCGTTGCGGGCCAAGCCCTGGACGACTTCACGATCCCAGCTGCCGGCGGGCATCATGAACAATTGGGCGTCGGAGTTGGTAGGCCGGACCGCGTCCGGCAACTCCACTTCGCCGAGCACGACCTCGCTGAAGCCGGGCTGCAGCGTTTGCTCGAAGAGCTGGTGCACAGCCGGCCGGCGCAGGTCGCAGTCCAGAAGCAGCGTGCGGCGGCCTGCCCGCGCCAGGCTCATCGCCAGGTTGCTCGCCAGCGTCGTCTTGCCTTCACCCGCCACGGCGCTCGTGACCATGACGACGCGCATCTGGTCGTTCTGGGCGTTACGGAGCAGCGTCGTGCGGATGGCGTCGATCGATTCGATAAGACTGTGGCGATAGAGGTCGATCTCTTCGGGCCTGCTTTGCCGGCGCGGATCGGGCAGCGCGGGCACGGCGCCGACGACGCGCAGCGCCAATCCTTGGGCGACTTCGTCCGGCTCATGAATGCGCCGGGCCGCGAATTCCATCCAGGCCAGGCCGAGCAACGTGATCACAAGCGCCGCCAGCGGCGTCAGAATCAAGAGGAAGATGCGTTTCTTGCTGTCGCGCATTTGCCATTCTGCCTCGCTGACCAATTGCACGCGGCCTTCGGATTCCTCGTCCGCGACAAAGCCGGCCATCTTTTGGTGAAGCTGAGAAACATTCTGCTCCAACTGCCCGATTTCACCTTCCAGCACCTGATTGCGCGCGGTGGAAATGTTGAGGGCTTCCGTCTCTTTGGCCAGTTGATCGATTTTGTCGAGCAGCTTCTTCACGTGGCTTTGCAGCGGCGCCATCTCGACTTGCAACGCCGTCACGGCCACTTCAATGTCGCTCTCCGCCTTCTTGCGGAAACGATTGGCGAATTCCACGCGCAATTCCTCGGTGCGGTCCTTGATTTTCTTTTCCAAGTCGGTCAGTTTCTTTTGCGTATGCACCAGCGTGCTTTCCGTCGGCGGATGACCCTCGGCGATCATGCGATCCACCAACTTGCGTAGGCCGGCAAGCTGCCCGACGTCCTGCTTGAGCTGCGTATCGGCGTCCTGCAGTTCCTTTGGCAAGAAATCCGGCGGCGTGACGGTGTCCACCTTTGCGCGCGTCGTTTCGAGATTGGCCATTTGCACCTGTTTCTTTTCCAGCTCAAACTGCGCTTGCTGGTGCTGTTCCTGGGCGCGGTTCAGCTGCCCATTGAGAAGCTGCTGCTTGTACTGCATCGCCTGAATGTCCTGGGCCCCTTGCCCCTTCGCCAGCGCCTCGCGCGCCGCCACCTTCTCGCTCAGCTTTTCCTTGGCCTGCTCGTACAGCATCTTCGTCTTCGCCACGCGATCCTTGCGCAGCGACTTTTCCTGGCTGCTCAGGATGTTCAAATACGCTTTCGTAATGGCATTGATGACCACGGTAAGCTCGGCCGGGTCATAGTCGGCCAAGGACAACGTCAAAAGCTCGGAGCCGTCTTGGAAATCAACCTTGAGGTTTTCTTCCAGCCAGGTGAGCGTGGTCAAGGTATCCGGATGCTTCTTGATGACGTAGAGGTTGCGGACCGCGTCCTGGCTCAGGGCCTTCACGAGCACGTCGCGGCTCTTGATGCGCGCCGCTTGCGTCTTCATGTACGTCGTGAAATCGTTGCGGCTGCCGTCGATGCCCCAGCCAAGCGACGTGCGGTTGGCCGACACTTGCAGCAATGAGAAGGCCGCGAACTTGGCGGGCATGATGAACCAGACCGCGATGAACGCCGCCAGCGCGGCGGCGATCCCCAGACTGCTCGCCAGCAGCCAGCGCCGGCGAAACGCCTTGAACAGCGACAGCGCATCCGGCGCGGCCGACAATCCCGGCGGCAGTTTCTCCACACGCACGTGCGGCGTCGCGGGGTCGGGGGTGAGGGGGCTGTCACGCAAATCTTGGCCTGCCATGAGTGGACTCCCTTCCTTTGCGATTTTGATTCTGGATTCTTGATTGCAAAAAGAGCGCGCTACGCTGCTCGATAAATCAACAATCACCAATCAAAAATCAAAAATCACGAATCCGTTTTCGCCGGCGCTGTCTCGCGCCGCCGTGTGTTTTCTTGCCGATACAGGGCCACGGGATTCATGGCCACGCGCTGGTGCGTGACCGTGACATTGAGACCGGCGGACGGCGCCGGCTCGAGCAGCAGCCGATTGAGCAGCCATAGCTCCAAGCCGAGAAACGCCAGCCCGAGCGGCATCATGAGCCAGCCCATAAGATCGTGAAAAACCGCCTGCCCCGTTTCCGGTCCGAGCATGTCGTAGATGACGCCGGTGACCGTGATGCGGATCACGTTGGATACAAGCGCGATGGGCAAAGCGCTGCCGGCGACCAGGACGCGCTCCCAAAGCGGCTTGCGCAGCAACAGCGCGACCGCCGTCGACAGCGCGAAGAAGACCACGAGCATGCGCAGGCCGCTGCACGCTTCGACAATGCCCAATTCGACGTCGTTGAGAAGAATGACGTTGCCTTCGGCAAGGGCCGGCCGGCCCAATGCCTGCAGCGCGAACGTGCTCGTCTCCGTGGCGATGCGCTGCATCGGCGCCGACATCGACACCGCCACCCGGTGCGGCAGCGGCACCATGAACGCCAAAAACGCGACCGCCGGCCACGACCAGCGCCAGGCCGCCTTGCCCCCCAAGAGCACGAACAACCCCGCCAGGCACGGCAACAACGACATTTGATCGAGCCAGCCGAAATGGAAGTAGCCGCCGGCCAACCGCATGCCCGCCGCCAGCGCCAACAAGCCGATCCCCCAAACACTCGGCTTCAGCGCTTGCGGACCTTGCGGCATTCCTGGCTGGCGGACCGGAACGTCCGCGCCGCCTCGCCAAGCGATATTCCCGCGCCGGAGCCACAAAAGGGCAACGGCAAACAGCGGCACCAGGTAGCCGTGCGAGTATTGCGGATCGTTCGACCAGCGCCAGGAAATGTCCGCCAGCGTCGTCCAATAGGCCCAGAGCAAGACGCCGAGGAAAAGCGCCGCACAGACGATGGGCACAAACAAGCGGCGTAGCAACGACTGGGTCATGGCACCCTCCTTGGCGACCCGAAGCAACGAAGCGGCATCCAATGCCAAAGCGGTTCCACCATAGACCTCACGCTCCGCGTGAGGCGCCAGGTGAAGCTGGGAAAAATCGAACTCTGTCAAGGGCAACTGGGCGGGTATGCTACTGGAATTCGTTTCCGCGCGTCAACCAAAGTTTCCCGCATTTGCGCCTTTTTTGCCCCATTTAACAGAGACACCGAGAGTTAGGGAGATGGCCGTCTCGGTCCGAACGGCTCTAACTCGTCACCCAAAACTTGTGGTTGAAACTTGGTCCCAGACCAGCGACCAGATTAGTGCCAGAACCGCGCGACCTATCCATTGCCGTAACTTATTTGAGGACAAGGAAGTTGTGGGATTGGTCGCGCGACACACCCACACCCCCCCCTTCGTGGCACCAATCGTCAACCGGCTTCGATGGATAATCGTCGCAACTGAGAAAGAGCGGAGCTTGCTCGATTGCTGAAGGAACACAGAGCGGAGTTGTTTGACCTCTCGCGTCAATCGCAAGCGGAGAAACCAGCAATGAAAGGACCGCGTGAATTATGGCTCCCTATCGGCTTCTTTCAATTTTCTAAGATCGATAGTTGCCCGTTCAAGCGTTAATTGTTGTAGGATTTCAATCAGTGTCGCATCTATATGCCGAGTTCTCACGTTATTTGCCCACTCCCGGTTAATGCCAAAGTATTCCAGCGTGTTCGCTGTCCACGTTTCGAGGCGGCTAGGCCGGGTGAAGCCGCCCTCTTTAGTCTCATTTGTTGACAACCAGAGGAACCCCGGAATCAACAACAGCGCGGCAAGGCAACACCAGACTCGCCGACGCCGTTTCTTAGGCCGCTTGTTCATCGTGTCCCATTCTGCGGGAACATAAGTCTTAAAGACATAGACGAATACCTCCGACGAAACTACCGTCTCATCCCGATCCCGCACGTTGAGAACACGCTTCGGCAGTGCTCGCTCGGAACGCTAAACGGTGATGGGACTATTCGCCCTTCCCTTTCGGCGACCAGTGCAGGAGCACGATCAGCGGCCTGGGCCGTTGCGGGTCGCGGTTCAGGATGAGCTTGTTGTCGTCGGACTTGGCGATCTTGGCGCCTTCCTGATCTTGCAGGAATTCGTCCACCGGCAAAAGGTCAGTGTAGACCTTGGTGCCCAGGTGCGTCGGGAAAATGTATTCTTTCGGTTTGATCTGCGCGACCACTTCCTTGGCTTCGCTGCCGTTGAGGGCATAGATGCCGCCCACGGGGATCATGAGCACGTCCACAGGGCCGATGCGTTTGAGTTGGCCGGGCGTCAGCGAGTGGCCCAGGTCGCCCAGATGGGCGATGCGCCAGCCGTCCATCTCGACGAGGAAGATCGTGTTCTTGCCGTAGCGCATGCCTTCGATGTTGTCGTGGTAGACGCCGACCGAGCGGATGTGCACATCTTTGAAGTCTTCATCGACGTTGTTCCAGTCCGCGCGTTGGCCGACGCCTTTGAGACCGGGAATGATCTTCGCCTCTTTGTAGTTCTCGATGACTTTGACTTGCGTATGGTCGTTGTGCTGGTGGCTCATGAGGATGAGGTCGGCCTTCACGCTAAGACGCCGGCCGTATTCTGGAATGGCGTGCGGATCGAATGCGACCACGGTGCCTTTGCTGCTTTGCACCGTGAAAAAGGAATGTCCGTGCCAGGTCACGGTGATGGGCGCGGCCGGCTTCTTGTCCTGAGCGCGAAGAACCGGCATACTCAATAATGGAAGTGCCAGCAACAGACCTGCAAGCAGCCAACGCGGCATAACGGCATCTCCTTTGTCAGATAGACGCAAACGCTGCTGCTATTGTAACAACCCGCGCCGCGGACTGCTGCCCCTTCACCCCATTAGGGTGCATACCCGTTCCTGCATTGACGACTGCCACGTAGCCGCAAGCGGCCTCGCTTGC
>JAKEHV010000421.1 GCA_022614915.1 Gemmataceae bacterium | reverse complement strand
TTCCTCGATCGACGTGAGGCGCGCGCCGATCGAAACGGAGTCGGGGTAGGCAAGCGCGATGCGGAAGCGCGCGTGCGTGGCCTGCAGGATGGGACCGATCCCGGTCTCGCGTTCGAACGTGAACCAGTCGAGCCGGCGAAAGTACTCGAGGCGGGCGTTCTCGAAATAGCGAAAGTAGACGGTGTTGTTCACGTGCTGATAGGCATCCATGTCGCCCCAGACGACCGGCTGTGTGATGATGACGGGATAGCCGGCCAGCAATTCGGCGACCTTGGGGGGAAGCGAGTCGTCCATAAGCCCTCTTGGAACGGGAAAAACGAACCGTGGGGCGAACTTTCCTGTTTGCCCGGACAAAGAGGAATTCTACGACCTGCTTAGCGGTTTTCACGATCTAATTCCTGGAGATAATGGAGCGCCTCTTCCAAAGCGCAAACGACGGCCCCCGGCACCCGGCCGGCGCTGTCCAATTCCCGAAGCAGCATGAGATCGTCGAAATCTTCCGACTGGGCCAACTTCTTTTTAAGGCGAGCGCCGAGCATGCCGTCTTTGTACTTTAACGCGTCCATGTGATGCTCGATGAGAAACCGCGTGCGCGGCGTGATGAGGCCGTCGAGAACGCTCAACGCCGCGGCGACGTGATCCGCCGGGTCGATGCCTTTGCCGACGTCGTGCAGCAAGGCAGCCAGCAAGAACTCCTCGTCCCAGGGCCGTTGCGCGCGGGCCAGCTCGAACACCTGCAAGGAATGATAGAGCACGTCGCCCTCGGGATGATGGCGCGCGGACTGCTTGACGTTTTCCAAAGGCGCAAGCAGGCTGTGAAAGACCGTGTAAGGATCGACGCTGTCAGAGCCGCGCCCGTCAGGAAGCGGGACGCCGCCTTCCAAATCCAAGTCGGGATACTCCTTCGCGAGAAACTCCTCCAGCTCGCGGATCGAGGCACGCTCGATCGCCTTGCCGGTGATCGAGCTTCGGAAAACATAGTGGGCCTGGTCCTCGGCGTAGACCGTGAGCTCGTAGTTGAAGCGATCGGCAACGTGAATGTGCGTGAAGACGCGGGCGACGTTGTGCTTGACCACTTGCTTGCGCTCCACGTCGAACGCGTAGCCTTGCCGCTCCAAAACGTCGGTGATCAGGCCGACACTGTCCGAGAACAAGTGCAGGTCGATGTCGGAGCCGGCGCGGATGTGCCCGGTCATGACGCTGCCGATAAGCCGGGGTTTGTAGGCGCGCAGATGCCTCATCAAGATCAACGCGGCCAGGCGCATTTCTTTCAGGTTTTCGGTGCGGCGCTCGCCTTCGTGCAGGCGGGCGAAGAGCTGGATTTGATCGCGAATCTCGGCGTTGGAAGGCAGGTCGCGCGGCTTGACTCCGCCCCGGCACAGACGTTTGGCGGCCTTGCGCTTGGCCGTGTAGTATTCGGTTTCCGTGCGGTCGTACATCAAACGGGCGGCTTCCAGGGCGATGGCGTGGCGAAGTTTGGCATCCGGCATTCCTTTCTGCGCCGATATTGGTAGCCCATTCGTGCGGCGCGGGGCTGTGGGGGAGGAGACAGGGGTCAGGAGTCAGGAGTCAGGTCCTTTCGTCATTCTATATGTCGACAGTTGGTTGCGTCCGAGAATTGCGGACTTAAGCGATTTTCTTTGGAGTATTCTGGCCTGGTTGACAAGGGCGCGGATTTTGGAGCGAAACAACTCATAGTGGCGCTTGATCCGTGCCACATATTCAGGATCCGTTAAGAGAACATTCTCGGCGAGTGCGAGCAAAGCCTCGGCATTCTCCGTCTGAGGACTCGTCAGGGCACAACTCTTGAAATGCAACAAACGACATGGGCTCCTCCTGGCCTTGGCTCCTGAGGCCAACATCAAATTCGCCTCATTGTAACAAAATCGGGATCAAAACCGAGGGCGGTCGCGCGCTCGCTGGGAGACCGAAGCTTGACTCTCACCCGCATGCGATACGCGGGCTTGGCGAAGTGCCGTTCGCCTTGCTACGATAGCGGCAGGCAAAGAGCGGCCAATGGAGGAACCGAGCATGTCCGTAGCCAACGCTGTGCAAGACCGCAATCGTGAACTTGCCCGCCGCATCAACGAAGAGGCCAGAAGCAATCCGCAATCGCCGTACGCCAACAAGTTCGTGGGCATTGCCAACGGCCAAGTCGTGGTCGTGGCGGAGGATTTGGATGAAATGGCGCGGCGTTTGCGCCAGGTCGAACCGGATCCAACGAAAACGTTTTGTGTGGAGGCAAGCCGTGATTACGACGTGGTCGAGGAAATCTGGGGGTTGAATTAATGCCCCGTGATGAATGGCCCCTCCGCAACGGCCGGCCTTGCGTGCAGGTTGTCCCTACGCTGGCGCAGGGCGGTCATCCTTTGCAACGAACATTGCTGGCCGATACCGGCGCCGGCTCCCAGCTTTCTGCCTTCGAACTCATCCTGGACGAAGACGATTGCCTGTTATGCGGCGGAAATCCGGATCAGCCCATTACGCTCGGTGGCGCTTACGTCGGTTCGTTCCCGAGTTACGTTGTTTTGGTTCAGCTTCCCGCGCTTGGATTCGCCCGGAATCTTCGCGTTGTCTGCGTGCCAACGCCGCCGGCCGGATTCGACGGCATAGCCTGCTTTGGCTTTCTCAATCGCTTCCAATACGGCAACTTCGGCAACTCCGCTGCCTTTGGACTCGAATCCTGACGCGCGACGAAGGACGATCGGCGACATCGCCAAGCCGAATCTGTCGCGGCTGGAAAACGACAAGGTGACGCCGAAGTTCGAAACGCTGAGGGCCATCGCCGCGGCGCTCGGCACGGCCAATTGCTGCGGTGTATTCACAACTAATTGTTTTGACTTGCTGTACGGCAAGTCATCCGCTATAATGATTCTCACTTAGACCTGGAGATCGGATTTGATGTAACATGACGCAAAAGTGCGCGGCCATCGACTTGGTTCACCAGGCGATAGCTGCCGGCCTCTTCGGTCAAATCCAGTGGGATGACCGCGCCGACGAGCGAGCGCGAAGCAACCCGGATCTCAAAGGTCTAACTCCTGAAGGAATTCGGCGACTGCTGCACGAGTTTGTCTGCGCAGGCGAGCGGCACGACGAACGGCAGGAGGGACGCGCGGATTGGCTGCAGGCCAATGCCGACCGGCCCGGCTATTATCGCGATTTCTGGTATCGAGCCGTGATCCCGGTCGCGGACCTATTCCCCAACGGCCTGTTCGTCGAGGTCCGCCTCTTCGATGACGATCCACAGGACCCTTGGGTGGAGATTGTAAACGCTCATCCGCAAGTTTAGGGACCACGGAATGACCATGCCGCGCACCTATCCGAAGCGCTGCGGCAAGTGCGGCCAGAAAGCGATGATTTTGGCCGCAGCGCCGTATGCGACCACCATCGAGCACGATGGCCGTGCTTACGAAGTGAAGATTGCCAACCTGACCGCGCCGCGCTGCGGCAATTGTCAAGCCATCAGCATCGACGACGACGCCGACCGCCAGATCAGCGCCGCCTTTCGGCGCGCGGCCGGGCTCCTAGCGCCGGAGGAGATTCGCCATGGCCGGGAAAAGTTGGGGCTGACGCAGAAGCAGTTTGCGAACCTATTGGGCGTGGGCGAGGCGACGATTTCGCGCTGGGAGACGGGGGCGCAGATTCAGCAACGGGCGCTGGACCGATTTTTGCGCGTGTCCTTCGCCAGTCCGGCGGCGGTGGCATTGCTGCAAAGCGATTTCCAGGCAACCGCACCGGGTGTGTAGTTCGTCGCGCCAGTCGTTGGCCGAGTCGAAAGGCAAGCCGAATCTGTCGCGGCTGGAAAACGACAAGGTGACGCCGAAGTTCGAAACGCTGAGGGCCGTCGCCGCCGCGCTCGGTACGCACACGGCCATGCTGATACAGAAAGACGCTTGGGAGTGGACGCGCCATATCTTCACCGAATGGAAGCTTAACTTGCTCTGGAAAGGGGCCGGCTCCCGGCTCGTCGCGATGCGTGCTAGGGACTTGGTCAACCTGTTTCTTGCGACCCGGCCGGAGCACAGCTATGCGCGGGCGAAACTGCTGAAACACGCCAACCATGCGCCGCCGGAGGACCCGCAACTCGCGGAATACTCTTTGGACGCGGACAAGCTGGCGCGGGAGATGGCGGTGGCCAAGGCGGCGCGGGAGTTCGGGCACCGACCGCTTTACTGATCAATTGGCGCTAGCGATACGGCACAAGTACCCTGTTTGTTGCGCCCAAGACAAAAGGACAACCGGTATTCAGGTTGAATATCCTTCCAAGCGATGCTGGGGCTGACTTGGTTAAAATGGAAGTAGTACTCGCGTCCATCTGTGTCCGACTTGATGTAGCCGAATTTAGAATCGAGTCGTACTCTACAAACCGTGCCTTCCATTCGCGTTTCCTCCACTTCCACGCTATAATGTCCCGCTAATTCTCTAAGTTGTTTTGTGACTTCAACCTCGACGTTTAGCTTCGAGCAGAGCCACAGTAGGTTTGTCAGCACTGGAGCGAAGTGCCTTTGTCTGGCCAGCAATGTAGTGTGCTCAACAAACTTTCTAGCAACGTACGTGGCGCACTCGATGTTCGAAAGTGCGGTAGCAGTTCGCAGCAGATTATTTAGAAGGGATTGGATTCCCTCGCCGAACTTAGAATCCGTCGGCCAAGTCGCCATCGCTTTTTCTGCTAGCTCGACGCCCTTCAATCCAGTCTTCCATGCCTCAAGAAACTCATGTCGCTCGATCTGTTGTTCGACTTTACGATGAAGACAATTGATCGCAGCATCGGTGGTCTTTATCTGATAACCGACCGAGTCATCAGTCATGTTCTTAGTAAGTTCGTCAAAGATTGCCCAGGCCT
>JAKEHV010000420.1 GCA_022614915.1 Gemmataceae bacterium | reverse complement strand
TGCCAGCGGTCCTTCATCTTGGCCCGCTGCAAAAGATCATTGAGGACGATGGCGCCGGACAATTCGCGCAGGTCTTGCTCGGCCGATTCGCCGCCGGCAATGCGGAAGTCGATGCGGCCCAGCCACATGACCGCGCGGAAATAGCGCTGCGCGTCCTGATTTTGATCGTAGCGGCCGCGTGGCTTAAACTGGGAAAAGTCGATGGGCCGCAGCCTGCCGAAAAGCGGATACTCCACCATTTTTTCGGCGAAGCACTGGCTTAAGGCTGCGTTGACGCGATCGTCTTGACCGAGGAAGCTGCTCCCTCGCTCGCGCGTCGGGCTAGTGTTTATTGATTCCAAGAGATTACGAGCGACGGCCAGGAAGAAATCGACGTCGCGGACGGCTTCGGCGAGCGGGCCGTCGCCGTATTCCTTCTGCGCGGCCGGGATTTCCTTGGCCATCGCCCCCAGCATTTGCTTGAAAGCCGGCCGGAAGTAGTCGTTTTCCAAGCTTTCGAGCATGCGGTCGAAGTAGCGATGCCAGGCGTGCAGCATGGAATCGCTGGTGATGAACACCGGCAAATCGCGAACGTATAGCCGATAGTAGAGATCGGTAAAGCTATGCGACCCTCTCCGCTCGCTGACGACAAAACCCTTGTCCTTGAGCACAGCCAGTTCTTGGTCATTCAGGCGAAAATCATAGAGATGTGCCGCTTGCTGCTGGCCGATGTTGCGGATCGGCGTCATGGCCTTGGGGTCATTCGGGTCCAGAGTGAACCGGTCCCAAAACTTCGCCGTGGTCGGATCCCAATTGATCTTCGCGAGGTATTTGGCCTTTTCGGCAAAGCGTTCGGCGAACTGGTCCGGGCTGATCTGGCCGATCTTTTTGACTTCTTCTTCGAAGGCGGCGCTGAAGCCAAAATCGTGCTTGGGTCCGGAAGGCTGGGCGGCTTGCAATTGCGGCTTCTTCCCATCCCCCTGTGCCACCACGCGCCAGGCTGCAACCACGCACAATCCGCCCAACACGACGCACACGGCTTTTCGAAACATCGCCAACTCCTTCCAAAAAGGGCAAACCACTACATCCGACGATTCAGGGGGTTGCTTGGTTCTAGGCGAATCAATTGGCCCTGCAGGATTCTCCGACATCTCCAAGGCTCAGGGCAGCCGCTTGAGCTCGATGTCCTGACCCCCAACGACGGCTTGACGCTTGGGAACCACGAGCTTGCGTGTGCCGCGGTGACCGGTTTTTGATGCAAACAACACATAGCTTCCGGGCGCAACGTTTTCGAACACAAAGACGCCGCCCGCCAGGGTTTTGGTGGCATCCAAGCTCTCCTTGCCTTTTGCATCCAACAATTTCACTTCAATATCGGGCGGCTGAGGGATGTTGCTCCAAGACACTTTGCCTGTTACCTTGGCGCCGTCGCCGGCTTGGCCGACGAGAATCTCGCCGGCAGCGGTCGAAGACAGATTCGCCTCGGTGTTGAAACGGACCGTAAAGGGCACTTTGTCCTTGGGTTCGGCCGGCATGGTCGCGTCGGCTTGCCAGGTCTGACTGGCCTTGTCGAAAACGGCCTTGAGCGGGTCCTTTTGGTTGCCCACGAAAAACTGAACCGACGCAATGAGTGTTTGGCGTTTTTCGTCGCGTTTCTCGGCCGTGGCCTTGAGCTTGATCTTGTCGCCGGGAGCGGCCTTCTGTGGCAAGTCCACAAACTGGACTTTTTCGGGACCGGTGTCGTTGATGATGATCTCGGCGAAAAGGGAAGTGGGTTTGCCTTCGCTGAGATCTCCGTAGCCAAGAGGAGCGTTTGGGTTAATCTCCGGTTCCCTCTCGAACAAAGGCAGATCTCTTTCCTCGGCCAATTTCAGTGGTGCATCGCGGGCATTGAGCAGCCGAACGCGCAGCGAGCGCTTTCCAAAGACGCCCGTCGTGTTTTCGATTGGGAACTGCCAATCCTTGACGACGGTTTTGCACGCGAGGGCGCCCTCCGCTCCTACAGCGACGGCCAAGGTCTGATCGCGTTGCCCGGAAAACAAGTGCTGCACCACAAACGTGCCGTCGCCTGCCCGATCGAATGAGACTTCAACCTTGGTTTCGGGATCCAGGCCGCCGTCCACTTCGAGCCGAACCATGAGTTTCGGCAGTTTGGGTTCGGCTTTGGGGTCGGCGGGCGTCTCGGGCTTGGAGACGAAGAAGCGTTGGGCGTATAGGCGCACGCGATTGTCTCGGGGCAGATCCGGCAGGTTACCCTGGTCCAAGTCGCCCTTGAAGACGAACGCTCGTTCGTAGCCGTCGATCGACAGTTGGACGCGCCCGCTCTTGGGAGGCACGCCTTGCTGGAACTGCACGTTGTCGGCGTGCAGTTCCGCGGCCACGAGGTCTTTCGTCAGCGCTTCCAGGAGCAAGCCTTCCTTGGGAGGAATGATTCCGGGCATGATGTCCGGTGTTATGACTAATTGCACTTTGCAAGCGGGTACGGCGGTCTCCGCGCCGGTTTTGACTTTGACCGTTAAACGGTCTTTTTTGAATGAGGCCTGAGCCTTGACGTACTCGTCTGGTTGCCGCACGATGATGGGCAGAAACAGCTTGTAGTCATTCTTGCCCTCGGTGATCCATAGTTGCAGTTCGAAAGGAGGGCCCTGGTCTTTGGGGTCGGCTTCCTTGGGCTTTTCGTCTTTGGGCGGGGGGATCGGCTTCAGCTTCAGCGGCTCGACTTGATTGGCGGAGATTTTTTCGATAATCGTTTCGCCGATAATCTGGGTGTTCTTGCTTGGTGCGACGCGCACCAGCTTAACGGCGACGTTTTTCTTGGCAAGCGGGCCCGGGTGTTTCAGAAACAGAAACACCGGCTGTTCCACGTTGGGGCGCAGGGCGATGCGCGGGAAATCCGCAGGTTTGTCGTCTTTGCCGTAGGCAATGAGCACCTCCCATTTTTTTTCTTGCGCCGAGACCGGTGAAAGCGTGCCTGCCGCAACGGCAAGCACGCCGACTCCGACCAGGATGCGACCGAACCCAAGCGTGAATGTTAGACGTCCCTCGCTGGCGCGTCGGGCTAGTGTTATCATGGTGTTGCTCCTTTGGTTTCGTTGATTGCAGTGCACATCAAGGTTGCCGGGCAGCGATGCTGTCATATTCCTCCGCGGCTCGAAGATAAAAAACGCGAAACTCGCTGCCTGGCTCCAGGGCGGCGCTTTCGGCAAGCGCGCGTGTTTTCAGCCAACGGTAAAATACGGACACGTCCTTTTGATACTGGGCAAGGGCCGGATTTTGCGACCAATGATTGCGCTCGGCGCTGCGCGCTCGCGCCCAGTCGTACGGCGACAACAGCCGGGTTAAGCGGTCGGCCGGCACGCTGGCGTCGCGCGCCTTGAATGTCGAAGGCCACGGCGCGAACCAGGCGTCGGCTGTTTGTTCCGCGCAAGCGCGCCAGCGGCCGTCGTCGCTTTTGGCGGTCGCATCCAGGTAATGCGTCTCGAGTTTTGCGGCACTTGTCGAGCCGGCCAGCAAGAGCATGTCGATGCCGATCCGCCCCCGCCATTTTCGCCGCTGGATTTCCTTTTGCCAAGCAAGATCGGTCGGCAGCGCCTTGTCGAGATCCAGCGTGTCCTTGAGCAACTGGCGGGCGAGCTTTTGCCTCGCAGTCCACAAGTCTTGGCGGCGCGGCGCATTCAGGCGCGCGCTTGCCAAGAGCGCTTGGATCACGAGGTAATCCTCCGCCGTCGCGGCCTCCCCTAGAACAAGACAGCGCTTCACTTTCTCTTCGTAAGAGCGCTCGATGTCGTTGAGAATCTGGCGCAGACCCAACGTGCCCTCGACATTGCCGCCGTTATCCGAAGGATTCTGTAATGCAGCGGCCAGCAGTTGCGCTTCGTGCACGGCGGCATGCCAGGCCCGCTCTTCCAATGCATGGGTGATTCCCAGCCCGATCCAAGCCGGTCCCAGATCGGGCAAAAGAGCCAGCGCGCGATCCAATTCCGCGCGCGCCTCGCGAACGCTTTTGACGCGTTGCAGGATTTTCTTATAACGGCTTTCCGCGGCCTGCAAGCGCCGGCCGGCTTCCTCCCAAACGTTCGGCAGACCGGCGAACAGGTCTTTCTCCGCCGAGCGCCGGATCTCGTCGGCCGTTCGCATCGCAGTCTTGACCCAAGCGAAGAGCGCCGGATCGCGGGCGATCTCGGCCAGAGCCGCCTCGGCGGTGCGCGTCGCGGCCATGGCGGTCCGCACTTCGGCGCTGGGCCACATCCAGTCGTTGTCGCGAACCTTGTCGGCGAGAACCTTGATGCGTTCGAGCAAGACGGTCTCCGCAAAGCGTCCTTCGCCGCCTTTGGCATCGGGCGTAAGAGCTGGAGCGGCAAATTCGAGATTGCGCAAGACCTCGTGCAAAAACAAAACCTGCGTGGGCCCGAGTTTGGGCATGGCCGCTGCGGTTTCGAAGACGGCCTTAGCGGCCAATTCGGGGGACTTCTTGTGCGCTTCCAGGGCTTTCTTGACTTCTTTGTCCAACTCCTCTTTCTTCGCCTTGTCCTTGTCGTCGAGTTTTTGTCCGGGATCGAACGCCTTCGCAGCAAGAAAACGGAGCGTAACCGCTAGATCCGCAATCGAGGTTTGGCCGTCGATGGCGGCGACACAGCGCAGCGGCGGAGGCAGGCTGTCCGCGATCCGTTTGCGCTGTTCGTCCGCGCGGTCCAGGGCCGTCTCGAGATCTTTCTTGATCCGGCCGCCTTCATCTTTCGTCGGCGGCTCGTCGTCCATGCCGCCGCGCCAGCGTTGTTCGGCCTGCAAAAGGTCGGCATCCAGTTTCCGCAAAACGCCAGGGCCGTGCCGGCTCAGATCAGGCCGCCATTTATCACGCATCTTCCAACCATCGAGCAGCCACTTGGGATATACGGCGGGTGGGACTTCGTCGGCCGGCGCTGGCGGATCCGTGACGATGCGCACGAGGGTGAAATCCTCGCCGTCGCCGAGCAGCACGGGCGTTTGGCGTACGCCGCGATTGTGGACGGCCCAATGGTCCACGCGGACTTTTACAAACTCAGCCAGTTCCTTGACTGTGATGCGCTTGTCTATTCTCCCCTCGGGGCCCATTCCATCCGCGTGGCCGAGCAATCCCTGATTGAGGTAATACGCGAACACGGACTGCCCCAGCTCGTCCGACACCTGCGAAAGTTGTCCGGGCGAGCAGGCGCACAGCACATAGAACGGCGGCTTGGCGGCGACCAAAGCGGCGTGCGTTTTGTCTGCAATGTCGTCGGCGAAAACGCCTAGCCGAACATCGGCAATCGGCCGCATGATGTCGAGCACCAGCAGCTTGGGCGCGGCGCGGCATTCGCGGATCTTGCCCAGGATGTCGCCCAGCGCGATGCCGGCGTCCTTGCGATCCGGGTTGGCGTCGCCGGGAAGGACAACGACCTCACCCTCGACGCCGGCTGCGTGGGGTTGGGCGCCGGGAACGGCGCGCCAGCGAGCCAAAGCGCACAAGTGCACCACGAGCGGCCGACCGGACACTTCGCGCGCCGAGGCAATGGCAGAAAGCACCTCGTCGCCTTCTTGCACGATGGTAAAAGGATTCCGCACGCGTTCGGCGGCAAAGTGTTTTTGCAACACCATGCTGTCTTGCCGCGCCAGAGCATTGACGGGCCAAGGCGACTTGTACTCGCGAATGGGCAGCGTCAGGAATTCGGGTTCGGCGACGCCGCGCAAATAGAACAAGAGCGCGATAATGCTGCCCACGATCGCCAGCAACAGCGTGAACAAGCCGACGAGCTTTTTGGCGCGGCCCGCGGTCGCGGCCGCCGCTGGGTCGGCGGCGGACGGTGTCGATTGGCCGCGCCAACCTTGGGGAGTTTGGCCCTGCGACATCGCTGCCTCATGTGGGATCAGGGTGCGTCGGGAATGTCGACGGCGGTCGGCCGCCGGGAGCGTGGCGTCGGCACGGGCAAGTTAAAGGTAACCCAGTTCAACGTAACCGCTTCCGTCACGCGTTGGAAGTCCTCCAGCGCAATCACATTGAGTGAAAAGCTGGCATTGTCCGCATTGGGCAGATTCCAAAACAGCGCCGTGTACTTGTTGGCGCCCGCAAAGTAACGGTGCTCCTCGCCCAGCGTCAATCCCTCGGCGGTGCGAAGCTGCACGTGCACTGGCCTCTTTGGCTCGTGCTCGACGCGTATGACCAAGCACGGCTTGAGTTGCCTCTTTACGGGGGCTACGGCGACTTCGTGATCTTCGACGGACGCGCTCTCTATACGCAATGTCGTTTTGCCGACGCGATACGGCTCGGTTTTGGCGAAATTTTCGGTCAGAGATTTCGCTGGATTGCGGTCGAGCGTCAACGAGTAGGCTGCGTTTTCAGGAAACGGGAAGCTTGACCACCACACGCGCAAGTCAGCGGCGACGGGTTGGCCGTTCTTGAAAGGCCAGCCGCGCTCCTGCAGGCTCAAGCTTGGCGCCGCGAAAACGTAGTCGCGTCGCCATTCCAGCAATTCGATGCCGCGCCCATCGCTTTGGTCGATTTGGGGCTTCAATTCCAGCCAAACGAAACCAGGTTGCCTTTGTTGAATCCCTTTGGTCCGTACTGGAGTTTCTTCCAATACCACCAGTTGGCTCGCCAGGTCGCCCTTGGAGGATATGTGATTTTCCAAGACGGCGACTTGCCACGCTCCTTTCTTTCCTTCCGCGAATCTCTCGACATTCTCTTCCCGGCTGAACAAGCTGCGCTCGAAAAACAGCTGGCTTTTTGCGTCGCGATTCAGTGTCAGAATCAAGAAGTCGCCTCGAAGCAAGCGAACGTCTTCGGCTTTGCGGCCTTGTAACCACAACGTATGCAATTCTGGCTCCAAGTCCCACCACTGTAGGCCTCGTTCGAAGCGGCTGAGCGAAATACCTTCTCCCAATCGGCCTGGAACTTTGGTTTCACCGATTTGCACGCGCAGTTTGGGTCGAATCGCCAGTTCCAAGTCTTTGGCCAATTCGCCGGGTTTGGGCTGAAGTCGGAAACTGCCGGGCGGGTCGAGATACTCGACCACTTTGAACTGCAGACTGGCACGCTTGGCTTCCGCCTGGTCCTCTTTGGTTTTCTGATCGTTAAAGCAAACGATGTGAACCTGGTAGCTGTCGTCCGCGAAATTGCGTTTGAGATAATCTGCCACGAGCGTGTTGAATTTGGCCTGGCCGATTTTTTCTGGGTCGCCTACGCTCCAAGTATCGTCGCCGTCGGTCAAGGCCACGATCAATTTAGGACCTTGGTACACGTTACGTTGTGGGAAACCATCTTCGCGGCTCTTGACGATTGCTTCGGCAATCGGCGAGACCCCTTGAGTGAACTCCAGACCCCGCAGTTTACGCATGACTCCCTGCAGGTCGCCGGCATTCCAACGATCCGGCGGTCGAACCACTTCGTGGACAGGTAGAGCCTCAGGATCCTTGCCCCGCGTAATGAAAATGGACAGACTCACGAAGGTGTTGTCGGGAACGTTTTCCAGCGTGGATTGCAGTGCTTCCAGGGCATATTCCCAGCGCGGTCTTTTTTCGACCTTCTTATTCACCATGCTGCCCGAGCAATCCAGCACGAACGCGATCGCGCCATAGTCGAAGTCCTTGGCCATGCGAAACGCCACCCCGGCTTTTTCCGGCGGGATGTGGCGCACGATGGTATCGGGATTCCAAAAGTCGATCTGAATCGGGGTGTCTATTCTTTGTCCGCGATACAAGGTGGACAGCACGGCCTTCGTCTGTTTGCTTTCCTCGTTCTTTCCCTCCTTCTTTTCCAGGCGAAACTTGGCTGGGGCCCCCGCGCCCGGCTGCCAGCGCTCCAAGGCGGTGCGTTCCAGCGATTCCTTGGCTTTTACCGGCGAACCGTCCGGCAATTGCAGCCAGACCATCGGAACGCCTGAAGGCACACCCTTTTCACCCTTGATTCCCCAGCTCAGCGGAAAGCTCTGTTCGCTGGTCCAATGGCCTTGCTTCGGACCGGTCACTTCCATTCCCGCGACCTTGACTTTGTCACTTAAGAAATGGTCGGCCTGCTTCTTGCGTTCGGCTGCGATTGTTTCATTGCCGGCCCCGATGGCCGCTAGCTCCTTGGCCATCTTGGCATAGGCTTGTGCGACCGGCTCATAATACGGAACGCGCGGCTCACCTTCGCCGTACCAATGGTCCTCGACGACGCGACTTGCCTGCCAGAGCAGAAGGTCGTGCTGGCGCAGATGGCGCAAGCCTTCGGGTGGACCAAAAGGACCAAGCGAGAGTTTAGTGCCGACCGGCAGCAGGCGACAAATGAACTCCGATTCACGCAGCTTGGCGGCTGCCTCACTTAGGCTCTGGCTTTGCAGGCTGGCCGGCAATTCCTTAATGACGTCGTCTGTTAGTTGCTGCCAATGCCTGCCGATCCGGCTGCCGGTCTTGTCGATCTCGTCCACCGGCAATGATTTGTCGATGGCGGCGAGCGCGTGACCGTCTTTGGCGTCGCGCACCAGGACGGCGAGCGCGAGTTGCGTCTGCACCCGGACTCGTGCCGTACGCTGTTCCACGGATTCTTGATCCTTTTCGGTAAACGTGGCGTGTCCATCGTGCATTTTCTTGGACAGATTACGACTGATGGTCAACAGGTGCATGCGGGCGGCGCCCTTATCAACCAGGGGAACGGACAAGAACGCCTCCAACTCGTGCCAGTTTGCCGGCAAATGGTCTTGGCGGTCGTGATACGACAACCACTCCTTGTGAAACTTGTCGCCCAGGCCGGTTAGTGCCTCCTTGTAGTCCCGGTGGATGTCCGAAGTCAGTTTTTCGAGCAGCTTCCGCGGACTAAGGCCCTCGGGATTGCGCTGGTCGCTGATCCGGTCTTTGCCAAACTTAGGCCCTTGAAAGTCCGATTGCTCCAGACACCAGGACAAGTCGCCGACGCGCTTCGCCAGGCGTTCGACTTGGCTTTGCCATTGCTGGAAGGGTTCGATGTCGCGCGGCAATCGTCTATGGGCCAGCCACTGGGCATAGTACGATAGGTCGGCAAGCACCTGATCGCGCATGCTAAAGGCGTCGCGAATGACCTTGGCATCGTCCTTGGCTTTTTGATATTTGGCCAGCGCACCGCCGAGCAATGTGCGAGCCGTCTTCCAATGCGCTTCACCCGCGCCGAAAAGCCAATTCTCTCCCAAACACCGCTCCGTGTCTGCTTCTTCGACCTGCTTTTTAATCCAGGGGAAAACCAGCTCGCTGTAAGGATGGACGCCGGCATCATACCGGCCGAGCGCGGCTTCCTCCGCCAACAGCCGCACTTTCAACGCGAGCTGCAAATCCACGATGCTGGGAGTGGATTTTGGATCCAAGTCTTCCAGCAGCATGACCAGATAATGCACCTCCGCGGGCCGGGGCAGTTTGAATTGCTCTTCCAAAAGCCGCGCCACGGCTCGCGCTTTGCAGTCTCCCTTTAGCGCCGGTCCAAGGTCCGACGGGCCAATGGTGTTGCTTTCCGTCACATAGACAAGCAGTTCCCTGCACAAATCGGCGTACAGCGCCTTTCCCGCATCGCCGCGCAACTCGTCCGCAAACTTTGAATTGATCAAGAAATCGTCAAGAAGTTTCTTCTGTTTCTCCCCGTCGGCTGCTAGCCATAGTCGTTCGAAAAACCGTGACAGATCAGTCCGTGACAGCTCAGCTTTTGCCGACGCCGATAGACCGAGGGCGCCTGCAAGCGGCAAGGCGAGAGTGCCGTCCGCTGCTTTCACGCCGATGCGCGCGTTGCCCTCGATGTCCGCCTTCAACGTCGCCAGCTCGCCTTTCAGCTGAGTCGCCTTGCCCGTCGGATCACCGGCGCGTTCCAATTGCTCCACGCGCAAAAGCAGGTCGTTGTAGCGTCGCCATAGGAGAGGCGTATATGCCGCGGGGGAGGGAACTTGATTGCGCAGTTTCTCGCAGGTATCCCAAGCTTCGGCCAGTCCGGCCGGCGGCGTGAACTGCTTGGCGTCTGGTGCGCCGCCCGCCGACTTAGCGGCGTTGACTTGGGCTAGTTCAAGATTCCGCGCGCGTTCTTCGTTGCCAAGCAAGAACGGGGTCTGTGCGGCCCCCCGTTTGGCCAGGGCCCACGCATTGACTTCGTCTTTCAGGTACGCGTACAGTTCGCCGAGGGTGACTCGTCCCCTCCCACCGTCGCCGCGGTCGGCGGCGCCCGACAAACCCTCGATCACGTAGTGGCCGAACACGGTCTGCCGCCATTCTTCGGACGGCCAGGAGACTTGTCCTTCGTCGCAGCCGCACAAGACGAACAGGTTGCCGGACTTCTCGATATCGCTTTTCAGTTTCTTCAATTCGCGGACGAAGTGATTCTGCATCATGCCGCTGGTCCAGTGGGCGGCAATTGGTCCGGGCTCGAGAATCAAGACAACGTTCTTTTTGGCCCACTGCTTGGGTAGTTGCGCGATAATGTCCTTGACGTACATTCGTTCCTGCCCGCGCGCGTCGTTTAGAAACAAATAGGCGCCTTTGCTGTCCGCGCCGCCGTGAAAAGCCAAGTAGACGAGCGCCGTTTCTTCCTTGAACGCCTTGAGTTCGCCCCATTGCTTGTCCCAAGACTTCTGGCCATCGACTTCCACCAAGTCGCCGCTCGGATAGGCTCGCGCAATGGTCGTGTCTGCCAGATCTTTCAGCGTTTTCCAGCCCAATGCATTGTGGGGAATGGATAAGTTGTCGTCGTAGCTAGCGCCCAAGACAATCCAACAGGCTTTCTGGGGCGGCCGGAGCCACAAAATGACGACAATGACGGCCCCGAGCAAGACGCCTAAAAGGCCGAGAGCAAGTACAAGCTTGGTGACTTTGGAGCGCGGCTTTGACGTCGCCGGTGGGGCAGTGGATTGAGTCTGCCAGGCGTGCGCTCCGCCGGGCGCTGCCGCGCCTGCTTCCTGCTTCCAGGCCGGAACGGCAGGGTCTTTCTTGACCGGATCGGCGCCTTGGTTTTTCCAGGCGGGACTGGGAGCTGGGTTGTCGGGCATGATGATCCTCCGCCCAGAATTCCGCGGCTGCGCGCGTTTTCGTTGTACCACAGCACGACAAATCGGGCAAGCAAGCGCAGTGCTGCCTATGTATCTTATGCCGAAACCGCGCCGCCACCGGCCGTTTTTCCCCGGACACTGTCCGCTTTTTTGATCAAAAAGAGATGAACCTGTTGGCTCAGTTGCTTGTAAGGCCACTGCGCATTTGCTACAGTTGGCCCGAAACGCGAGGTCGTGCCATGCCCCGGTCTGACGCGGAGAGCAAGGCCAAAGAAGTGAAAGTGAAAGTGGAACGCATTTACCTAGCGCTCGTGCGCGCCCATCGCCGCATTTACCGCACCGTGGTTCGGGGTCAACACGACATCGGCAGCGGGCGTCCCAGCGCCCAGGACGAGCGCGAGACGTCGCTGGGCCAGCGGCTGTATACCGACAGCTACCGCGACCTGGTCGTTTTGGGCTTTTGGTACAGCGGCTTGAATACGCCGAAGTACGTGTGCTCGGAAGGCGCCATGAACATCATTCGTGCCGTCCGCACGGTGGCGGATCGGGCATTGACCGTCGCCAACTCGTGGCGCACCAAAGACCGGCGCGGTGTCTATCATGACTTTCTTGACCTGGCGAAGAAAATAGAGCCGGAAGTGTGCGAGGTGGAACCCGAATCCGGGCAAGCAATGGATCGGCACGCCATGGATATGGCGCGAATGCGACAGACGCTCGGTGTGGCGTTTCAAGCAACCGAGGCGGAGGCGCGGATGGCTTCGTACCTCATGCGACACAACGTCGCCCAGACTGTGCACGCGTATTGCACGGACAGTCCCTGCGGCTATTGTTGCCGCACCTATGCCGCCTTGGCGCCCCACCTGGCCAAGGCCGACGAGCGGCGCGGCAACGCCGAAGCCAACCCGGTGGCCCATCCGCGCGGAGCGCCATCGCTGCAAGGATTTGGTTGGAAGTTCGGCTGGCTGTTTTACGGCCAACCCTATCAGGCTGCCGCGGCCGAAAAGACCGCGGATTTTCGGGCATTGGACGCCGCCGTCCAAGCCGGCAGCATCGAGGGATACGCACAGCTTTAACGCTGAGTGGATGTGGCCATTGGCCCCGTCACCGGCCACACAGGAGCGAGGACAGCGATGGCGATTTTGCAACAAGACCGTTTGGTTTTTCTGTCCACGCCGCTCGGCAAAGACGTGCTCCTAGTCGAGACCTTGGAAGGTACCGAGTCCATTTCCAACCTGTTTCGTTTCAATCTCGTGCTTGTGTCGGAAAAGCGCGACATCCCGCTCAACGGCCTGGTCGGGCAAAACGTAACTGTTGCCATCGAACTGCCGGGTAAGCAGTTCCGCCACATCAACGGCTTCGTGAGCCGGTTCTCCCAAGGCGACGTGGACGCGCGCACTTCCCATTATTATGCCGAAGTGGTGCCTTGGTTATGGTTTCTGACGCGAACAAGCGATTGCCGTATCTTTCAGAAAAAATCCGTGCCTGACATCATTCAACAGATATTCAAGGACCTGGGATTCTCCGACTTCAAACTGAAGCTGCAGGGCTCATTCGAGCCGCGCGAGTTTTGCGTGCAGTACCGCGAAACCGACTTTGATTTCATCTCCCGGCTCGCGCAAGAGGAGGGCATCTTTTATTTCTTCGTGCATGCGGACGGCAAGCACACGATGATTCTGTCCAATGATCCCGGTGTTCATGCGCCCTGTCCCAACCAGACCAAAGCACGCTACGGCTACTTGACCGGCGGCGTCCAGCACGAAGACATGGTCACGCGCTGGCACTTGGAGCAAGAGCTGCAACCCGGAAAATACACGCATACCGACTATTACTTCCAGACTCCAAGCAACAGCCTGCTGGTGTCGGCGCCCAGCGCGGTCAAGGTCGGCGGCAATGACAAGTTTGAGGTCTACGATTATCCGGGCGCCTACGCCAAGCGCTTCGACGGCGAGGCCAAGGCCGGCAAGGTTCGCCCCGACGGCGAGCGAACGGCCAAACTCCGCATGCAAGGGGACGAGGCATTTCACAAGGTCGTGAACGGCGCCGGAACCTGCCGGGCCTTCACGCCGGGATACAAGTTTGAACTGACCGAGCACCGCCGCGCCGATCTGAACGGCCCGTATGTGCTCACCTCGGTCAGCCATAGCGCCACCAACGACCTGGGCGGCGGCGAGGGCGCCACCTACGACAGCACGTTTACCTGCATTCCGTTGGCTGTCCCGTTCCGGCCTGCGCGCACCACGCCGCGGCCCATTGTCCACGGCACGCAGACGGCCGTCGTCGTCGGCCTGGGCGGCGAGGAAATCGACACGGACAAATACGGCCGGGTCAAGGTGCAGTTTCACTGGGACCGCGAAGGCAAGAAGAACCAGGATAGCTCCTGTTGGGTGCGCGTCGCCACGCCCTGGGCCGGCAAGCAATGGGGCATGATCCACATCCCGCGCATCGGCCAAGAAGTGATCGTCGATTTTCTCGAAGGCGATCCGGACCAGCCGATCATCATCGGCAGCGTCTACAACGCGGAGTTGATGCCGCCCTACAATCTGCCCGACAAGAAAACGCAAAGCGGCGTCAAGTCGCGCAGCAGCCTGAAAGGGAGCCCAGACAACTTCAACGAAATACGGTTCGAAGACTTGAAAGGGAATGAGCAGATCCTCATTCACGCTGAGAAGAACCAGGACATCGAAGTCGAGAATGATGAGTCTCACTGGGTCGGGCATAACCGCGTCAAGACCATCGACAACGACGAGACCACACAGGTCAAGCACGACCGCACCGCGACGGTAGACAACAATGAGACCATCACTGTCCACGGCAGCCGCACGGAAAAGGTCGACAAAGACGAGACCGTCAGCGTGGGCGGCAACCGCTCGCAAACCGTTACAAAGGACGAATCCCTGTCGGTCTCGGGCAAGCGCACGGCCACGGTTTCCAAAGACGACGCCCTTACAGTGGAAGGCAGCCGTAGCGCGAACATAACCAAGAGCGACGCCTTGTCGGTCCAAAAGGATTTGACCGCCACCGTTGGCGGCAGCATGGCCGTTCAAGTGACCAAGAGTTTTAACCAGTCGGTCAAAGACAGCATCGTCATCGAGAGTCAAAAGGACATCTTGATCAAATGCGGTGAGGCCTCGATCCTCTTGAAAAAGGACGGCAAAGTGGAAATCTCCGGTTCCAAGTTGGACATCAAGATGTCCGGCAACATCACCAACAAGGGATCCAAGATCGCCTTGAACTAACCCATGCTGACTCTCATCAATCAAACTCCTTACACGGCCCGCGCTGTGCCGCTCCGAGACAGGGAAGGCCATCCCGTGGCGGTGTTTATCGTCAAGGGGACATACAAGCTGGGGCCGGGCGGTTTGTGCCAGCTGGCCGAGGAACAGACGCCGCTGGTGGAGGGCGACGAGTATTACGGCGAGCCGGGGGCCAGCAGCGTGCGCTATGAATCGGATCTGGCGGTATTCAAGCCGGCCACCGATGCGGTACTCTTGGGCAGCGCGCGTGCCCCGCAGGGCAAGCCGGTACGCGAACTGGATGTTTCCTTTGCCGTTGGTCCCGTCAAGCGGACCGTCCGGGTCTTCGGCAAGCGCCGCTGGCAGGCGGGCGTGCTGAAAACGTCCGCCACCGACCCGGAGGAATTCAGCGTCATGCCGTTGACCTTCGAGAATGCATTCGGAGGTAAGAACGGCAATGATTGGGAGCCGCGCAATCCCGTTGGCCGAGGAATTCGGAGCACTTCAAAAAAAGAGGAAGACGCAGGCAAGGCAGCCAGCGATTGGCTGCTGCCCCATCTCGAGGACCCGGCCAACCCGATCCGCTCCTGGCGCGACAAGCCGGCGCCGGCCGCGACGGGTTTTGTGTGCCGCAGCTGGGCGCCGCGCGTGCCCCTGGCCGGCACCTACGACGAAGCCTGGATCAACCAGCGCTGCCCGATCCTACCGGAGGATTTCGACTATCGGTACTTCAACGCGGCACCGGCGGGACAAGTTGTCGAAGGGTACCTGCGCGGGGGCGAAACCGTCTCGGTCACAAACACGACTCCCGAGGGCAAATTGACCTTCGCTTTGCCCAAAGTCCGGATTGGCTTGGAAACCCGCTGCCTGGGAAAGACCAATCAACCGGAGCTTGTATTGGATACGCTGGTTGTGGATACAGACCGCATGCAATGCTTCCTGGTGTGGCGTTGCCGGATTCGCTACCGCCATTCGTTGGACGACTTCGGCGGGGCATGGCTGTACGACCTGGACGGCCCCGGCATTCGCGAGGAAGCGGAGGAGGAGAATCCGTGAGCGCTCCTCCCGCCAAAGCGATCATCACCGGCGTTGGCGCCGTCACTGCAGTAGGACTGAACGCGCTGCAGACGGCCAGTTCGGTGCGCGCGAGCGTCACCCGTCTGGGGGCCATGGCGGACATTTGCGACGAGCAAGGAGAACCGGTGACTGCAGCGCGCATCCCGGTGCGTTGCCGACGCCGCGTGCATCGGGCCAGCTGGTTGTGGTGGCGGGCAGCCCGGGAAGCGCTGGCTAGCGCGGGACTGTTTGGCCGGAAGGACAAACCACCGATCGCGGTTGTGCAAGCAACGCCGCCCGCCGACCGGCCGGATTGCCAGAATGGCGCGGGCAAACTTCGTTGGCCAGCGCTCGAAAAGGCACTGTCCCGGCATGTGCAGGTCATTCATCAGGAATCAGTCCCGGCAGGGCACGCGGCAGTTTTGCTGGCCATGGGCCGGGCCATGGAACTTCTGAACCAGGGCGCGTGTCGCGCGGTCCTGATCGGGGCGGCCGACTCCTTGATTACCATTCCGGCGTTAGCGTGGTTGGACGGTTGCCGCCGGCTCAAGGCAGCTTACGCGCCGGCCGGATTTGTGCCGGGCGAGGCCGCGGCCGCATTAGTGATGCAACGACCCGAATCGACGCCGGGGCAAGGCGTGCTTGCCCACTGCCATGAAGTGGCGTCCGCCCGTGAACCGGTCCGCATGCATGACGAAGGACCTGCCTTGGCCAAAGGACTGACCGAGGCGCTTCGCAGCGCCATGCAAAAAGCCCAACTGGCCCCCAGCGAAGTTGAGGTTGTGTTGTGCGACCTCAATGGCGAACCGTACCGGGCCAACGAATGGTGCCTGGCCCGCAACCGGGTCTTGGGTCGTGCCGGCGACATTGCCGTCTGCCATCCCGCCGATTGTCTGGGCGACGTCGGCGCCGCCAGCGGCGGCGTCCTATGCGTGCTTGCCGCCGTTGGCTTCGCTCGCGGACAATGGAAAGTTCCTCGGCTCTTGCTCTTTACGGCGTCGGATTCAGGGGAGCGCGCCGCAGTCTGCTTAACCCAACCCACGCCAATGAATCCCACGAAGAATTAAGGATAAGGCGTCCCATGCCTGCCACCATCAACGTCAATGACAAGACCGTCGTGCACAAAAGCAGCGGCGGAATTTCCACTGCATTCCCGGACGTGTGCAAGACTCCCACGCCGGCGGGTCCGGTGCCCATTCCCTATCCGAACATCGCCAAGTCCCAGGACACGGCGATGGGCAGCACGACCACGACGATGGACGGCAATCCCATCATGCTCAAAGGATCCATTTACTCCATGAGCACCGGGGACGAGGCTGGCTCGGTCGGCGGCGTGGTATCGGGCGTGATCAAAGGCAAAGCAGAGTTCCTCAATTACTCATTCGACGTCAAGGTCGAAGGCAAGAATGTCTGCCGTCTAAGCGACCTCATGGGCCAAAACGAAAGCTCGCTCAACATTGGCGGCTTTCCCACGATGCAGCCCCCCGTCGTGGCCAAGGGATCGCTCAAACGCAAGATCATCTCGCGCAGGATCAAAGAAATCACATTCAAGAGCGGCATCAAGCTGACGACCGACGAAACCGAGGGTCCCGTCCCTCCCAGTGGTCAACCCCATTACAAGAATGAAACAGGCGCCGAAGTTTTCCCGGCCGTTTACCTCAAACAAAGCGCCGGCGGGAAGAAGGACCTCGAAGTCAAGCTGGAGATCACCGATCTGGAAAACATCAGCGGCTCGGCCAAACTTTCCGGCGAGGGCGGCGGCATCAAAGTCAAGCCGAAGGATTTCAATTTGGACAAGGTCGTAATCACACTGCAGATGGAATTTGAAACCATCCCGGATGAGATGGTCTATTTTCGCCAGGGCATCAAGTGGACCATCACGGCACAAGGCGAAACCTTTCCGGTCGGCTCCACCAACGTCAAGTTGTTCTTTCTCCATGCCAAACCAGTTGCGCCCTGGGTCCAGAAAGACCGAGTCTGGTTGCTGGCACTGACATTCCTGTTCCTCAAAATCGGCGTACGCGGCAAGAAGCCACAGGACGCCGTCGCTCTCATCACGCGCTACTGTCACAGTATGCACCACCGGTACTATGACACGTTGCGCGGGAAATCCAACTTTGCCCGCGGCTCGAACATGAAGCTCAGTCCGTATCTAAAAACCCCGAAATTCATCGTGAATTGCCACGACCAGGCCTATGCCGTCATCACTTTGTCGGCGGCGCTTGGCATCCCCGTGGAATACATCTTCATGGGCACCTTCGAAGGCTCGCCTCCCGGCGTCGTCGCGTTCGGCTTCATCACCACCACCGATCTGGTGGGAGTTGGAGCTTGCAACAACCCCTTTTACATGGGCGAGTGGCACCACCCGCATGAGGCCGTCACCCGCGCGCAGATTGATTCGTACAAGATTGTCAATCCCGGAACACCTCCGCCCATGCACAAGGAGCCGGATGGATACATTTGGCCTTGGGGTCGCTCGTCGTTCGGCAACCACGGTTTCTGCCAGTACCGAGGCAAGATATACGATGCCTGCGCCGGCCCGCATTTGGGCACCGAGTCGCCGAACGAATACGCCAAGAACTCCATCGATGTTTCGCGAAAGTACTACCGCTCCCATGCGCCCTCGGCCGCGGAGATGTCGTCCTATGTCAGCAACGTAACCAGTGTTTCGTGAGTCCGATGCCTACCGAAGCCGACATGCCTGCTGCAGTGAACCTGTTCCATCAAGCGGAGGCGCTTGCCGTCTCGGCAGGCTGGCGCCCCGGCCTGGCATTTAACGCCGGCGTCTACCCGCCGCTGACGGACTACCGCAAGGTAGACGACATGACCCTGGCCTCTGAAAAGGGCTGCGTGCGCCGCTACCTCGAATTCGTCAAAGGCAAGTCGGAGGTCCGGATCAATATCTCCGTGCACACCGGCAGCATTCAGGCGGCCCGCACGGAGTTCATCCGATACATCCTCATGTCGGCGATGCTTCCTCAGGAGGGCTATGTGCTAAGGCCGCGCGACGTCGGCGACTTCAGCGTTCTTTACGCCGACGAGGCCGCCGCCAAGAAGCCCACAACCATCAACTTCATGCGCGACAATGTCGGCGTGACCATCTGGAAGCTGCGCGGCGCTTGCGCTGTTCCCGAACTGGCCGCACAAATCGATGCCCGGATTCGCGAACAAGCGCTGGTCAAGGATTTGGCGCCACATTCTCCTCGAGGGCTGAAGGCTTCCCTATCCCGGACCGAGGTGGAAGTGGGCGACGTGGTCGAGTGTTCCGCGTCGTTCGAGCAACGAGAAGGGGAAAACTTGAATGTCTTTTTCTTGAAGAATAATCGGCTCTTGACGGAGCTGACGTCCCAAGGCGCCAGCCAAACCTGGCAGGCCACCGCTCCGGGTGTTTCGCCCATCGTGGTCATGGTCAGTAATTCCAATTTGCTGACTAGCACCGTGGACCTGGCTGTGAAAATCGTGGGTGAGGAAAAAAAGCCCAGCGACGAAGACGAGGAATAACCGAAACGGCCGGCAGGTTCGCCGGTCGAGTGTCTCCAATAGAAGAGGTAAGAATCATGAACTTCTTGGATATGGCCACTCTGTCCGAGGTTTCGTTGACTATTGCGCGTGGCATGGTCGTGGAATTGCTGGAAGAAGGCGAGATCCTGGTGGAGGTTCCCGGCCAGCCGCCGCTGCGCCTGTTGTGCGACTTCCTCCGGAGCGCGGATGCCGCCGGGCTGACCCTCCAGCCGGGCGACGGCGTGCTGGTCAGCCTGCCCAGGAACCTGGACGAAAAAGGCTGCGTCTTGGGACGAATCGGCACTTACCGGCGGCCCGAGCCACAAGAGCCGCCGGAAACGACACAGGTTGTCGTCCAAGCGGACAAAGAGCTGGTGCTGAAATGCGGCGAAGGCTCGATCACCATCCGTGCCGACGGCAAAGTCCTCATCAAGGGCAAGGACCTCGTCTCCCACGCCCAACGATCCAATCGCATCAAGGGCGGTTCGGTGGCCATCAATTAACACGCAAGCGAAGGTGTAGGATGGCAGCTCGCAAAGTGCGCCTTTTGAAGGACATTCTCGTCGAGCACCTCGAAGAATTCGAATTCCTTTGGGTTCAGCGACAGCGTGTCCTGCGCTCGCCGCTCTACACGATGCGCGCGTTCGCCGAATTGGAGGAGCGCATCGAAGCGCACGTTCAGGGCCTCTTGATCGCCGGCGACGATTTGCCGGCGCTCGTGGAACCTGGCTTGGAAGGAGACGATCCGGCGGCGGTATTCAGCTCGGCGTATCTATTGTTGCGCTTGCAAACCGAAGCGTCCGGCAAGCGCGTGATCGATGCATTCTTGCAAGCCGAGGGCGGAAAACTCCAAGGTCTAAAGCAGGCGCTTTGTGTCGGTCTTGTGCAGGCGCTTGGGCCTCTCCAGCGCGCTGGGGAGTCGGCCAGTCCCGCCTTGGCAGTGGCCGCTTGGGAGATTCTCGCGCGCCAGAACAGCGCAGATAAGAAAGCCGCCGCGTTGACCGCGTTCTTGAAGCACGCCGATCCAGCCATTCGTACAGCCGCTTGGCGCGCCCTTGGTTATTCTCAGGCTCCGCTTGCCACCGACCTCTACCGAACCGGTGTGGCCGATGCCGACCCCAGTGTCGCCAAGGAAGCGTTTTGGACTGCGGCCTGGCACGGCCAATCTTGGATTCTCGATCACGTTCGCAAGATCGCGGCCGTGCCCGGGATTCCACCTTGGGATGCCATATACCTTTTGGCCATACTGGGCAAACCATCGGACATGGAAAACATGCGCGGCATTTCCAACAATCAGGCTCTTGGCCCGCGCCGTTTCTTGGCGTTGGGAGCGTATGGTTGTCCGGACTTTGTGCAAGTGTTTCTAGAGGGAATGGCAAGCAAGGACCCTCTCAGCGCCGTCGCTGCAGGGCAGGCCTTCGCCAAGATCACGGGAAAGAACACCGAATCCGACCAGCGCGTGACAATTCCCCCGCCGGACGGCAGAGAGCCGGACGACTTTGAAAAAGAGTTTCTCGACGAAGTTAAGCTGCCCGACGTCGAGATGGCACGGGCGCATTGGAAACAAAAGGAAGCCGAGTATCGAAAAGGGACGCGTTGGTGCCGCGGTCAGAATCTAAGTCAAGGCGCGACACCTGCTTTACTGGACCAACTGGACATGGAATCGCGTTGGGAAGGCTATCTGCGCGGCAAGTTTGAGGGAAAAGGGCAACAAGGCCCGGCGGACTTGGAGAAGTTTCCACAAAAGCGCTTGTGAACCATGTTACTGCGTCGTGGCTGTGAGCTTCAATGGAACACACAGTTGCACACATTCACTGTCCGGTTGCGACGCCGTTAGAGAATTGAACAGCGCTGGGTGCCCGAACTGCGGCCGCTGCGCCCATTGCGGCCTAAAACTGTCCTCCAAGTCGTCGGGCTGCACGTGCGGCTACGCCGCCATCCCGGAAAAAGTCGCGCAGCTGCAACGCGCGTTTGGAATTCCGCCGGATCAGGTGGCGCGCGCGAAACGACGATTGGAGATTCGCAAGCAGCTACAAACCAAGCGCGCTCTTGTCTATGGAGGCCTCGCCGTATTGTTCCTAGTTGCCGGCAAGGTCTTTCGCGATCTGGTCGGCGCGACGAGCCTGGTGGACTGGATGTGGATCGCCCTAGTAACAGTCGCGGCTACCGTCCTAGCAGCAATTCTGGTCGACAGCCTGGTTTTTCGAAGGATTGAGGAACGGCAGTTGAGCGCAAAGTCCGACAACGCACACGGCACAAGTGGTTAGCAGTCATTATCAAGCTGGGGACTATGCCTATGCACGAGTTGGCACGCACGCGGCTCTTCTCACGCGCCTCTTTTCGCTGTGGACAGTTTCGCGCACTTGAAGATTGTGCAAGATTGTGCAAGTGGCAAGAACGGCTCGTTCTTGCCACCAAAATCGACCACGTGGCAAGAACGAGAGGAGAGACATAAAGACTTAATCAAGAATAACTTACAATTATCAAAATCACCGTTCTTGCCAACTCATGCATAGGCATACCCCCCTCATTGTTACTGGTTGCTAACAACAATTCTCTGTTCCGTGCGTGCACCAGGGCTTTGTCACGCAATTCGATTTTCTGTGCATAGCCATGTCTGTTCCAGTTTTCGTTGCGCTTGGGCCACTGCCGCAACGGTTTGCGCCCGTTGATGTTACAAGATCGAACTCGTTTTGGACACTCGACCAAGGGGGGGTGTGACCGATTTGCACAGCAATTTGCACAGCATTTACGTGGCAAAGCTGTGCCACCAGGGTGAAAAATGTGGCACGCACGAGCGGAGCGTGCGACCTGCTTGGCAGTCGGCTACGCTTGAAACAACCGTCCGGTCCATAATCGCCGTGATCCTCTTTTTGGCGGCGCGGACATTGCGGGAATTCTCCCCACCGACAGAACCACTTTGCGTGCAATTGCGTAAGTTTGAAATCCACGCCAGCGCGGATCGTGCCAGACGTTGACCCCGGCGGCATCCGCGGAATACGCCGGCAACACCAGCGAGTTGCCGTTCACGAGATAGCACGGCCGTTTGCGTCCCTGCAGCCAAACGCTCGGATGCCAATGCCCCAATACCACATTCCCGCCGGGCAGCGGTTCGTCGCCGTGGACAATCTGCCAGCCGTCGAGCGTACAACTCATCGCAGGCAAATCCGAAGTCAATGCGAGCGCATTTGCATCGTGGTTGCCCGGAATCCACGCGGCCAACTCTATCCTTCGTTGGGACAAAGCATCTTGCAGATCTTGCCAGATTTCCGCCACGAAGTTCCTCTCGAACAGATCGCCCGCGATGACCAGTCGTTGCGCGGACGCGGCAGCAAGCGCTCGCCATAAAGGCGCGAGCTCTTTTCTCAGTGAGGTCGTCGGCACCGCTTCGCCGCAATGCCGCCGCATTTCGTGATAGCCCAAATGCAGATCGGCGACCACCGCAGTGGCGCTCGGCAAGTGGACGGCCACTCGCTCGGGGGTCAGCAGCCAATCGTTGAGGACCATCATCGTCGTTTCTCCCATCCGTGCTCATCCGTGCAATCCGTAGTTAAGTTCTATCCTGCGTTGCTGCGCAACAGCTGCTCCTGCAAGCGCACGAGGACTTTGTCCGAGCCGCGCCCGTGAGTGCTTTCGTCCGCCAACGCCGCCGGTTGCGTCCAGCTTTCGGCGAAAGGCGATACTTCGGAAAGCCAACGGCAACGCACATGCCGGCGCGGCAATTCTTCCATGTATTGAAGGGCGGCGATCGTGTCGCATGCTTCCGCAAAGAGCTCGCGCTCTGCTTGTTGCAAGAGAACAAAACCGGGATCGGCGCGGCGAACCTGATCGAACAGCCGCCGTTCCGCCCAGGACCGGCCGCCTACCTTGCGCCGCCCGCCCAACGGTTGGCGCAAGACCATGAGCCCCGTGAGCGCCGCGCGACCGAAGCGCCGCCGCAGCGAGGGACAATCTCCCAGCGCCTCGTTCCAATCCGCCTCCGCGTTGTCGGTTGCCAGCAGACGACGCCAAGCGTCCGGCAGAATGGGCGCGCGCGGCGCAAGAGCAATCATGAATCCCAAGTCCGCAACGACGACATCGGCTTGCTGGCTACGTTGCATTGCCAAACGCCAGGCGAGCAAACGGGCCAGCGCATCGTTTCCGGAACGGTGCAAGGGTGTGTGAAAGAAATACTCGCTGCCGCAATCCTGGCCAAGACATTCAACGAGCAGCGTGTCCGAATCCGGGATTTCGCTCACCGCTTCCTGCATGAGGAAATGCCGGACGATCTCGGCACGCGCCGCTTTTCGCAATCCATAATCGCGCCAGAGCAGGCGCGCCAACGCTTGCGGCCCGTCGCGCAGCGCCTCGGCGGCACGCTGCCGAAACGCGAACAAACGGCCGGCCAATTCGCGCCCCACATTCCAGTTGAAGCCCGTCCAATGCGGCACAAGCGGCCAACTCGACGCTTCCTCGACCAGGATTTCGCCATTCTCGCGCCGGCGGTACTCAAAGCAGCGGCCGTCGAGCACAAAGCGATCGCCGGGTTGCAAGCCGTCGGCGTAGGCTTCGTCGAGCGAGCCGACACACAAAGTAGTAGGCACACTCCGTGTGCCGTCCGCCGGCAACGGCACACGGAGTGTGCCTACTACTTTCTTGTCCGTATGGAACAAGCGAATGGGGCAGGGCTCTTCGTCCACGATGGTGCCGAGATTCCGGCGCAGTAGCCAAGTGGCGCGCTCGTTGACAATAGAGAATTTACCTTCGTGCCAGCGTAGGCGCGGCGGCAGCCAACTGCGTCCGTCGGCATGCCGGCCGCTGAGGTACTCCAAGCACTTCTCAAGATCGTCCCATGGTAGATTGCGAAACGGATAGGCCCCGCGCACCATCGCGTGCACGTCGTCGGGATCAAGACAACCGGTCATCGCCATGCCAGCGAGGTGCTGGCATAATACGTCGAGCGGCTGCTCGGGGATGCGGAGCGGCTCGATTTGCCTCGAGCGCGCGGCTGCGGCGGTCACTGTGGCTTCGAGCAAGTCGGCGGCGTGATTGGTGAGGAACAGGCCGCGCCGCGGCTGGCCGGGACGGTGCCCGGAACGGCCCAGGCGCTGCAGCATGCGCGTGACGCCGCCCGGCGGATGCACGAAGACGACGCCGTCCACGCTGCCGATGTCGATGCCAAGTTCGAGGCTGGTGCTGGTGACGACGACGCGCAGCTTGCCTTGTTTGAGCCGGCGCTCGACGCGGCGACGCCGGCCCACTGCCAAAGAAGAATGATGCACCGCGATCTTGCGTTTGAGTTTGGGGTAACGCCGCTTGAGGGCCCAGGTCAGCTGTTCCGCGATGCTGCGAAGATTGGTGAACAAGAGCGTCGTGCGATTCCGTCTGAATTCGCGGTGCAGCCTGGCGATCAGTCGCGCCATGAAGCCGCCGCCTTCGGGCAGCGGCTCGATGGCAATCTCCACCGGCGCCGTGTCGTGCACCTGCGCTATCGTACATGAGCGGCCGATGCCGACCAGAAACCGCGCCGCGGTTTTGACCGGCGCGCAGGTGGCGGACAGGCCAATGCGCTGCGGGGTTTTGCTCGTGGGGCAGGCATTCTTGCCTGCCTCGGCAGACAGGAATGTCTGCCCCACCAGTGCGTCGATTCTCTCCAAACTCAACGCAAGATCGGCGCCGCGCTTGTTTTGGGCCAGTGCGTGCAACTCATCCACTACGATCCAGCGCAGCTTGCGGAACAACTCGCAAGTCGCGCCGTGCGTCAGCATCACGGCGAGGCTTTCCGGCGTGGTGAGCAGAATGTGCGGCGGCCGCTCGCGCAGGCGGCGACGCTCACGCGCGGATGTATCCCCCGTGCGCAAACCGATCCGTAGGCGATGCAGCCTTGCGTCGCCTTCCTCTTGCCCGCGGGCGAAGCAGGCTGCTTCGCCTACGATGTCTCGGCCATGGCGGCGAAGATTCTTGTAGGCGTCGCGGCACAGCGCTTTGAGCGGCGCGATGTACAGACATTGAATGTCGTTGCGGGCGTCTTTCAAAAGTGCGCCCAGGATCGGCAAAAACGCGGCCAGCGTCTTGCCCGTCCCCGTCGGCGCGCACAAAAGAAGGTTTTCACCGCGCTGGATGGCCGGCCAGCCGAAGCGCTGCGGCAAGGTGGGTTCGCCAAAGGTCTTTGTGAACCAAGCGCGAATCGGTTGGCCTAAGCTATTAAGAGCGGCCGCGGCGCTGGCAGGCGCCATCAGCAGTTTCATGCGATCGGCAGCATCCATTGCCATAACAGCTCTTCGTGTTACTTCGTGACCTTGGTGGCTATTCCGCTACTTCCATACAAGCCCGCGATGCTGGCCGCCTGTTCGCGTTGCTCGAGCCAGCCGGCCACTTCGCGCACATCCTCGAGGAACTTCTCGACAACGCGCCGTTCGCTTCTGAGACTCTGGGCGACCTCCTCCGGAAGTCCGGCGAATTCTGCGGACAAGTCCGCGAGCAACCGGCCCTTGAGTTGATTGTCGAACTCAGCCCGAATCGCTTGCCAGCGCAACGGCAAGAAGATGGAAATCAATACGTGTAGCACGACGACCACCATGATCATCACGACGATCGGCAACAACAAATCGCCCCATCCGAAAGTGCGACCCCCCATGGTGTATCCCCACAAGAGGACAAGGCCCATCGCGCCGGCAGCTAACATCGGCACCCAATCCGCCATGAGAATAATCGCGGACTGGACGAGCCAGCGCCAACCCGACGGCTTCGACCAGCTGTGTTCGACGCGGCTCAGGATCTCCACCATGGCGTCGGCGTGCCGGCGACGCCAGTCGAGCTTGCCCGCCGTCTCTGCCGCTTCTTGTAGCAACCCCAGCGGAAAACCCTGCGCGTCTCCCTCCAACAGCAGGCGATTGGCGAGCGCTTTGACGCGTGAATCCAGATGTTGTTCCGAGGCGGCTTTACTGCACTCCTGCGTGAACGCGCCCAGGTCCCATTGCTTGGGCGCATTGACGCTGTTGCCGAGTTTGGGGAAAAACGGAATGCGGTCGCGTAACGAGCTGCCCGCGTACTTCAGCCGGTTGAACCAATGCAAGTAGGTGCCCATCACGTTGCGGAACTTGCTTTGCCGTTCGAGCGCGAAGTGATGCTCGATTTCTTTCTGATAGGGCTCGAGGGTGTTGAGCAGCACCGCGACATTGGTGCGGGCCTCCTCTTCCAGAATCTTGTGCCAGGCGGCTCGCACCTTGGCCGCGGCCTGTGAAAGTTCCGGCGGACAGGCGACGGCCATCGCGTCCTGAAGTTGCCGCAGCAATTGGCTCACGCCGCGCGCTTTGATCGCTTCGATTTCCAGGCGCGTCAGTCCCATTTCCAGCCAGTGGACTAGTTCAAGAAACTGTTCGCCTTCAACCGGCGGCAGCACTGCTCGCTCCGAAATAGGTGAAGAAACGCGGTCAACTGTGCTTGCTACGAGTTCGCCATTGCTGGACTGCCAGGGATGATCCACCCAATGTTGGGCGCACGTGCGGAAGAGCAGGGGGTTCTGAAATCCTTCCTGGGTCAGGTCCTTCAGCAAGTCCTCGTCAGGTCGCGCGCCGCCTTGGGTTGGCGCCTGACAGCGATCCCATTTATTGAGCACGAATGCGAAAGCCCGGCGTTTGCGCTGCTCGAGAAACAAGTCCCAGCCAAGCCTGTCGTGGTACTTTTCCTGCGAGCCGACATAGAGCACCACGTCGGCGACCGGCAACAGGCGATGAAGTTTCTCGCGATTGGAAAGGTCGTTGCTGTCCAGGTCCGGCGTATCGACGATGATTTTGTGCTCAAGGGCAAGGCGGTCGTGGGCAGCCAGCCGGCACTGCTGTAAAGCTGGATCGAGGCGATGCGGCTGGATCGACTCGTGGTAGTAGACGACCGGATCGCGCGTCGTGGGCCGCTGAAACGAGGCCAGGGCAATGGCGCCGCCGGCCAGCGCGTTGAGCAACGTCGATTTGCCTACGCCCGTGCCGCCCATGAGCACGATGACCAAGAGCGGCTGCTCCAGTTGCAGGGCCTCGGATTGACGCAACAAGTCGCCGGCCAATCCTTCAAGTGTCGCCTTTTGAAGTATGGACAGCGGGTAATGGCGCTTGTTGCGAAGCCATTCCCACAGCCGCTGCTGCAATTCACGCAGCGCGGGGGCGAGGGTGCGAAGCAAGGGAGCGGCGGTTTCGGTCGTTGCGGTCACAGGTCGGCAACCACGAGTTCGGGAATTCTGCGCTACGCTCCTATGTTACCGAGCCGCGAGCTCCTTTTGAATGCGAATTCGGTGAGCCACGGATGAACACGGACGAAACACGGAAATAGTCACACTCTGACATCATCCGTGTTTGATCCGTGTTCATCCGTGGCCCATCGCGTTACACCTTCGGCAATTGCCATGGATCGCGCCGCTCGCGGTCGAGCCAGCGGTTGTCGCCGTCGTCGCCGACGAAACGCCAAGTGCGCGGGTCCCAGCGCAAACGGCGCTGGTGCCAATACGCCAGGTTGCCCAGATGGCACACGGTGACCGAGCGGGCGCCGATTTCCACGTCGCAAATCGGGTTGCGCCGCGTGCGGATGCAATCGAGGAAATCGCGCTGCTGGCCCGGCGAGCGCGGCAGCCGCACGTCCTTCTCGCCGATCGGTTCTTTGATGATGCTCTCGGGCTTGCTGCGCAAGACGCCGCGGTTGACCGTGATCTCCCCGTTCGAGCCGATGAACTGAATGCCGCCGCCGGGACCGTGGACGACTTCGACGCCGTTGGCATAAACAAACCGGACGCCGCTGGCCGCTTTGGGATCCTTGGGCGGAACGATTTCGATGGGACCGGAAGCATCCATATCGAGGCCCCACTGCGCGATGTCGAAGTGATGGGCGCCCATGTCGGTCATTTGCCCGCCGGAATACTCACGGAAGTCGCGCCACGCGGGGAAGTGCTTGTGCACGCCGCGCGGACTCAGGATCGAATGATACGCCCGCCGCGGCGCCGGGCCCAGCCAGCGTTCCCAATCGAGGCCGGCCTCCAGCTTCTCCTCGCCCAGGTCGCACGGCCGGCTCGTTCCGCCCACATTCACGTTCACCGTCCGCACTTTGCCGATCCGTCCGCTGCGCACCAGCTCACACGCCAACCGAAATTCGTTGCTCGAGCGCTGCTGGCTGCCGGTTTGAAATACGCGCTTGTGCTTGCGAACCATGTCAATCATCAGCTTGGCTTCATGAATCGTGAGCGACAGCGGTTTCTCGCAATAGATGTCCTTTTGCGCCTGACACGCTTCCATAACTGGGATCGCATGCCAATGGTCCGGTGTGGCGATCACGACGGCGCTAATGTCCTTGCGGTTGAGCACTTCGCGGAAATCGTTGTACGCGGAGCAACCGCGATACTGGCCGGATTTCATCTGCTCGGCGTAGCGTTCTTCGACGGTTTTGCGCGCGCTTTCGCGACGGGTCGTGTCCACATCGCAAACGGCGAGCACCTGCACGTCCATCTGGCCGATGAAGGCGCTTAAGAGTCCGCGCCCCATCGTGCCCATGCCGATGAAGCCGAGCGTGATGCGCTCGCTGGCCGCGGGCCGGCCCTGTGCGCCCAGCGCGGCGGCGGGAATGATCAGGGGCGCGGCTGCGGCGACTGCCGTTTTGAGGAATTGACGGCGACCGATTGCACCTTGGCGAACGCTCATGTGACACCTCGAAAGTCGGAGGAGGATTGCGGCGTGGATGAAACAATACAATGGCGTCATGTCTGTTGTATCCAGCCGCAGCGAATTGGCCGATCGCTATCTCGAACGACTCCCCTACACGCCGTATCCGATGCAGGAAGACGCCTTGTTGGCGTGGTTCACGCACGAGCAGGGGGTACTCGTGTGCGCGCCGACCGGCACCGGCAAGACGCTGATCGCCCAGGCTGCGCTGTTCGAGTCGCTGCACACCGGCGCGACCGCCTACTACACGACCCCGCTCATTGCGCTCACCGAGCAGAAACTCCAGGAGATGCAAGCCTGCGCGGTGCGCTGGGGCTTTCGTGCCGAGGACGTCGGCCTGGTCACAGGCAATCGCCGCGTCAATCCCGACGCCCGTTTTCTGGTCGTCGTCGCGGAAATCCTGCTCAATCGCTTGCTGCATCCCGACGCCTTCGATTTCACCAATGTCTCCGCGGTCGTGATGGATGAATTCCATAGCTTCGCCGATCCCGAGCGCGGCGTCGTTTGGGAATTGTCTCTCGCCATGTTGCCGCCCCGAGCCCGTTTGCTGCTCTTATCGGCGACGGTCGGCAATTCCGCGGAGTTCCTCAATTGGCTCGACCGCTGCCATGGCCGCAAGCTGCAACTGGTTGAAAGCAAGGACCGCAAAGTGCCGCTGACCTATGTCTGGGTGCCGGACCAGTTTTTGACCGAACATCTCGTCTTGATGGCCAAAGGCGACGAGCAAACAAGGACGACGCCCGCCTTGGTGTTCTGCTTCAATCGTGACGCCTGCTGGAGCGTCGCCGAGGCGCTCAAGGGCTTGCCGCTCTTAGGCGAGGGGCAAAAATCGCGTTTGCACGCCGAAATCAACAAGCTGGATTGGTCGCAGGGCGTGGCGCCGAAAATGAAACAGCTTTTGCATCGCGGCGTGGGCGTGCACCATGCCGGCCTGTTGCCGAAGTATCGCCGGGTTGTAGAGGAATTGTTCGAACGTAAGCTGTTGGCGGTTGTAATCTGCACAGAAACGTTGGCGGCGGGCATCAACCTGCCTGCCCGCTCGGTGGTGCTCTCGTCACTCGTGAAAGGCCCAGTCAACAAGGAGAAGCTGATCGACGCCAGCACGGCGCAGCAGATTTTCGGCAGGGCCGGCCGGCCGCAATACGACACGCGCGGCTACGTGTACGCACTGGCTCACGAAGACGACGTCCGCATCCTGCGCTGGCGAGAAAAATATGATTCTATTCCGGAAAACACGCGCGATCCGGGCCTGCTCAAACACAAAAAAGAACTGAAGCGCAAGAAACCGACCCGCAGCGAGGGCCGTATGTATTGGTCGGAAGGCCAGTTCAAGCAGTTGCAAGGCGCGCCGCCCGGGAAGCTCTACAGCAAAGGCCCATTCCCTTGGCGTCTCTTGGCGTATCTTTTGCAAATCTCGCCGGAAGTCGGCAAAGTGCGCAGCGTCATTCGCAAGCGCTTGCTCGACGAGGCCCGCATCCGGGCACAGGAAACCGCCCTCGACCGCATGTTGCTGACGCTGGCCAAAGGCGGCTTCGTCATGCTGAGCCCGGAGCCGCAACCGGAGCCACCGCAGCCGGAGACGTCTGCTACGTATTCACCTGTTCTGGCCACGCCGACGCCTGAGCTTGGGAAACTGCTCGTATTCCGTGGCATTCACCCTTTGTACGGGGCGTTCTTGCTCGATCATTTGGGCGTCGCCGATCCGGAAGAGCGCGTTCAGGCTTTAGAAAGCGTGCTTGAGATGCCCAGGCCGCTCTTGCGCTATGTGCGCGTGCCGTTTTCAGATCAGTTGCCGCCGGGCAACCTTGCCCGCACGCGTTTGGATGAAGAGCTGATTCGGCGCGGCCTCATGATCGCGAAACCGCAACCGGAACCCGGTGCGGAGGAGGAAGAAGACGACGAACCTTGGGCGGAAGAAGAACACCCGCCAACGCTCGCCGAGAAGCTGCGGCTCTTGTTCGACGCGCATTTTCCGGAAGTGGACGACGTGCACACTCAGTCGGTCTGGGCCGCCGGCGAGCTATTGCGCTTCGGCGGCAACTTCAACAAATACGTGCAATCGCGCGACCTGGTGAAGCAAGAGGGCATCATCTTCCGGCATCTGTTGCGGCTTATTCTATTGTGCGGCGAGTTTGCCCAGGCTTGTCCCAAAGACACTACTCCGGAAATCTGGCAACAAGAGATGCGCGAACTGGGTGAACGGCTCGCCGCGAGCTGTCGGGAAGTTGATCCGACCAGCACGGACGAAGCCATGGAAAAGGCGCACGGCGCGGATGTTGTTGAAGGGGAGCAACCCAAGCCCTAAAACCGTTTATTAACCCACTGAAATGCAATTCTCGGCGCCTTGGCTCAAAAGCAGCGCTAATGAAGTTCTAGATTTCTCAGCCGCTCTAGAGCTTCGGCGATGGGCGAAGTATCCGCACTTGAAACGAGAGGGACATAGGCCGGCTGCAAGTCCCGGTCCGGCTCTTGCCAGCGCTCGGACATTTCGACATAGACGCTCCAGTCCGCGTCGGAAACGTCGCCGCGGCGCTGGGCCAGGCGTTCGCGCACCACGGCGGGATCGGCCTGGCATTGGAAGAAGACGAAAGGCACGGCCAAGCGCCGCGCGGCTTCGAAAAACCGCCGGCGCTTGGCGTTTTCGTGAAAGCTGCCGTCCACGAGCACACGCTCGCCATCGAACAGCGCGGCCTCGGCCCGCCTTAGCGTTTCCTGGTATGTCTTCACTGTCCACTCCGTCGAGTAGAGGAGTGCGCGCTCTTGGCCGGGTGTCGGCGACTCCGGCGCGATGCCCGCCAGTTCCTTGCGCACCACGTCCGTGCGAATCCAAGTGAAGCCGGCTTCTTCGGCGAGTTGCTTCGCGAGCGTCGATTTGCCTGTGCCCGGCAGTCCGCCGATGAGGACCAACGCCGGGCGAAGGCGCGGCTCTTCCAATTCCGCAAGGGACAACAGCCAATGAGCGCGCGCTTTCTGTAGCGCTTCGGCGTGTTCCTCTGTTGAGACTTCTTTCTCCGCGTATTTGAGGCCTTCGACCTTGCCGCGCACGGCCGCACGGTACGACGAATAGAACGGCAAGAGAGCACGGCCCTCGGAGTCGCCGCTCACTTCGAAATAAGTGTCGGCAAACACCCGCGCCAAATCGGGCCGGCGATGCAAGCGGAAATCCATGAACGCAAAGGCCATGTCCGCGACCGGGTCGGAGAACCGCAATTGGTCGTTGAACTCAATGCAATCGATGATGACGAGATCATTGGGCTTGGGCTGATCGGCAAAGAGATAGACGTGATCCAGGTGCAGGTCGCCGTGGGTGTCGCACGGGACGCCACGCTGGGCCCGGCTGTCGATCAATGAATGCAACCGAGACAATGTCCCCTCGGTGAGTTGACTTAAGCGATCGAAAACGGGCTGGCTCAACGTTTTGCCGATATGTGGGGCGGCTTGCGTGAAATTGTCGCTGGCGTTGCGGGCGACATTCTCGAAACGCCCCAGCGCGGCGGTGCGAGCGTTGCGTTCGGCGGTACGATGGAAATCCGCGACGCGCCGGCCAAAGCGCGAGACGACAGCGGCGTCCAATTCGCCGCGCACGAGACGCTGTTCGAGCGTGGCCGCGGCCGGCAGCCGGCGCATTTTGACCGCCCATTCGACCGCTTCGCCGTCCGCCTCCACGCGTAGGCCGCCGGGCGCTGCGACGATCGGCGCCACGCCGAGATAGACATCCGCGGCGAGACGACGGTTGAGGCGCACTTCCTCTTCGCAAAAATGGCGGCGTTTTTCTAGAGAGCTGAAATCGAGGAAGCCAAGCTGCACGGGCTTTTTCACCTTGTAGGCGAACGGGCCCGCGAGAAACACCATCGAGATGTGAGTTTGGTGCACCTCGACCGCATCCACCGGAATGGGATAGGCCTCAGGTTGCGATAAGTCATTTAAGATTCTTGACACGTCCATAGTCAGCGGCACGCGGCACGGGTAATTTGGATTCTATGCACTCCCAACGAATCGCTTGCCTTGCCGTCTTGTTAGGAATCGCTTCTCCTACATTTGCGCAAATCGAGGTGCCGCGCGACTCGTTCGAATTCGATCCGCACCTGACGGGCCAAGGCGAAAAGATGAACTACGGCCCGTTTCTTTCATACAGCCTCATCAGCGCCGACCGCACCGTTGTCGGCGAGGGCAAAAAAGCCAAAGCAATGCTTGATTATGGCCTGCGCAAAGGACAGCCGGAAACGATCATTCTCCGTTCGGTAAATGTACATCTTGGGAGCAAATCCTGCGCCGCGTTTGACACGGAAATGTGCGCGTTCGCGGCCGTCTGGGGCGGCGGGTTCGTGAACATCCGGGGTACGAACCTCAACGGCTACAAGGGCGAAACTCTGGCTCACCTCCGCCTGCCGGTCTTTATTCAGAATGCGCAAACCCCCGGCTGGTCCGCGAGCGGCGACTTCAAGGACCCACGCCGATCTGGCTTCGGCGCCTTACAGAAGGAAGTGGTCCATTATAAGGGGCTTTATCTTTACGGCTGGAAGACGATTCTCTCTTATACAGTTGGCAAGTCGAAAGTTCTGGAATTGCCGAGCATGCTGGTTCGGGACAAAAGCCAAGTCTTTTGTCGCACGGTGTGGATCGATTCATTGCCGGAGGAAAGACAACTGTTCCTTTGTGATCTGCCCGGCGCGACCAGTATCGAGGAGCAAGCGCCCGCGGGCGCGCCGACGATTGCGCTGAAGCGGCCCGACGCGACGTTGCGCGTCGGCGTCGTCGGCGTACGCTCCAGCTGGCAACTGTCGGGCAATCGGCTGTCGCTTGTCGTGCCTCCCAGAGTATTCCCGAGGGCGTTCAAAATCTTCATGGCCCGCGACGTGTCTGAGAATCAGTTTCGGCAAATCATGCGCGAAGCCGGTGCGATCGAGGACTTGCCGGCTCTTTGCAAAGGTGGGCCGCCGCGTTGGAAAGATGCCATTACCGTTCGCGGCAAGCTCGCGCCCAACGACAAACCCTATGTCGTCGATTCTATCCCTCTTCCGGACAAGAACCCGTGGAATTCGTGGATGCGCCTCGGCGCCTTCGATTTCTTCAAAGACGGCCGCTGTGCGCTTTGTACCTGGAACGGTGACGTCTGGCTCATCTCGGGCCTCGACGCCACCTTGGAAAAAGTCACCTGGCGACGTTTCGCGACAGGACTTTACGAACCGCTCGGCCTCAAGATCGTCGATGACGTCATCTATGTGCTTGGCCGCGATCAGATCACGCGCTTGCACGACCTTAACGGCGACGGCGAGGCAGACTTCTACGAGAACTTCAACAACGACGGGCCGACTGCGCCGTCGTTCCATAGTTTCGCTATGGAACTGCACACCGACCGTGCCGGCAACTTCTACTACGCGCGCGGCAGCCATCGCGTCATGGAAGGCACGCCCATGCACGGCGGCGTTATCAAAGTCGCCAAGGACGGCAGCAAAGCGGAACTCATCTGCACCGGCTTCCGCGAACCCAACGGCATGAGCGTCGGCCCCGATGACACCGTCACCATCGCCGACAACCAGGGCAACAACGTGCCCACGTCGAAAATCGACTTCGTGCGCCCAGGCGGCTGGTACGGCTATCCCTGGGGACTGACCAAGCCCTATCCCGAGCCGGTGCTGCCGTTGTGCTGGATACCGCACAAGGAAGACAATTCCTCCGGCGGCCAGGTCTGGGTCACGTCCAAGAAATGGGGACCGTTCGAAAAAGATCTCTTGCACACCTCCTACGGCAATAGCAAGCTGTTTCTCGTCTTTGCGCAACGCGACGGCGAACGCTTCCAAGGCGGCGTCACCGGCTTCCCGCTGGAGTTCGCATCGGGCATCATGCGGGCCCGTTTTCACCCGGTTGATGGCCAGCTTTACCTTTGTGGTTTGAAGGGTTGGGGTTCGAACGCCAAGTCGGACGGTTCATTCGAACGCGTTCGCTACACAGGCAAACCGGTCTATATGCCCAAGGCCCTGCGCGTGAAGAAAGACGCAATCGATATCACTTTCACGCAGCCCGTGGACAAGGCGTCGCTTGACGGTGTCGAAGTCGAACAATGGACCTACGTCTGGTGGAGCGACAAGTACGGTTCGAAAGACTTCTCAATCAAGAACCCCGGCAAAGTGGGCCGCGATCCCGTGACGGTCGAGCGCGCGACGCTTTTCACGGACGGCAAGACCGTGACGCTGACCATTCCCGGGTTGCGGCCGGTGATGCAGATGGGGATTTACCTGAAGAACCTACGCGCAGCAGACGGCACGCCAATGGCGGCGGAGATTTACAACACGATCAATTACATCCCTTGAATCCCGCAACTGTCGATTCGGGCAGCAGGTTAATTGACGGCTACGCCGCCAGACGCGTCTCCTGCCGCTGGAAGGCAGCCACGCTTTGGATGACGCGGCGCTGCTGATCCACGGTGATTTCCGGAAACATGGGCAGCGCGAGCACCGAGCGGGCGGCTTCTTCGCTGACCGGAAAGTCTCCTTCCTTGTGCCCGAGATGGTGCAGACATTCTTGCAAGTGCAGCGGGACCGGGTAGTAGATTTCGCAGCCGATTTTCTCGTGCTTGAAATGCCGGACCAAGGCGTCGCGCTGGCCGCGAGCGACGCGCACGACGTATTGATTGAAAACATGGCGGCGGTTGGGGCGGACGGTGGGCCGTTGCAGGAAGTGGGCCAGGTGCTGCTCTTCGATGAAGGCGTCGTAGCGCAGGGCGGCTTGTTGCCGGGCGGTAGTCCAGCGGTCCAGGTGCGACAGCTTGACCCGAAGCATTGCGGCTTGCAGCGCGTCCAGCCGGGCGTTCCATCCCATGTATTTGTGGTAATAGCGCGGCGCCATGCCGTGGGCCCGCAGGCATCGCATGTGCTCGGCCCAATCCGGGTCGCTGGTGACGACCATGCCGGCGTCGCCAAGGGCGCCCAGGTTTTTGGTGGGATAAAAGCTGAAGCAAGCGATCGCGCCCAGAGTCCCCGCGCGCTTGCCGTGATACTCGGCGCCGATGGCTTGGGCCGCATCTTCGACGATCGGGAGCTGCCATCGTTCCGCAATGCGCCAGAGCGGTTCCATCTCAGCGCATTGGCCGTACAAATGAACGGCCATGATCGCCTTGGTGCGCTCGGTGATCTTGCCTTCGACTTGCGCGGGATCGATGTTACAGGTCCAGGGGTCAATGTCGGCGAAAACAGGCCGCGCGCCGAGCCGGCAGACCGCGCCGACGCAAGCGAAGAAAGTGAAAGGGGGCAAGATGACTTCGTCGGCGGGACCGACACCGAGTGCGGCCAGGGCCAAGAGCAGCGCGTCCGAGCCGGAGGAGCAGCCGATGCCGTAGCCCGCGCCGCAATAGCGGGCAATCTCTTCCTCCAAGGCCTCCACTTCGGGGCCGAGGATGACCTGCCCGGAGCGGAGCACGCGCTCCACCGCTTCGCGCAGCGGTTCTTCCAATTCGCGGTATTGCGCTTGTACATCACACAGCGGCACACCGGCGCTTCCCTGCATTTCACTCTCCAGATAGTTGGTTTGGCGAGGCAAGATAATGTCGTCGTGCGAAAGAATCAATCCGGAATGGAGGCCGTTTCTAGACAACGGCTACGGAGCGGGTGGTGCCGGCGTGGTTGCGGTGTTCTTCGATTTGGAGCGAGCAAACGAGCCAAGGCGGGACGGGCCGCGCATTATTCGATGCGGCTTCTAAACACTCGCGATCAGGGACATAGACACCCCGTCGCAGCTCGACGGGATGTAATGGCCTACCAATCGTTGCCCGGGACTTCGCCGCCTGCCGGTGTTACCGCGCCCCAGAATGTGGTTTCCGAAACTCCCTGCGCGATCATGCGGACGCTGCCATCTGCCCACGCCGTTGGCATGGCATCAAATGGCGTCTGGAGTACCCGCGGATCGCATGCGGCAATGGATGGGCGGACCTGAAAAGTCAAGCCCCTCACGGAGCTCTTGGTTTGCGGAGGGTTGCCAATGGTGACGGGAACAGCGTCGGCAATCGTTTTGTCAGCGAAAGTCGCGGCACGCATAACTATGTAGCCGTGCGGATTCGGCTGGGGCAACCAAATGGGAAGGTCAGGGTTTTGGAACCATCCGATTATTGAGCCCGTGCAAGTAGAGTAGCGTTCCCCAAATGCAAGCGTATTCGACATTCCGTCAACAAACTGCTTGACTGAGGCCCTGCGGGGAAACACGACCGCATTCGCGGCATAGCACGCCACACTCGAATGACTGCCGGTCAATGTCGGATCAGCGTAATTCAAGTAATCGGGGATCGCGACATTGTTTCCGCTCCCTCCTTCCTTTGTCACAAATTCTTTGTAGCTGTTTTGTTGTTCCAAAAAAGGCATAATGGCGACGAAAAGCGTTCGCTCGGACGTGGATGTCAATTCGTTCACACCATAAACGTTTGGAAGATACCCCCGATTCACATCCCCGAAGTGGTGCGTCGCCAACATCATTTGCTTCAGTTTGTTCATGCTTTCGATGCGCTGTGCGCTTGATCGGACTTTTTGCACTGCCGGAAGCAAGAGGGCTACGAGTATTGCAATGATCGCAATAACAACCAACATCTCCAGCAATGTAAAACCGTTCCTGGATTTCATGCTGCAATTCTCCTTCTTCTTTGCATGCCGACAGAAAGCCTACGGTGGGATATTAAACTCTTTCTTGGCGACTTTCGTCTTGGGCTTGCCGGAACTGTCGTCGTAATAATCCATTTCTGCATTCGCAGTCCATTTAGGCTTTCCCATAACTTCGTTCGCAAGGCCTGTCACTTTGAAACTTCCTTTGGTCGTCAGGGTTGGTTTGACCAAATCATTAATAGTCACACTGATTTGGTTTGTGTTCGGATCGGTCATGAAAGCCCTGAACCCCGACCACGTTTCGAAACCGCCGCCGATGTCTTTGAGTTCCAATGTTCCTTCGAATTCGACCTTCTAAAAAGGCGCCCCGACTTTCGTCGTGGTAATCTTCGTGATTTGCACGTCCGCGGCACGGCAGTGCTCTAAGACCAGCACCATCGTAATAAAAGCGCCGACGATCAGAAAGACTTTGCGCATGGCCTAATCCTCCTCAAAGTTGCAGATCAGTGTTGTTCCGTGGGATTAGAGCAGAACCGGCGCTTAGCGTCTGTCCCCTTTTGGGTACAAATCTGCGAAAAACTCGGCAACGCGAACGCCGAGCTGAGCGGCAGTTCGCACCCCAAGTTTCTCGTAAATCCTGTGGACGTGGCTTTTTACAGCACCGCGCGTGCAGTGCATCTTACCGCTGATGGCTTTTTGCGTTTCGCCTTCCAGAAGCAAGCGCAACACCTTTACCTGGCAGGCGGACAGCTTGAATCGCTCCGTCAGCTGACGCCAGCTGGAATCGTCCTTATCCGGCTGCTTCAACTTGTCCAAATTACTGGGGGGGGACATAGGCATTTCCCATGGTTGTGCTCCTTGGCAGGCGCTTTGCCAAAGGGCGACAATTCTCCATTCTCAATAATCGCCAAACACCTCCCTTTTTGGACATGTAAAAACAGCTTTCTGGGTATTTTACTAAAGTTTCTGGCCACTAGCGGCGTCGGCTTCGGAATGGGACAACCTCAAGTGAGGCGAATCCAGCGCCGCGCAGGTCAGTACGGTTCGCGCGGGCCGCTTACTATCGTGTGCGGCACTGGTAAACCGCCCTTGTTTCCATCTGCCCATTGCCGCATAATGCGCGCCGAAGAGGCACTTACCCGGTTTACCCAGACTGTCATGCTAAGGAACGGAGCATGAGCGCGACCCCGTCGGCGGCCGGCGCGAGTTACATTCGCCACGGTCCGCATCACCCGGAAATCGAAGGCCTATTGGCGCGGGTCGCCGATTCGCCCGGCAAACGCGTCGAGGTGCTGCAACGCCTGCTCGGTGAAGGCGTGTGCCGGCAGCTTGGCATCTATCCGATGCCGGCGAACTTCAAGATCTCGGTCGTCATCCCCGTTTACAACGAAGTGCAATGGATTCGCGAATTGGTCCGCCGCGTCGAGGCGGTGCCTATCCCCAAAGAGATTATCCTCATTGACGATTGCAGCACCGACGGCACTCGTGACATCCTGAGGCAGCTCGAGCTCCGCGGCCACATTGTGTTGTACCAAAAGACCAATCAGGGCAAAGGCGCCGCTCTGCGCGCCGGTTTCGCGCGCGCAAGCGGCGACGTAGTCGTCGTGCAGGACGCCGACCTGGAATACGATCCGGCTGAGTATCCGCGCCTCGTTCAGCCGATCGTGGAGAATCGGGCCGACGTGGTCTACGGCTCACGCTTCATTGGGGAAAGCCATCGCGTCTTGTACTTTTGGCACTACGTGGCCAACAAAGCGCTGACGATGCTTTCCAACATGTTCACGAATCTGAACCTCACGGATATGGAAACTTGCTACAAGGTTTTCCGCCGCGAGGTGCTGCAAGGCCTAAAACTGAAGTCGGATCGTTTCGGGTTCGAGCCGGAAATCACTGCCAAGATTGCCAAAAGACGGCCGTCTTGGCGCATCTATGAGATTCCCGTCAGCTACAGCGGCCGCACCTATGAGGAAGGCAAGAAGATCGGCCTCAAGGACGCATTCCAAGCCTTTTTCTGCATCCTGCGCTACTGGATGTTGGATTGATTCGTAGGACAGGTTTTCAACCTGTCCGCGGACGGGACAGGTTGGAACCTGTCCTACGAGTTCCAGGGAAGGAGCCTGTCATGCGTCGCGGTTTTTTCGCGCTCCTGGTGACATTCGCGGTCTCCATCGCGGCACGTCAAGCGCATGCTGCGGACTTGCGCTATTTCGACGATGCGGCGCTGCGGGCGGTGCACTTCGTGGACCAGAAGGAAGGCTGGGCAGTCGGCGATGAAGGCGTCGTCTGGCACACGATCGACGGCGGGCAATCATGGGAGCGGCAGGCGACAGGTGTGCGTGCGTCCTTGCGCTCCGTAGTCTTCTTGAATCCGTATTTGGGCTGGGCGGCGGGACGTGAGGAATTGCCGCACGGGCGCGGCAGCGTCGGCGTCCTCTTGTTCACCGACGACGGCGGCCTTTCCTGGAAGCGCATCTTGAGCAACACCTTCCCCGGACTCAATCAAGTCAAGTTCGTGAGTGAGAAAACAGGTTTCGTGTTCGGCGACGGCGCCGACCAATACGCTTCGGGCGTCTTCAAGACGACGGACGGCGGCCGTTCGTGGGCGCCCGTGCCTGGGCCGCGGACAACCTCGTGGCTTTCGGGCGACTTTGCTGACGCGAACACGGCGCTCTTGGGCGGCGCGTGGAGCCGGCTGGCAACGATGCGGCAGGACCAATTCGGCGCCGCGGACGCCGAAACGCTGGGCGGGCGGGCTATCCGCGGCCTGCATATCCTGCCGCGCCGCGCCGTGGCGGTGGGACAAGGCGGCCTGGTGCTCACGAGCGTCAGCGGCGGCGCCAGCTGGGGCTTCGCGGACTTGAAACTGCCGCAGGAAGTCTTGGCCAACCTCGACTTCAACGCCATCCACGCGGTCGGCGTCAGGGCTTGGGCCGTGGGCCGGCCCGGCTCGGCGCTCTTGCACACCGACGACAGCGGCGTCACCTGGAAGCTCAAAAAGACCGGGCAGCCGCTGCCGCTCTATGGCGTCTACTTTCTCGATGAAAAACGGGGCTGGGCGGTTGGCGAATTGAGCACGGTCGTCAGCACGAACGACGGCGGAGAAACCTGGAAGACGCAGCGCCAAGGCGGCAAGCGCGCCGCCGCCTGCTTCGTCCACGCCGGCAACGACGATTTGCCGCTGGATGCGCTGGCGCATCTTGGGGCCAACGAAGGCTATTTGCTGACCACACTGCGGCTTTCCGCTCCCGACCCCGCGTCGGCCGCATTGCCGCGCGCCGCCGAGCCGCAGCGCCTGGCCGCCGCGACGCGCCTGGCCGGCGGCGCGGGCGCCGAACTCTTGTGGCAGTTTCCTCTGCCCCAGCACCTGGCCCAAGCCGAGCCCAAGCACCTTCTGGAATACTGGGACCAAATGCACGCCCAACAAGCCGGCAAGGAGATTCTTCGTCAGCTTGTCCTTGGATTGCGCATCTGGCGGCCGGAAGTTGTGGTGGCCGGCCAGCCTTCCAGCAAGAGTCCGGGCAGCGCTTTGCTGATCGAGGCATTGGCCGAAGCGGTCAAGCTGGCCGCCGACGCGAAGAACTTTCCGGAGCAAGTGGAGCAACTTGGGCTGTCGCCGTGGCGTGTCAAGAAACTGTACTGTCTTTGGGAGAAAAACGAAGGAGCGGTGAGCCACGACAATCACGCGCCGCAACCGCGTTTGGAAGCCAGCGTAAAGGACTTTGTCACCGCCGCCGCCGATCTCCTCGGCGATGCGACCGAGGTCGTGCCGTCGCAGCGCTATTATCGGCTTCTCTACAGCTCTGTCGAAGGTGCGGAGAACCAAAAGCACCTCATGCACGGCATCGCGCTGGCCGTTGGGGATACGCGCCGGCACATCGACGCCGAAGAAAACGACAATCCCGAGATGCGCAAGCAGATTCTGGCCCGGCGCAATCTGCTGGTGCTGGCGGAAAACCTAACCGATCCCAGCCAGACCCTTGCCCAGATCGCCCCGGCGCTCGCGGGCTTGTCGGACGACCAGGGCGCCAAGGCCGCCTTCGCCATCGGCAACCAATACGCGCGCAAAGGGCAATGGCTCTTGGCCCGCGAAGCATTTTTGCTCATGGTGGACCGCTATCCGTCGCATCCCTTGGCCGCTGACGCCTATCGCTGGCTGGTGCGGCACATAAGCAGCAGCGAAGCCCGGCGACGTCACGAATTAGGGCAGTTTCTCATGGTGTCCAACGTCGGCTTCGCGCAGCATTTCGACGGACCCAAGCACTACGAAAAAAGCAAGGAGATTCAGAAAGTCGGCGGCGTCAACCAGACGCGCGACGGCCGCCTTACCTTCCTGAGCAGCCGCGACGAAACGCGGCACTGGTTCAAAGGCAGCCTGGAAATCGGCAATCGTCTGGCGGCGTTCGGGCCACTGTATGCGTCCGATCCCTCGATTCAATTCTGTTTGCAGTCGTCGCGGCGGCAGCTCGGCGAATTTGCGGCTGCCGAGGAATGGTACAAGCGGTTCCAAATGTTCGGCCCCAAAGGCCCCTGGCACGACGCCGCCTCCGCGGAGCTATGGCTGGCGAACCGGGGCCTGCCGCCGCCGCGCCGCGTCGGCCTGTGCCGGCTGGCGTCGCAAAAGCCCTACCTCGACGGCAAGTTCGACGACGCGTGCTGGCAAGGCCTTCAACCGATGATGCTGGAGAATGCCGCGGGCGATACCGTCAAGGACTATGTGACGAAAGCCTGGTTCGCGTACGACAACGAGTTCCTTTATGTTGCCTTGCGCTGCCAACATCCGGAAGGCAAACACGTTCCGCCGGTGAAGAACCGGTCGCGCGACGCCCACCTGGATGGCCACGACCGGGTCGGTATATTGATCGATTTGGATCGGGACTACTCCACCTATTTCCACTTTCAAGTGGATCAGCGCGGTTGCGTCCGCGAAGATTGCTGGGGCGACTCGACCTGGAACCCGCGCTGGTTTGTCGCCGTCCACAGCACAGAGGACGCCTGGCAAATCGAAGCCGCGATACCATTGGGTGAAATGAGCGGCGACCGCGTTGCGGTCAATTCGGCTTGGGCGGTCAACGTGGTGCGTGTGCTGCCCGGCCGCGGCGTGCAAGGCTGGTCGCTGCCCGCCGACGCTCAGCCGCGCCCAGAAGGCATGGCGCTTATGCTGTTTCAGCAGCAGCCAAATCGCCCGGCGCTGCCGATGCCCAAGGCGGGTCCATAGTCGTTTGCGCTGACCTGGGCGTTTGGTCTATGGCGTGCTCGGCACTGAATTCGATCTTGGTCTTGGGACCTCTAAGTTCTCTTCAAATGGCGAAAAAGTGAAATGTCCAACGGAAAATCGTAAAGCTTTTACCGGAAACTTGTTATGTCGAAAAATAGGGGGTCACATTTCAGATTGCGTGTCGGTGGGCAAACTGAAACGGGGGCCTAAACAACGCAGCCTTGACCGAATAGATGGCATTGCGACAACTCCGGTGCAAATTCTAGACTTCTCTGCGTCCTCTCCGCGCCGCCGAACAACGAGTTCACCTGCCGCCCCCGCTGTGGGGGCTTGCACCTGAAGGAGCCGTGGAGCGGGGGCGGTCAGGTGCAACGCCGTGATA
>JAKEHV010000419.1 GCA_022614915.1 Gemmataceae bacterium | reverse complement strand
TCGTCTTTGACTTGGGCCGCTTCGGCATCCAGTTCGTCGCTTCGCCGCGCCACGCCGACGGCATCGTCGTCACCGGCCCGGTCAGCGAGAATATGCGCACCGCCCTTCTGGACACCTACGCTGCCGTCCCCGCCCCCAAGTTGGTCATCGCCGTCGGCGCCTGCGCCATCAGCGGCGGTCCCTACGCGGATAACCCTGAGGTTCACAACGGCTGCACATCGCTCTTGCCGGTAGACCTCTTCATCCCCGGATGCCCACCGCACCCCATGACGATTCTGGACGGCCTGCTGCGGCTGCTGGACAAGCTACCAAATTCAGCCTAGTCGAGCGAATTCCCAGTGTGGCGCTTGGTTCGTTGCTGGCTGCTACTTCTTTTCGCCGGGCGGTGACGCCAGTGTCCAGAGCCTGAGCTCGCCGGGCGTCTTGGCGCGACCAGTTTCCGTGTTAACCTTGCTGTTGAAGCCATCGCCAGCACCGATGGCCAACGTGCTGCCGTCGGGGGAGAAGGCCAGCGAGTTCACATGCATCGTTTGGTCCGGGCAGACCTTCTTGAGTTTCCAAGTCTTCGCGTCCCACAGGAGGACCTCGACCGACTTACCATCCTCTCCCGCCCCCCCGGCGGTGGCAAGGAGCTGTCCGTCCCGGGAGAAGGCAAAGGCGGAGACCGGGCCCTTGCTCGCTTCCAGCGACCCCAGCAGTTTCCCCGCTGCCACGTCCCAGAGCTTCACGGACTTGTCCATGCTGCCGCTCACGAGGGTCTTGCCGTCCGGGCCGAAGCCGACCCCGGTGACGCACTGCTCGCCTCCGGAGCGCAGGGGGCCGTGGCCCTCGAAATCCCGCCGTAGGGCGCCGGTCAGGCCGTCAAAGAGACGGACCGCGCCGTTCTCATCGCCGGCCGCTAGCTGCTTGCCGTCGCTCGCGAAAGCGAGGCAGTGCACGCGGTAGCTGCCGCCTTCCGTTCCGCCGATCAGCTTTTGCTTCTGGACGTCCCACAATCTCACGAAGGCGGCGTCCTCCGCCAGGCGACTCCGACCCCCCAGTGCCAGCCTCGTCCCGTCCGGGGAAAAGGCGAGGGCACTAGCGAACTCCTTTACCTTGTGCTTGAGCGCCCAGGTCTGTGCGTCCAACACCCGGATTTCCGTCTCGAACGTGACGGGGGCTTCAGGGGGCTTCGGCAAGATGTGCTTCGAGGTAGAGACCGCCGCGGTCTTCCCGTCGGCGGAGAAGGCGATGGCGGCAATGTAGGTGTCCTTCTCCTCTCCGAGCGACCGCACCAGCTCTCCCGTCGTGGCGTCCCAGAGCCTGATGGTGCTGTGCGGGAAAACGCCGCCCCGGCGCGTGGAATTCCCGTCGTCGTCGGTGACGATCCCGAAGTCTACTGTCTCATAGACGATCCCGATAGTGGCCAGGATCTTGCCGTTGGCGTTCCACGCGATCGTGCGAATATGTGCGTCTTCACGCACGACGACCGGGCGTGACTCGGCCTTTGACCTGTCTTCTTTTTGGGCCAGAGGCTTTTCCACGGTGGGGCGCTCGGGCTGCTCGGCGGCCTGCATCTGGTGCAGAATGGCGCCAGTACCCACCGCGATTACAACCAGCACCGCAAGAACCGCCACTGCGATGGTGTGTTTGCTCAGGAACATGGCTATCAGGACTCCTTCTGTTAAGGCAGCGACCTTGGCCGATACGACCGAGGCCGCCGCGTCCCCTGCCGCAACGCTGGTTGCGGCCTTCACGATGGAATTCATCAGGACAGGGGAAACAGGCGCCGACACCGCAGCGGCCGGCCACGCCGCAACCGCCAGGACCGCCGCGGGACCCAAACCACGCCGCACCAGACGCTGCCGCAGGTCGGCGTTCCGTTGCCTCAAGGCGCAACGACCGCCCCACCGCCGACGAAAGAAGAGATCGAAAAGCTGCTGGCCATCGCTCCCAAGTTCGGAATCGAAATCAGATTGCCTGGACACTGAAGGAAGTGAGCCAGGACACCTGATGGCTACGACAACAAAGAAGCTCACTGGAAAAGTCGCAATTGTAACCGGCGTGTCAATGGGAATCGGCGCCAGGCGTTGGCCAGCCAGCCCCACCAGGTCCTTGTGTTCGACCTGGCGGGTGTGACGACGATCGACGCCGCGGGGAAGGCCTTTCTGGCCACGGTGCACGCTCAGGGGGCGAGGCTTTCCGCGTCCGGATGCCTCATGAGGGCAGTTGTGGCCGAAATTACAAACACCCCAATTTCCGAGTGCGGCTGTCGATAATTGGCTCGACAAAACGACTACATTGTAGTGCGGGCCCTGCGGCTCGCGCGAAACCCTGAGGAAAGGACATCAACCATGAATGCAAAACGGCATATTCACGTCTATCGCGGCCTTCGAACGGGAAGTGCGCACAGGAGTCGCGTACGCAGCGCGCGAACCGTACGAGCGCCGCCGAACAACCGTCACGAGCTAACACGAGCCCGACGCGCGAGCAAGGGACTCATAGAACACGGCGGTGACAGAGAGCGCGATTCTTAGTTCTGGAGGTGACATCATGGCGCGCATGAAAGGTGTCGAACCCCGCGAGGCCGGCTGGTTCACCCGGTTTGTGTATTGGCTGGTCAAACGCGAGATGAGCAAACTCACGGGGCAGCCCCGGCTAATCGAGCCCATCAAGATTGCTGCTCATCACCCGAGACTGCTGAGGGCGCTCGGGCAGATGGAAGGCGGACAAGCAGCGGCGCAGTCGGTGCCCTTAAGTCCCTTGCCTCCATCAAAGCGGCTACTCTGATCGGCTGTCCGTTCTGAATTGACATCGGTTCTGCCGTGGGCAGAAACCAGGGAATCAGTGAGCAACAGCTTCTCGACTTGGACCACTTCGAAGCGAGCCCGGCGTTTTCCGATCGGGAGAGGCTGGTGCTGCGCTATACCGCCGCGATGACGGAAACGCCTGTCGACGTGTCCGACGAGCTGTTCGCCGAACTGCGCAAGCACTTCAACCCGCAACAGATGGTTGAGCTGACCTCGGCGATCGCCTGGGAGAACTACCGCGCGCGCTTCGACCATGCGTTTGGGATCGAAGCAGAGGGCTTCTCGGCCGGCGCGGTTTGCCCAATGCCGGTTGGCCGTCATCCGAGTGCCGTCTAGCAAATCTTTACCCACAACCGAGGAGAATGGACATGAAGAAATGGATCGCGTTCGTGGCGGTGGGGTTATTCGCGGCCTACGTACAGAGTCAGGATCAGCGGCTCGCTTGGCCCCAGTTTCGCGGTCCGGGCGGATCGGGCGTCGCGGAGGGGCAGAAGCCACCCGTGGAGTTTGGTCCCGACAAGAACCTGAAATGGAAGGTGCCGGCGCCGAGCGGGTTTTCCTCACCAATCGTCGCCGGGGACAAACTGGTAATCACGGCGTTTGACGGCGGTAAGCTCTACACGGTTGCGTACAATCGTTTGGACGGAAAAGAAGCATGGCGCAAGGAGGCAAACGCCAAAAAAATCGAGCCGTACTTCAAGAAAGTCGGCAACCCGGCCCAATCCACTTCCGCAACCGACGGGGAGCGGATTGTGTCTTACTTCGGCTCGTGTGGCTTGATCAGCTACGACCTGTCCGGCAACGAGCTATGGACGTTTGAAATGCCGACGGCAACCGGGGGCTTCGGCACTGGCACGTCGCCCATTCTTGCCGACGGCCTGGTCGTTGTCGTGCAAGACGAGATGAAGGGCTCGAAGATCTTCGCGCTGAACGCGGTCACGGGCAAGATCCAATGGGAAAAGAAGCGGCTGTCGCCCATGTCGTACGGCACGCCGGTGGTGTGGGACACGCCGGCGGGCAAGCAAGTGGTGGCGGCGGGGCACGCGCGCATGATCGGCTATGACCTCACATCCGGCGACGAAAAGTGGTCTGTGGCCGGCATGCCGTCAGGCGTCTGCTCCTCGCCTGTCGCGGTCGAGGGCACATTGCTGTTCGCCGGCTGGTCGCCCGGCGGCCCGGACGACAAGGACTTTCAGATGCCCACGTTTGACGCCCTGCTGCAAATGGCGGACGACAACGGCGACGGCTTTCTCTCGAATGAAGAGGCCCAAAAAACCTTTCTCAAGGACTTTTTTGAAGGCAACGACCTCAATAAGGACGGCAAACTCGCCCGCGACGAGTGGGACAGCACGCTCAAGTTCATGGCCGAGGGGAAGAGCAGCGCGTTTGCGTTAAAGGCCGGCGGCAGCGGCGATGTGACCAAGTCGCACGTGCTCTGGAAGACGACGAAAGGCCTGCCCTACATCGCCTCAGGCATCGCCTACCGCGGCCAGTACGTCATGGTCAAGGACGGCGGACTGGTCACAGCCTACGACGCGAAATCGGGCAAGGTGATCTATCTTCAAGAGAGGGCGCTGGCAGAGGGCGAATACTACGCGTCCCCAGTGGCTGCCAACGGGCACATTTTCTTCACCTCCCTGGATAACGGCGTCATTACTGTCCTCAAAGCCGGGACTGCCAAACCGGAGGTGGTCGCGCAGAACCCCGAGTTGGGCGAGCGCGTGGCGGCGACGCCCGCCATCGCTGACAACACCTTGTACGTCCGCACCGCCGGGCACCTATATGCGTTTGCCACGAAGAAATAAGTCGGGTTGAGGAGCTCAACGGATTCGTTCATCTGCGTATTTGTGTGCTGAGACGAATCCGTCTCTGTAAGTCACGGCAAGCAGAGAACTTACAGGATTAGTTCCACGGTCAACCAGACACCCCCTCGCTGGCACGAATTGGAACGAATTGGAACGAATTGACATAAATGAAACGAAAGGTGTTCGTCGAAGGTCTGCTTCGGAGACGACCGGAAAGAGATACCCCCATTAGCGCGAACGAAGGCGACAACGATGAGTACAGCACCAGACCGAACCGCCTTTGAGAATTTCTACGCCGGGCAGCCGCCCTGGGATATCGGCAAACCGCAGCCGCCGTTCGTGGTGGTCGCCGACCAAGTGGTCAGCCCGGTGCTCGACCCCGGCTGCGGCACCGGCGAAAACGCCCTGTTCTTTGGCGCTCGGGGCCATCAGGTGACGGGCATTGACTTTGTCGACGATGCGATCCTGCGTGCCCGGCGCAAGGCGGCCGAGCGTGGCCTGTCCGTGCGGTTTCTGGTCAAGGACGCACTGACCCTCACCCCTTACCCCTCTCCCTCGGGGAGAGGGGTAAGGGGTGAGGGCGATTGGGACGAGCGCTTCGCCAGCGTGATCGACAGCGGCCTGTTCCACGTCTACAGCGACGACGACCGGCGCCGCTACGTCCAGGGATTGCGACATGTGGTAGAGCCGGGCGGCAGGCTGTTCCTGATGTGCTTCAGCGACGGTGAACCGGGCACACAGGGGCCGCGACGCGTGTCGTGGCCGGAATTGTACGACGCCGTTGCCGACGGCTGGGAAGTCAAATCCGTGCACTCGGTCCGCTTTGAGGTGAACCCGGAGGTTACGGACTTCTCGTTTTCGAAGGGTGGGCCGAAGGCTTGGTTCGCTGTCATCAAGCAGAATGAGTGAGTGAATAGGAGAAAATGCCTTGCAAAGCTGGGTTGCAGTGAATTAACCTCCGTGCCGACTGGGACTTGCGACGAAAACTGTCGAAAATGGTTTGCAGGGCTGGCGATGGGGGTTGCAAGGCAAGGCAAGGCAAGGCATTCGCACACTGCCTTAGACGGCAGGCACTGGCTAGCCTGGGAGAAACGCGCCCCGGAATGCCTGACTCGGCTTAGGCCTTCCTTGAATTCCGTTTGCTCTTCGGCTTTTCTTTGCGTTTTGACTTCTCTTTTTTGCCTGTCGGCTTCTTTCCTTTGCTTTTCGGCTTCTTTGCTTTGCCTCTTGGCTTCTTGCGCTCAACCGAACGCATCACTTTGTCGCGGTAGTCTTGGAATCCTTCCCAACCTTCCGAGGACGGATTCTCGGGGTCCAGGTACTCGCTGGTCGAGCAATCCAGTAAGGACCAACCCAGCGGCTTCGCGAATGCCATCATGGCTGGGATGGCATCGCCGCCGCCGCGAACATGCAACAGGATCGATTCGAGCGGGTCGTCCTTACCGGTGTTGAACTCGATGGAGAACTTGTCCCCATCGTAAATGCCCCAGGTCGGGTCAGACCAATTGACGCCGGGCAATTTGGCGGCAATGTCGTTGCGAACCTTGGCAGCAGGCCCGAGTGGAACCGCTGGTGGTTCATCCGCCATCTCGTTCGCCGGCGGCGTTTTGCCTGCAAAGTTGACGACCAAGACATCCCAGCTCATGGTTGCTCTCTTCACTCACGCCGCGGTGTAATCTGAAACCACAGCTAAACGCAGATGCACGTTCAGGCTAGGGCGTCTTCTTCTTTGGTTTCGGCTCTTCGTATCCCCGCCACCAGTCCGGTCCTTCGTTCTCGATTTCCGCGTTCAGCCTTCGGAGTGTCGCTTGCAACTGTTGCAGGCGGGCGGGCTCTTTGGCACTTAATTCCGTCTTCTGCTGCGGATCGGTTTTCATGTTGTAGATTTCGAACTTGGTCAATTCCACGTTTGAGAGAATCGTCCAGTCGCCCTCGCGCATGGCGATTTTCATTGGTTCGGGGGCGTCGTGGTAACGCCAATACATGGGTGTCTTGCGCACAACCGGCTTCCCTTCAAAAGCGGGTACGATGTTGACGCCGTCAATCGGACGGTCGTTCGGAATCGGCGCTTTGGTTATCGTGCACAGCGTCGTGAAAAAGTCCGAACCGATGATCGGCTGGTCGCTCGTTTTCCCTGCCGGGACGTGGCCCGGCCAGCGCACAATGCCCGGCACGCGGATGCCGCCGTCGTAGAC
>JAKEHV010000418.1 GCA_022614915.1 Gemmataceae bacterium | reverse complement strand
CTGCCGGCTTGGACGACAGCACGCTGATTGTGCCAACCGCGCCGCGAAAGTGACTTCAGAGCCGCGCACGAAGTAAGCGGTTGACTTCCTAGGGCGCGCCTGCGGCGCTCATTTCTTCAGCCTTGGGCGGGTTTTTCTCGCGCCACTTCGCCACAATGCTCTCTTGCAAGCCCAACAGCGCCCCCAGGCTCTTGTAGTGCAGCCGATTGAGCTTGTCTTCGAGCACGCCGAGCCGCTCTGTGAGCGCATCGATCCACTTGGCCTCGATAGAGCGGACGCGCAGGCTGAGCTGGGTCATGAGCTGATCGAGATCGAGAAACTCGCTCAAGAACTTGCCCTGCGGCATGTTCTTAAGCGCCGGGATACGGAAGCGGCTCGAGGTCATCAGCACTTCATTGAGACGTCCGGCGGCTTCCTGCAACCCGCCGACCACGTAGGAGAATGCCTGTTCCGACATTTCGCCGCCGCACTTGTCCGCGAAGTTCAGCGCCTGCTGCATGATCTTCTGCGCGCCTTGCGTCTTGTCGTGCATGTCCTGCACGGCCAGCTGGAACTTGTAACGGTCTTCCAAATCTTGGCGGAGCCCGGCGCCTTGCTCTTTGGCCAGAAACTCGTACGCGAAGTAAATGCGGGCATCGCCTTTTTCGAGGATCTTGCGGTCTTCTTCGAGCTCTTTGTCCACCTGCGCCAATAGGATGTCGACATCGCGCGGACCACGCTGTTCGCCCCGAAACTCGAAGCACACCTCTGCCGTCTGCCGTTCTCCCGAGCGCATCTTGAGAAGCCGTTCGCGCTCTTCGACCCGGCCGCGGTGGGCTTTTGTCCAAGCGGGCAGCTCGGCGTGGATGCCTTCGATTTCATCCAATGCCTCGTCGGCGCCGCGCAGATTGCTGTTCGGCAAGGAATAAAGGTCCTTCATCGCGAGGTAACGCCCGTCGTAGAAACCGGCGTATTTCTGGTCGAAGATGGTCTCGGCGTATTCGTCGTCGAGGAATCTCTGAAACTCAGCCGGCTCGACGAGCGCGATGTCACCGTCCGGCTCGTGCACGGTCTCGTAGTAACGCGCTGTGACCGACTGGCGCAGCTCGTTCGGGTTGGCGAACAAAAGCCAGGCAACGCGTTCGTCGGTTTCGGCCGGAACATAGATGTCCTTGGCGGCGCGCTCGCGATCAAAGTCGGCGGGATGCGTGGCCCACATCACATCTTCCGGCCGGTGCTCTTGGCGTTTCTTGAAAATGAACTCTTTCGCGCCGAGGACTTCCGGCCGCTTGCCCCATAGGGGATCCTTTTTGATGCGTCCCAGGGCCGCGTTGGCCGATTCGAGGTGGGCGAAAACGTCTTTGGTATACAGCTTGTGATCGCCGCCGGCCCATAAGCTCGTTTCGAGCATTTGGAAGACTTCGCCCGCATACGTGCAGCGCCCCAATAGCTGCCCGACGACCTCGCTGCCGGCCGCCTTGACCGAATAGCGATCGGCGTTGAATTCCATTTGCCTGAGCAAGGAGAGATTGAGGCGATTGATGCCGTTGAAAACCGCCTCCATCCCCATGCGCAGATAACCAAGGACGACGCTGAAGATGCGCGCACAACTGCCGACGGGAAAGTCCCAGGTTTTCATCTCGTCCAGGGACCGGTCGAGAAAGTCGCGGCCATAAACAACATCGGCGAGCACTTTGTTGGCGACGTAGACGTAGCTGCCCACCGTCATGCTGCTCTGGGAGAAGTGGCCCAGTTCGTGGGCAAGCAAGGCCTTTAGCTCGCTCAAGTTGAGTGCATTCACAAGGCCCAGCCCAATGAGCAGATTCTTGCGCTCCGGGAAGATCAGGCTCAGAATGGACGATGAATAAAAAACGCAGGCGTTGACCTCGTGCGAGACATAGATGCGGTGCGGAAACGGGGCGCCGGTCTCCTCACACAGCTTGCGCAAGAACGAAAAAACCTCGGGCTGGTCCTTGTCGGTGATTTCGACCAATCCCTCCATGGGACGGCCCTGGTGCTTGAAGAGGCCCTTCAAGAGATAGAGGAACAAAAAGCCGCTGCAAAAGACGCCAAGAACGCGCATGAAAACATATAAGGCTTCGATGCGGCGCGGCCAAGAAATGGTTACGAGCTTGAAGAGAACCAAGCCGGAACCGGCGACCAGGCCGAGATAAAGGACCAGGGTAAGAAGCAGACAGGCCAAGACGAGCACTACTTCCCAGCAGTAGCGCGTCGACGGCTCTGTGTAATCCGCGGGTACGGTTTTCGGACTAGGAGGATACAGGGACATAGCGGGCACCGAGCAGGGATGGATTTGCCGCAAATCTAGCTTTTTTTTGAGCGCGAGGACGGTAGTACTACGTCGCCGTGAGCGCGAATCGTAAACGGGAGTTGCATCTGGTTTTTCGACCTGTATAGTCAGAGGAAAGTTTTTTGCCATTTACGCTCATCAAAGGACACTCTCCATGGGTTTCAAGCAAACCGAAACACATCGCTTCGGCAAAACTTCCTACCACCAGATCGGCCTTGTCCGCGGCCAATTCGGCAACATGCCGATGGCGCCGTGGGTCAAGTTTCTGCAAGACTCAGGCTTCGACGGCTGGGAAGAAGCCAGTTGGGAGTTGGACCTCGATAAATGCATGACCGACCAAGGTGCAGAAGCTTACGCCAAAGAGCGCGTCGACTTGGCCAAGAAGCATGGACTGGAGATATTCACCATCGCCACGCACTTGCAAGGTCAGGCGCTGGGCGACGAGCCGAGCGCCAAAACCCTGCAATTCACGCGCGGCGAAGCGCGGGCCGCGTACAAAGCTTGGCGCGCCAAGAGCCAGCCGCCGCGCACGAATCCGTATTTCGTCCCTGACGAGGTGGGCAAGCTGATCCATCAACAGTCGCAGAAAGATCTCATCGCCAGCGCGCGGCTGGGCCATTATCTGGGAAAAATGCAAAACCGCCGTGTCGCCCTGCCAGGCTTCGTCGGGAGTCCGGCCCATTGCTGGAGCCATTTCTTCCTGTTTCCGCCCCTGCCGTCCAGCCTGGAGGGACATGCCATCGCCGACGCCCGACAGGTCAGTCTCGAGCTTTTGGTCGAACGCTTCGGTCCGTTCTTGGATGTGTGCAAGAAACTGGGCGTCACCTTCGATCTCGAATGTCATCCAAGTGAACGCGCCATGGGCGACATCGAGTCGGCGAGCGATTACATCAATCACATGTGCAAAGCCGGCTATGAAGGCGTCGTTGGATTCAACCTCGACGGATCGCACATGGAATGGCAAGGCGTTTCGGTCGTCCAGTTCATCCGCGAGTTCGGGAACTTCATCCATTGCGCGCACATCAAGGGAGTGCAAGTCAGCCGTGAGCACACCCGCGCGGGCCTTTTGGGCGGGCATCGGCCGATGGGGCATCCCCTCAACGGCTGGAATTTCGTCACCGCCGGCACGCTGCGCGACGCCAACAGCGTGGAGGAAATCTTCATCGAGCTGAACCGCGTCGGCTTCGACGGCGCGGTCTCGATTGAGTGGGAGGACAACGACGCCGAGCAGCACGCCGGCGCCAAAGCCGCGCTCGCCAATTGCCGCAAAGCCGACCTGCCGCCAAGCGGCATGCGGCATGACGAAAT
>JAKEHV010000417.1 GCA_022614915.1 Gemmataceae bacterium | reverse complement strand
GCGCCGCCGGTTTGGATCATCTGGCCGAGCATGTGCAGGCAGCGCTGCGGGTTGCTCGACGAGAGCTGGCCGAAGGTGCTGCCCAGCTCGAAGTAGATGTTACGGATTTTTGGATTGCGGCGCAGGATGCGGAAGATGTCGCTGATCCAGGGGATTTCCTGCGGGTCATTTTTCTCTGGATCGGTGACGCGCTCACCGGTGCCGCGGGCGATGAGGCCGGTCCCGCGGTAGGCGGAGTGATAGACGATGAAGTTGAGATCGGGCCAATCTTGGGCCGCCTTTTCCAGGTCGAGCGGCGTGCACGCTTTTTCGTTGAAGGCGCCCAGGGGCAGGCCTTTGTGCACGCACAGATTGCGGACACCGAGCCGCCGCGTGCGTTCCCAGAAGGGATAGGCGACTTTCTCATCATCCATGAACCAGGCCCGTTCGCCGATCTCCGCGCCCGTGTACATTTTCCAGGCGTCGATGCGCAGCTTCTTGACCTGGCGCTCCATTTCCTCATGCTCCGGTTTGCCGAGGTTGGGGCGGAGGAGGCCGTGCGACAACACGCGCTGCGAGCCGGCCAGGCCGTTGACGTATTCGCGCGTCGCCACCATCTGGTCGGGCGGCAGCGGGTTGCGGTCCCAGTTGCGCGAGGGCACGCCGCTGATGACGGCCATCACGGTGTCGGAGTCGCCGAATACTTCCTTGACGTAATGGGCGCGGTTGAGTTGCTCCAGGCTTTTTTCGAGTGAGCCGGCGCGCGGGCGTAAAAGCTGGAAAAAGCTGACCAGACGCTTGCCGTCCGGCGTGTCGTCGTACCACTTGCGGCTGACGTCGACGTGGTGGGTTTGAATATCGAAGATGAACTGGTCCTTGGGCCAGCGTTCGCGGAAGGCCTGCTGATCCTGAATCTCGGCGGCGGAAACGTCGTAGCAGTTGCCGAAGACCTCGTTGAGGGCCCAGAGCGCGGCCGCCATGCCGCTGCCGGTGCGCAGGAAGCTGCGGCGGTCCAGGCCTTGTGCTTTGGCCGCTTTATCGCTGATCTCTTTCAAGCGCGCTTCATATTGCTTCTGTTCGGGCGTCTGTTCGGGCGGAATGAACTCCTCGTTGGAAGCGATCCGGCTCGGGATGGGCAATGGGGCATCGTTGTCGGCGTCCAGCTCGCATTGACGGACCCACATGGCGGCCTCCTATTTGAAATTGAGGATTGCGGATTGCAGATTGCAGATTGCGGATTTATCGAACACTACCGCTGTCAGCGCATTCGAGTTTCAAGGGACCACATAATCCCAAATCGTCAATCCACAATCCGCAATCTAATGATGCCCATGTCCCTCCGCGTGCGCGGGCGGTTCCAGGCTGATCTCGGCCGGCGCCCAGTGGAAGACGCCTTGGAGCCAGCCGCAAAAGAGCGTGGCTGCCGCAATGAGACCAACGGCGCCGAGCTGCCACCAGAAATTGGCGACGTAGGCAAAACCGATGTTGTATTCACTCGGAGCAATGCGTGACCACGCGAGCGCGGCCACGAGCATCAGCAACACGACCGGCGCCCAAGCCCCTTGTGCCAGTGCGGGCCACGTCTTCTTCCAGTTGACGGCCAAGAGCCACCATGCGAACCAGGCAATCAGCAGGGACCATTGCATCCCTAGCGCGACGAGATCGGCGAGGATTTGCAAGGAATCCAGAACCATGTGCCAGAGGGTTTGGACCAGCGATTCGAAAGGACTCATGCGGCTCCTTGGTGGTTTTCGCTTGGAGGCAACATAGAATCAGTCCGGGGTTCCGTCAACAGAACAGAAATGCCTACTGCGGCTGTGTCATCAATCCAGGCCCGTTTCACGGGCCTTTCGCGGAGCGTTTAGGCCCGCCGTTAACGGCGGGTTTGTGCGGCAGACGTTTACTCCAGCCTCGTTTACGAGGCTTCTCGGTGTTGGGCTTGAGCCGATCGTGGCTACGCTGGCTCAAGCCGAACTGCGAGAAGCCCGGTGAACCGGGCTGGACCGACTTTTCTTTCATGGGAGTACGGAAGATGCCGCTTTTGGGCGCTCATATGTCTATCGCGGGCGGCTACTACAAGGCGTTGCTCAAAGCCAATGAGTACGGCTGCGACACCGTTCAGCTTTTCACTAAAAACAACAACCAATGGCGCGGCAAGCCGATGACCGACGAGGACATACAGCTCTTTCAGCAACATTGGCGCGGTTCCGGTTTGCGAATTCCCATCGCCCATGACTGCTATCTCATCAACCTGGCGTCGCCGCAGTTGCCGCTCTATCGTCAGTCGGTTGAGGCGTTCGTGGATGAGATGGAGCGCGCGGAAAGGCTCGGGCTGGATTATCTCGTCACGCATCCGGGCGCGGCGACCGACGGCGACGAAGCCGCGGGATTGCGGCGCGTCGCCAAAGCTCTGGATGAAGTACACCGCCGTTGCCGCAAGTTCAATGTGCGCGTTCTCTTAGAAACCACGGCTGGGCAGGGCAGCAGCCTCGGGCATCGCTTCGAGCACTTGGCCCGCATTCTAGAAATGAGCAAGCACCCGGAACGCGCCGGCGTTTGCCTCGACACTTGTCATGTGTTCGCCGCGGGCTATCCTCTGACGCCGATAAAAGCGTATCGGGCCACTTTTCGCGAGTTCGACCGCATCGTCGGTCTCGATAAACTCAAGGCCTTTCACGTCAACGACAGCCAAAAGCCGCTGGGCAGCCGGGTCGACCGGCACGCCCACATCGGTCGGGGTTGCCTGGGACTGGAGCCTTTTCGCCACCTGGTCAACGATCGCCGATTCCGCAATCATCCGATGATTCTGGAAACGCCGAAGGAAGGGGCTGAAGGCGCGGACATGGATCCTGTAAACCTAAGAGTCCTGCGCTCGCTTGTGAAGTAAGAACCGGCACATTCCATCTCTGTTGGAAGGACTGACCAAACTGAACATTGAACAGAGATTGCATGTCGGGAACAATCTTCACGAAAACGACACGGTTAGCCGCATCGCACGAGTCGCAACCTCAAGAGCGATTGCAAGCGTTCCGATTACCCCCTTAGCCACGACGGGCCGGTTCGGAGGCGGCGCGAATCCCCCAATGCGCCGCCGAAACCGCGCGAGCAGTTCCCCGGCTGCAAACGCGGACGACCGGCCCCGACGGGCAGGGGCTCCGGCCAACCTATTGGGACCCCGTACCGCTGGACACTCGCAACGATCTTACCTCTCTGGCAAGGTCCACTCCAAGCGGTCCACTGACGCAACAACGGCCGGAGCCCTTTTTCTTTGGAGTGCGGCGCTTTTCCGCCGCTTTTTTTTT
>JAKEHV010000416.1 GCA_022614915.1 Gemmataceae bacterium | reverse complement strand
ATCAACAAAGTGCTCGCCAACCAAGAGCTAGCCGACCTTGTCACCGCAATCGGGGCCGGCGCCGGCGAAAAGTTCAACATCAACAGCCTGCGCTACGGCAAGATCATTCTTCTCATGGACGCCGACGCGGACGGCCACCATATCACCACGCTGCTTTTAACGTTTTTCTTCCGCTACATGACCGAGCTCATCCGCAAGGGCCACCTCTATATCGCCCAGCCGCCGCTGTACCGGATCGACGTGGGCAAGGAGACACATTGGGCCAAAGACGACGCCCACAAAGAAGAGATTCTCGCCAACCTGCGCGCCAACGCCAAAGTGGAAATCACCCGCTTCAAGGGCCTGGGCGAAATGGACGCGAAGGTACTGGCCGAGACGACGCTCGACGTCCGCAAACGCACGCTCTTGCAGGTGGGCATCGACTCGAACTTGGAAGCGGACAAGACCTTCGTGGAGCTGTTGGGCAAAGAGGCGGCGTCGCGCTACAAGTTCATCATGGAATCGGCGGCGCAGTTGGCGGCGGAGGAGTTGGATGTGTAAGTCAAGCGTGGGTCACGGCTGGCGCGTCGCAGCGTGAGATGCGTAGCTCTCCAATTCTAGCAACCGATTTCTACCAAAGAACTTTGCGTCAAAGAATTCCAAGCAACCGGCCATCCCAAGCAAGGGATAACGCATGTTTGCCGCGCTGAACGCTACGGTCGCGGCCCAGCGAAGGGAGGCCCCGGCTTGATCCGTCAATTGCAACTCCACCCGGCCAAAGCGCAACAAGACTCTCTGACCTCGCCAACGCATCGCGTGTCCCGTTACCGGGAGCAAAGAAATGCCGAGCAAGTTTGCGACGTCCAAGGGGAAAATCGTGTCATCCGCGCCTGAATCGACCAATGCGCGGCCGAACGATATGAAACTTGCCGGGGAAAAACCATGAAGCGTGACCAGCACGAGCGGACGCCAACGCGCGGCGGTACCCGGTGGCAAGGAGGGAGGCAACAGTCCCTGAATTGGTTCCAATAGATAGGGAAAACGCAAAATCACAACTCTGCGGCTCCCAGACTTATCTCCGTCGAATCTAACTCAATGTGCTCCAAGACTGCATTTTGCAACTGTATTTGGTTGGCTTGCAATTGACTTGCAACTTCTGCAATGGTTGCTGCGCTTGTCAACACGCGACTGCCGTCCACGCTGAACGCCACCCATTGGCCTTCATACTTTCGCAGTTCCTCCGCCGAGAATTGGTCTCGATTATCTTGATAGCTTTTTGTGGTTGACGTCATCATTAATCGAACTCCGGAGGCATCATTCATTTCATAGAGACTTACTTATTGTACCGCCGCGGAGAGCACTTACTTGTTCTCTTCCAATCCCACGTCGCCCTCCCCCTCAGGCGGCTTGTCAAATTCGAGATTGATCTTCTTTAGCAATTCGTCCATTTCCAGATTGCCTTCTTCCCACTTTTCCTCGGCCGGCTTTTGCTCCTCCGCTTTCACTATTGCGGGCGGCGCGGGGGGAGTCGGCGGCGATTGCGCGAAGACCGACGCGGGCGCTGCCGGCAACGGCGGAGGCGGCGCGGCGGTGGGCGCAGGCGACTGCGCGGCGGCGTGAAACTCCGGCGGCAATGGTGGCGGCATGGCCCGCGGCTTGGACGCGAAGATGTCTTCGCTTGGCGGCAGAGCCGATGCCGGCGCGCTCGTTCCCAGCGGCTTCAACGTCGAGGTTTTCGACTGAGCGGCGAATACATCGTGTACCGGCTTTGAAGCTGGAGCTTGCGGCGCATACGTTGGCGGCGGCGCGGCGGGCAATTCCCCAAGCGACTGAGTGATGCGCTGGCCGTTCACTTCCAACGTGAAGTTCGTCGAGCCGGGCGGCAACTCAAACGTCAACAGCGCCGGCAATCCCGTGTCCGAATAGTTGCGCACCACGCGGCCCGAGGAATCGAGGATTTTGCCGTTGTCGGCCACGCGCGCGTTCCGATCGACCACTTCCGCAAAGATGTCTTGCAGTTGCCGCATTTCCGCCGCGAGTTTATGGTCCCACAAATCCACGTCGGTGCCGGTGTCGAGGTCGTCTAGATCCTCCATTTGCTTTTCGTTGATCTCGGGTCCCAGGCCGATGAGCACAAACTTGAGCGGATTGCGGCGGCGGGCGGAAACCTCGCGGGCCAGGCGCGTGCTGTATTCCTTCACGGCATCGAGGTCGAAGAGTTCGCCGTCGGTGATGAAGACGTAAAAGCCCCAGGGCGCGTTGACAAAGCGATCGACAAAATAGCGGACCGCGGGCAGAAGTTGCGTGCCGGTGCCGAAGTCTTGCGGGCCGCGGAAGTCGTAGCGCTCGGCCTGGTCGGCGGTGAGGTCGCCGACGACTTCGACGCTTCGGCCGTCGGCGCCGGTCGCCCAGTAGATGCAGGTGGTGCCGTGGTCGGCGTCGATGGTGCGCGCCAGATAGGCGCACAGGCTCTGCGCGACCGGGGCCATTTCATTCGCCAGCGCGGGCTTCTTGAAAATGGAAGAAACCACGCCGCCGCCGGTCGCCTGGCCATAGAGCTTGCGCATCGAGCCGGAGCCGTCGAGCGCAATGCCGGTCTGTGCCCCTTCGCGGCGCGGCTCCATCAGAATGGTCGCCGTCACGCGCAGGCCGGTGTGGTTGGGGTACACATTCACTTCGCCGAAGGGTTCGACGACTTTCTTGAGTTGAGTCATGATAAGCTCCACAATCCCGGTTGCGTTTCGCGCTCGATGAATGCCGCGGCGCGATTCGTGATGCGGCAAGCGCGAAATGTAAACGGTTACTGCAAGTTCTGCTGTATCCGCTGCCCCTCTACTTCCAATACGAAATACGGCGTGCCGGCGGCGACTTCGAACTCGAATTTCGCCGGCACTCCGCTGTCGGAAAAGTTCTTCACCACGCGGTCTTGATTATCCAGGATGCGGCCCTTGTCGGCGACGCGGGCGTTCTTGTCCACCACTTCGGCAAAGATCTCCTGGAGAACGCGCATCTGGCTGGCGATTTTGTGGTCCCACAAGTCCACTTCTGTGCCGGTGTCGAGGTCGTCCAATTCTTCCATTTGCCCTTCGTTGACGCTGTCGCCCACGCCGATCAGGACGAACTTCACCGGCTTGTGACGGCCGGCGGACACTTCTCGAGCGAGTTGCGTGCTGTAGCGCTTCACCGCGTCCAGGTCGTGCAATTCGCCGTCGGTAATGAAGGCGTAAAAGCCCCAGGGCGCGTCCTTAAAGCGATCGACGAAGTAGCGGACTGCGGGCAAAAGCTGGGTGCCGGTGCCGAAGGTTTTCGGCTCGCCGAAAAAGTGTTTCTCCGCATCATCGGCGGTCAGGTCGCCGACTTCTTCTATCTGGCTGCCGCCCGGACCGGTGGCCCAATAGATACAGGTGGTGCCGCCGTCGGAATCGATCTTGCGGGCCAGGTAAGCGCAGATTTTCTGGGCGACTGGCGTGATCTCATTGCGCGGCGGTTTCTTGCCCCCGAACAGGCTGGAGAAAAAGCCTTCCTTTTGCTGATTGGCGTACAAGCCGGCCATGGAGCCCGAGCCGTCGAGCGCGATGCCGGTCTGCGTGCCCTCGCGGCGCGGCTCCATCAAGATGGTGGCAACCACGCGCACTTTGCCCCCCGGCTGTGGGTGCACATTTACCTCGCCGAAGGGATCGACCACCTTTTTCAGTTGCGCCATACGCTCCCCCAACGTGGGGCAGACATTCCCGTCTGCCACGCAGGCTGGAAAGCCTGCCCCACGATCTACGAGTTATTCGCCACTGGCCCTCACTTATTGCTTTGTGCGCCTTGCAACGCCTTCGTTTCCGTTAGTCCCTGTTGCGCGTGACCGGTCAGCACAAAGCCCGGGTATTTTTCGACGACTATTTGGAAGCTGGCGACGGCTTTCTCGTATTCCTTCTTATGTTGCTGGTGCAAGCCATTCCAGAAGTGGCAGTACTTGGCGAGCTTGCTGTCGGGCCAGCGCTTGACCACGTCGAAGGTGTCGCCGCAAAACGCGTCGGTGACATAGTTGCTCCAAGGAATGTGGTGAATGCGATCGACCGGGCCCCATTCGGCATCTTCTTTGGCGGGCCGGCGCACGGTGAGCGAATACGCCGCCGAGCGATGCGTTTTGCCCTGGTATTGGACCACGCATTCCACGGTGAACTCACCCTGGGCCGGGAACTCGAACCACTCGAGCAAATCATAAACTTGCGTTGCCGCTTTGCCGTTCGCGGGCGGCGTCAAAGGCAGCGGTTTGGCGCCCTTGCGCGGCTT
>JAKEHV010000415.1 GCA_022614915.1 Gemmataceae bacterium | reverse complement strand
TTACGGTCTGGGATGGCGGCGCGTGGCGCAGGCCGGCGCTTGCGGCCCGAGCGACTCCGCAGGATGCCGTCGATTGGTGCAACGACCTGGACCAAGACGATGCCGAAGTTGCGTTCTTGGCCATGCAAAAGCTGATCGCTCATCCGGATTGGGCGCTGCCTCTTTTTCATAAGACATTGCAACCGATCGAGCCCTTCGATCGGCAAGTGCTGCAGCAATTCGTCGATGGACTCAGTCATTCGCGGTTGAAGGAGCGACAGGCGGCGTTCGAGCAGCTCAAGAAGCTGGGCGAGTTGGCCCGGCCGGCGCTTTTGGAAGCCGTCGTCAAACCTCCTACATTGGAGACGCAGCGCCGGATACTCGAGTTGTTGCAGCCCAACCACGACCCGATGTCGCTGCGGCCGTACTTGCGGCATTTGCGGAGCATCGAAGTTCTGGAAGCGATCGGAACGGAGCGGGCGCAAGCGCTGCTTGCGAAGTTGGCGCAGGGATCGCCCCAACACCGCGTCACCGAGACGGCCCAAGCGGCGCTGGATCGTTTGTCCAAGTCCGGACCAGGGAATGTCCAGCCTTCCAGCAGCAAAGACAGGCTGCTCGGCGAATCGCGCTTTCGCCATAACGACCAGGCGGACGTGCTCGGCTATTCGCCCAACGGGCTGTACCTTTTCACACGCGAGTCGTCGGCGGTAGTGATGCAGCATCTAGCTTGGCGCGTCGCGGACGGCGCTAAGCATGTCCAAGAAACGCGCTCTTGGGATTGCGGACATGGGCGGCGCGGCGACTTGCCCGCTCTCGACGAGAACATCGTCGAATTGCCCCACCTGCCCCGCTACTTGCCCAATGACCTCTGTGAAAGCTTTTTGCCCGCTGTGGCACTACCTCATCGCGGATTGGCGAAACAGTTGCTCGAAACATCGTCGCGCTGGCAGGACGGCACCGGACAGATTCCGCCTTTTTGGCCGCGAAAACTGTATACTTTCAGCCTTTCTCCAGACGCACAGACTTTCGCGGCCACGGGAACGGACGGCACAATCACGCTGGTCGATGTCTTGACCCAAACGCCGTATCGCGTCTTCGAGCGCAAGCCAGAGGGGCTCTCATATACGCAGTTTTCGCCGGACGGCAAGCTGCTGGTCGCGTTGGGAAGATCAGCTTACATGGCTGACTCCCCTCTCCTCGTGGGAGAGGGGGTGGGGGTGAGGGGAACAGCCTTTGCGGAGCCGCCGCGGATCTATCGTTGGGAATTGCAGACCGCAAGTCCGCTGCCTGACTTGCAGGGCAATCAGCTTCTCGTGCGCAGCATGAAGTTGTCGCCGGACGGACAGTTTCTCGCCAGCGCCGGCGCCGAATCGGTTGCCGTGTGGAACCTGCGCAACGGCGCTTTTATTCGCGAAGTGCGGCTCGTCTTGCCACTCGCGCAGTATCAACTATTTGGACCCAGCGTCGCCTTCGCGCCCGACGGCGCGCATTTGGCCATCGGCGGCGTTGGCCATTTCCCGCGCCTTATCGAGCTCAAAACCGGGCGCGAACTGGCGCCGGGCGGACACACACGTGCCGTCCATGCCGTCGCCTTTTCAGCGGACGGCAAGCTCCTCGCCAGCCTTGATGGCACTTCCGTGCGGGTGTGGGATACGGCATCCGCCAAGGAAAAGGCATCCTGGCAAGCGCCGCGGCAATCGGACGAGGCCGCGTTCTTGCTGGGCGCTTCACCTCCCGCGCCGCATTCGTTGACCTTCGCGGCGGGCGGCACGCATGTCCTCGTCGGCATGACCGACGGCTCGGTGCTTTCGTGGGATTGGCGCCGTGCCGTCACGTCGGGCCCCGACTGGGAAGGTTTCGGAGCGCCTCATTTGGGATTTGCGCCGAGCCTGCGCGCCGGTGAAGAGGCCGCACTTGCCCTGGGCGCGCCCGGCGATATTGTGCTGCAAAACCTGGCGACCGGATTCCCCGTCCGCAGTTACGCCGGCGAGAAACGCACTGCAACGACCGAAATAGAAGTGGAAATCGAAGCGATTGTCCCCACAACACCCGTGGCCGGCTTTTCAGCGTCCGGCCAAGCCTTGGCGATCTTGGGTTTTGAGAACAAAGATCCGGGCCCGAAACTCAGCGTATGGGAGCCGGCCACGGGCAAATTGCGCTACCGAACAGAATTGCCGATGAGGCTCGCTCCAAATCTATTTCCCCACCCCGCCGACCTCAGGGCTCAGAGGTCCCTTCTCATGGTTCCGCCGTTCGGATATGGGCCATCGATCGTTTGCGGCTGCGGATATCAAATCGTATTGCCGTTTCCACACATCGCCCGCGTGCTCGTCGATCCGCGCGGCCGCGGCGTCGTCATCGCGCACCTGGACACGCTCTACATCTGGGATTTCCAAGCGCGGCGCGTGACCCGACAATTCAGCTTTTCCGATTTACGCGCAGAAACCGCCGTCTTTATTAACGGCGGCCGACGCATCGCCGCGCTCATACAGGAGGGTCTCGTCCGCATCCTCGACTCGGACACCGGCGCGGTTCTCGCCGAGTTGGGAGCGCCATCGGCGATGTGCCTCTCGCTTTCGCCGGACGGTCGGACGCTTGCAACCGGGCACTCCGACACTACCGTGCGGTTATGGTCTGTGGACAGAGCACTCCGTAGCCGCAGCCTAAAGGCTGCGACGACAGATGGAAGCCGCTCTAAGGCGCGGCCTTGCCCCGCGCGAAAGTGCGGTAGAGCGCGTCGCCGCTGACTTGCCAAGTGGGATTGGGATGCGGCGTCCAGAGCACCGGGGGCAGGAAGGCGGCGCTTAGATCGTACGTGTCGTCGTAAGCTAAATCGCGCGGATACATGGCATTGGCGGGAAAGGCGCGGGGATCGAGCAGGCCGGCATGGGCGGCGGCGACGATCACGATCTCCGAGCAGATCCAGCGCGATCGATCCGAGTAGGTGTGCCCGAACACCAGCCGGCGCAGGCCGCTGCGGCAGCAGAAAGGCGTGGCTTGCAAGAAAAAGCGGCCCAGGGCGAAGTCCTTGCCTTCCTGCGGCATAGCGAACCGGGTGAGGGCGGCGGATTGCTCCGGCGTCAGGGGCGTGCGCGGCTGCCTGACCATGATGGGGCCCGCGTAGCCAAAGAGCCGCGGGCCGACGTCGAGATGGCGCACTTTGGCGCGCCAAAACTGCGGGGCAGTTAATTCCAGTATCGCCGGAGTCCCATCGGGGCGGGCAAAGACAATGGCGGAATGCGTAGGCGCCCCGGTGCCCGCCAACTCAAACAGCTTTTCATACTTGAAGTTCGTGTAGAGGAGAATGTCGCCGGGCTGAGGCCGATAGGAAATGACGCCTAAAGAAGTTGGGGCAATTGGCACGACGAGGTAACCTGCAGGCGCGTCGGCAATGGTCGACGCGCCGCCGACCGGCAACTGCCCGGCGTGCAAGGACGTGAGCCAAGTTGCCTGCGCCATCACCAGCGCAAGCCAATGTTTGTTCATCTGCTCCGATTAACTTCGGATCAAACGGCCGGCAGAATAGATATATTCCGCCGATCTATCGCATTTTCACT
>JAKEHV010000414.1 GCA_022614915.1 Gemmataceae bacterium | reverse complement strand
TTGGCGAGCAGGCCGACCGGCTGGCCGTTTTCGACGCACTTCTGGCCGCACTCGCGGTGCTTGTCGCCGTGCTTGCCGACTTGGAGGTAGCAGGAAAGGTCGAGGATTTCGCCGACGACGGACATGGCTTTGCCCTTAACCGGCTTGCCGTCGATAGAGGACGCAACGGTGGTCACGCTCCAAGGTTGCTTCTCGTTCACCTTCTTGCCGATGGCGCCGGCGGGTTCCTCATACGATCCTTTGGTGGGCTTGGACCAATCGGGGAAAAGGATGCCGGTGGCCTGCATGGCCCAGGCGGTAGCGAACAAGAACAAGAAAACGCCGGCGACTGTCGCGGCTCGCACCAGGTGCTTTCGGTTCATTGCAGTGTCCTCTCGGTAGGTGGAAATTGGCAGCCATTCAAAGCTCACGCTCCGCGTGAGCTAGCGGTAGGCGCGCTCTATTTTATAAACGCGAGGATGTTACAAAGCAAGGATATTGGCAGGCCGGACAAGGGCCAACATGAAAAGAACTCTCAGTCCGCGTCCGAAACTCGTAAAATGAGGCAAAACTTGGCCTGCATTTCATGCGACCCTGTCTTTCACAGACGACTACCCTGCCCTTCCCCTTCGCCGACGATGTTGCCGCTTTTGCCGACGCGGGTTGCCAGGCGATGGAAGTCTGGCTGACCAAGCTGGAAACGCATTTGGAGACGCATTCACCGGCGGACACGAAGCGGGTGCTCGCCGAACGCGGCATGACGTTGGCAGCGGCGGCATATCAGGGCGGCTTGCTTCTTTCGCAGGGCGAACAGCGCAAGGCGCATTACGATCACTTCCGCAAGCGCTTGGAAATCTGTCAGGAACTGGGCATTCCGACGCTTCTGGTGGTGGCCGACTTCGTGGGCGAAGTCGACGCGACCGCCCTGGAGCGCGCCGTCGTGTCTTTAACGCAGGCGGCGCAGTGGGCCGCCGGATTTGGTGTTCGCCTCGCGCTCGAGTTTCGCGCCAAGAATGCCTTCTGCGCCAGTTTGGATACGGCCTTGGCGCTCGTGGCCCAGTGCAGCCAGCCCAACGTCGGAGTCAATTTCGACGTGTTTCACTACTACACAGGGCCCAGCAAGTTCGAAGACTTGAAAATTCTCACCAAGAATAACTTGGCGCACGTGCAGATTTGCGACGTGGCCGGCGTGCCGCGCGAATTGGCCACGGACGCCGACCGCATTTTGCCCGGCGACGGCGACTTTCAATTGCAGCCGTTGCTCGAGATGTTCCGGCAATGCGGCTACGACGGATATGTTGCGCTGGAGTTGATGAACCCGACGCTGTGGCGCGCCAACCCAACGCAAGTGGCGGAGATAGGCATGACGGCGCTGCGGAAGATCCTGGAACTCGCAACAGAGCCGAGCACGCAGTAAGCGGTCGAATTCAGAGCCGCGCACGCAGTAAGCGGTCGAATTCAATGCACCACGATTTTCTGCAGCGCTTTCAGTTCCTGCTGCAATCGGTGCGTGACGCCCGTGACGTTGCGGTCAATATCCTGCAAGGTGTTGAAGTGCCGAATGAGATTCTGGGCGACGCATTCAACTCTCGTGGCGCCTTGCTCAAGCGCTTCGACGCCACGTAAGTACTCCGGGCTGAATTCATCCGCCGACTCTATGATGCGCTCCGCGGCGTCCACCAAACGGATTGCGTTTTTCTCCAAGTCATCGGTAGTTTCGCGGAGAATCCTCTGGAACTCGCGCAGATCGGCAATACGCTGCTCGACGCGCAACGATTCTTCGTCGTCCGCGGCCATCGATTCCGCGACCAGCTCCGCGAGCTGATCGTCCACGCTCATTTGGGGACTGTGCGCCGATTCCTGAAAAGTCAACAACGCGACTCCCGCCAGCCCTAAGGCAGCGTAGAGCCAATAGACTCGCCTCATGTTCTCTTCCTCGTTACGATTGCCCGGTTTTGCCTTGGAACAAGCAGTTGATCAAAACGGATAAAAAGGAAGGTCAAGGCGGGAAGGCAGGCAAAGGGGGGCGTCGGGGGGCTTACGGCAGGGTCGTCACTCTTGTTTTCAACACAGAGCGGGACCAAAGGTTCCGATCTAACGTAGTTTCTTTTTTGCGAGTTGCCAATTAATCTTTTGCTCGCGCGTCGGGTTCGTGAAAACAATTACGCGAGCCCGACGCGCGAGCAAGGGAATCACCAGCGTCTAGGCGGAAAAAAAGTGAGAAAAACCCAAAGCATGCCGGCCAGGAAGATAAGCCCGAACAGAATCGCGGTCACGATGTAAAGCCAACCGCCGGCGGGGTTTTCCAAGGTCCGCGCCTCGGGCAGCAGCCGGTTGAGCTTGTTTTCCACCTGTGTGCGCAGCGTCAAGTCATTCCTGCGCCAGTGCAAGGTCACGTGGCAAAGCGGTACGAAGTATTCGACGGAAACTTCGGCGAGCGGGCCATTCGCGCCGGTGGCCTCTCTTGGAGCGACCGAATCGGCGAAGAGCTGAATGATGTCCTCCTTGGCGTGGGCGCACAGACCCGCTTCTTGAATTGCACGAAAGAACAATGGGGCAAACGCTTCGAGATCGACGTTATAAATGACCGTTTTGCGGCCGCGCCACCAAAGAAGCAGCGCCGCCCCGCCGAGAAGCACGACATAGTAAATGGCCCAAAACAACCATCGCTGGCACCACCAATCGAAAAACGCGTCGCTGGGATTCTCTTGCAAGACCACTGTCCCCAATCCTTGCTCAAAGACGGTTTTCAGAAGAATTGGGCCGACTAATAGCAGGAACCCGCTGGCCGCAAACAACATGCCCAAGCAGTCCCAAAACCCCACGGCCAACGTCGGCCGGCCGCGCCGATTGATGGCGCCCACAATCCAACAATAGAGGGCCAACGGGAACAGAAAAAAGACCAGCAACAGCAGCAGCAAGGACGACCCCGCTCGAATGGAATAGGCACACGCCGTGTCGCACTTTGGTACACGCGAGCACCTTACCTCTAGTCTAGCGAATTCATTTGGCGGCGGTCAAATCCGTCCCAGCCGGCAGCGGGCGCATACAATCACTATTCGAAGAATATTCCCGCGCGTGCGCAATCTAATCAGGAGGTGTCGCTTGTCCGCAAACGTCAAATCCAAAGTCGAAGAGACGCAGAAGACCATAGACCTTGCCGCCAAGAACTACACGGTGGAGTTGGACACCAGCAAGGGACTGATTCGCATCGAGTTTTTTCCGGACAAGGCGCCGGGTCACGTCAAGAATTTTGTCGCCTTGGCAAAGATCGGCTTCTACGACGGCCTGTCCTTTCATCGGATCATCGGCGACTTCATGATCCAGGGGGGCTGTCCCTTGGGCACCGGCACGGGAAATGGCGGCTACAACATCAACGCGGAGTTCAACTCCACCAAGCACGTGCCAGGCGTCTTGTCCATGGCCCGCAGCAACGATCCCAATTCCGCCAGCACTCAGTTTTTCATCTGCCTCAAGACGCATGCGCACCTGGACGGCAAATACTCCGCTTTCGGCAAGGTGAAAGACGACGACTCCATGGCAGTCGTGCGTGCTCTGGGAGCGGTCAAGACCGACAGCGGCGATCGCCCGTTGGAAAAAGTCATCATCAAGAAGGCCACGGTGACGGAAACTGCAAAGTGAAGTTGAATTCAATCGTAGCCACAAGCGGCCCGCTTGTCGGCTCCACAAGCGAGGCCGCTTGTGGCTACGCTTTGTGTGGGGTTGAATTGATTAGTCGCGACTGTAAATTGAGAATATCTGCGCTGTTCAATTTGCAATTTGAAATTTGCAATTGAGAATTTGAAATCATTTCAAATTGAAAATTGCAAATTTCAAATTGCAAATTTGGCGCCCCCGAGGTAAGGGGCTGGGAGGGGACCCACGCAAAGGGAAGTTGTGAACCTGGTCAGGCCGGAAGGTGCAGCCATAAACAACGCCCCCTTGTGCAGTGGATCAGCCTCT
>JAKEHV010000413.1 GCA_022614915.1 Gemmataceae bacterium | reverse complement strand
GGGATCGATTCGGCGTCGGCCACTTCAATCCGGAAGTGAATCTTCGCGTCCGTCACGTTGTCGCCTTCGGGCACGCGCGTGACCAACCGGGTCAGCGTGTCGCCGGCTTTCTTGAGCGCTTGCAGAATGGCGGCTTCCTCGGCCCGGCGAATATCGAACTCGAGCTGGGCGGTGATATTGTTCTTGTCTTGTTCGTTGATGTTGGCGTTGGAGACGCGGCCCTTGGCTTTGCCGACCGCTTCGCGCAGCGCCTGGTACACGGCGGGCACGTCCTGGGCGGCGATGCGCATGGTGACGGTTTCGCGTGGGGCGACGTTGGCCAGGTTGTAAATCGAGATGAAGAACTGCGTGTCGCCGCGTTCGATCTTGCCGTCCTTGGGCAGAGTGCCGCCCTGGGCCTGCGAAACGCGGTCGATCTCCAGGCGGACCATAGTGCCTAGTTGTTTCAAGCGGTCGCGCAGCGGCCCGGCGTCTTTGGGCGCGGTCTCGAAGTTGAGAACGGCGTTGTACTGTCCGGCCCCGTGCTGTTTCAGCTCCGATCTTGTGACGCGGCCTTTGTGTTCGGCGATGGCCACGAGGGCGTCCTGCAAAGCCTTCTCCACGTCCTCCACTTCGATGCCGGCTTGGATGCGCTCACTCTCGCGAACGACGGCGGCGGAGCGGATTTCCTTTTCCGTGAGGATGATGTTGAGGGTGCTCAAGGAAGCGAGGTTCGAGTAATAGCGCAGCTCGCCCTCGATTTCCTCGATCTTGGTGCGCCAGACGCCGAGCTCTTTTTCCGCGAGCAAGAGGTCTTTGATTTCGCCTTTGCCGTCCTTGATGATGCGGATAAGCCGTTCCTCCATGGTGCGGGCGGCGCGGAGCCGGCTTTCGAGGTCGGTGTATTGCTTGGTCACGTCCTGGCTGCCGATGCGCTGCATTTTGAGCTCGCCCATCTTGCCGAAATCCACGCGCAAATCGAGCAGGAACTTGTCGAGCTGCTCGGGCGGGATGCGCACGACTGCCGAGCCGCGGACTTTGCCGTTGGGCAGCTTCTCACTGTTGATGGTGGCGACGAAGCCGCCTTTGGTCTGGGTGATGAGGCGGATGATGGTGGCGACAGCAACGTCGAAGTTGTCGATCTCAAACTCGATGTCGCCGGAGCGGATGATGATCTTGCGCACCTGCTCGGGTTGCGGCTGCTGCGCGGCCGGCAGTTGCTTGCCGTTATCGGGCTTCTTTGGCTCTCCTTGCGCTTTCGCCGGGTCCAGGTCGCGTTTTTCCTGAGGCGGCTCGGCCTTTGGAGACTCCTTCCCGTCTTCTTTCGACCTGCCCTCGTCGTCGGGCTTGGACTTGTTCTGCGCGAAGGCCTCGCCGGGGCGGAAGTAGCTGCCGCCGCCTTTGCCAGCCTTTTCGCCCTTGTCGTTGCCTTTGTCGCCGACTTTAGCGCCGGATTCGCTGGTTTTCGATTGGCTCTGGTCGACGTAGCTCCACACGGTGACGGTCTTGTCCTTGGCGGAAGACTGCAGCCGGCCATCCGGACTGAACCAGCCTTCCTTGCCGGGACCGCGATTGGGATCGGAGGTCTCATTTGAGGACCCCTTTAAGTCCTTTGCATCTTGACCAGGTTTGGGATTGGCGGTCGAGGTGCCTGGCCCGAATGCGCCGGCGCCAAAACCGCCGGAACCAGGGCCGCCGAGCCCGTAGCCGCCGATGCCGCGAGTTTGCATAGGGGCTTTGCCGCTGCCCTTTGCGGCGTCTTTGGGATCTTTGAGGCCATTGGGATCGCCCGGAGATGGCATGGGCGTCAAAGAGCCGCTTGGAGTAAGGCCTGAAACAATGCCGGGGAACTCGACGACTCGGGACTTGTCGCCCTCAGCGATTGTCACTTTGTGTTCGCCGTGGGTTTGGCCAAGCAACGCCTGAACATTGACCTTAGTGCTTTCTCCAGCACCAAGGTCATTGAATTTGCGCATCGCCAAGGAAAGCGGGCCTAACTCCTTGGCTAGGCTGATCTTGACGGCGTCTTGGGGCTTGACCGCCAGCGTGACGGTGTGGCCAGGCATAGCCATGCCTTGATTGTTAGAGGCTTTGCCTTCATCCACTTTCAATACCTTTGCGTCTTGCAGAAGCACATGCGCGTACGAGTCCTGATCGGTGCCGCGCCGGACGGTCGAAATGACATCGACGTTGGAGCTTGGCAAGCTCGCGAAGCCGGCCGCAGAGGCCTCCATATTGACACGAACGGTTACAGGAACATAACCGTCGGGCACGGCCGGCAATTGTGGCTTGCCGCCGACGACGCCACCGGTAATTGTCGTATGAGTGCGGTCATACGCTTTGCTATGCGCCAACGCCGCTTCATAGTAGCCAAGGGTGTTGCTGGTTCCGTCCTTGAGATGTGCAACGGACTTTTCGTGGAGATCTTTCGCCAAGGACTCGGCGTCTTGCAGCGGAGTCTTGTAGGCCGTGCCGCCGACGATATCGACGTTGAGCTTCCCTTTTCCGGCATTCTCGCCGCCGATCTTTCCACGCGTATCCTGTTCTTCCTTGTGTGCTTCCTCAACGCGAGCCAGATTCAAGGCCTCCTTGTACGCCTGGAATCTCTCCTTCGCTTCTGGATCCATGCTTGCCGACGCATCCCAAAGCGCCAAACCGGTCTGCTTCAATTCGTTCGACGATTGGGTCTTCAACACGCCAAAGTATGACCGGTCCGAAAAGAACAGCAGACCGTTCCCCTCCATCATCGAACTGACGCCGGCGCCGACAAATGCCAACAGCACCGCGGCGGCCACCGCGATGCCGATCTTGACGCGGCGCGAAGACGACAACGTTATCGATTTGCGCTTGGGCAGCATCCTGAGCACCTGGATCATGTTGTCCTCGAGGGCCGGGCTGGGCCGAACCGGCGCGAACAGGCTTCCCAATCGGCGGTCCAGCGCCTGAGCTTCGTCCAGAGCGCGGGCGCATTCGCCGCACTGGGCGACGTGCTTCTCAAAGCGATCGTACTCGTCGCCTTCCATCCCGCCGGCCACGTAGCCAGCCAGGTTTTCCAGTGCCCAGGTATGTTCAGACATGACTAAACTCCAAATCCGAAACTCGAAATCCGAAATCCGAAACAAATCTCAAAGAAGAAAACTCCAACCAGTCACGTTTGGTAATTCGTGCTTTGAATTTGTTTCGGATTTCGAGATTCGGATTTCGGGTTTCATGACAGCATTGGCTCCAGTCTCGTTTTCAGAATCTTCAACCCACGATGGAGCAATCCTCGCAAGGCCCCGTTGGTCAATCCCAGTTGCGTTTCGATGGTCTCATAGTCCGCGCCGGCGATGTACCTGAGCGTCAGCGGGATGCGGTATTCCTCCGGCAGCGAGCGCAGCACCGCCAGCACCTGGCCGCGCATCTCCGCGCGGGCGGCTTCCTCCTCCGGGGGCAGGTGGTTTCCGGGAATGGCGGCGAGCGGGCGGCTGGCCAAGGGAGGGGCCGTGCGCTTTTGGCGGTTGTCGCGTCGGGCGGCGTCGGTCAGCACGTTCTGGGCGATCGTCAAAAGCCAGCCCCTGAGCTGCCCAGGATCATGCAAGCCTTGAATCGACCTAAATGCCCGCAGCAATGTCTCTTGGAGCAAGTCCTCGCAACGGTGCGTGTCGCCGGTCTCCAGGTACAGGCGCGCGAACACCAGCCGCGAGGTGCGTCGGACGATTTCCTCGAACGCCCCCCGGTCGCCGCCCTGTGCCATCTGGACAAGCGCTGCTTCCGTCTCGATCATGGGTGCTCCATAAATAAAGACGACGTTGCCATGGCCGTCGCGCGCCGTCTTACTTCACTTCTCGTCCGGCAGCTGATTCAGTTGACGCGGAAACAAGTCAAGCACGCACGGCCTATCTTTTCACCATCACTTGGCATTGTTAGCACTCGATAACAAACAGGGGGGTATGCCTATGCACGAGTTGGCACTAACGAGGGTTTTCGCAATTTGCAAGCCATTTCTAGTAAATACTTTACGGCAATTCTCTCGTGAGTGCCACATGGGTGCAATAAAGTGGCACTGACGAGCGTGCGTGCCACTTGCAACATCCAGTCGAAACGGAATACTCTGCATGCGAATACTCTGCATGCGAATTGCACTCCGATTCTTGACAACTTTTCAGACTTCGACTATAGACCCGAACTCACCCAAAACCAGGATTGTACCATGAAGCCGCGCCATTCCACGGCTCGCCGTTTTCGTCCTTTGCTCGATGTGCTGGAAGACCGCATCCTGCCGAGCACTGGATTGACACCTGTCGAGCGCTATGACCTCAACCAACAATTCGCGTTCTACAAGCCCGGCGACTATGTGCAGAATTGGAGCGGCCTTTACAACGAGAAGTGGATTCGCGCCGCCAACGATGGCTATCGCTGGCACTACATCATGCCGGACGGGCGGCTGTACCGCTGGACCGGCGACTTCGCGAAGGACGTCTTAATCGACAACGTCGGCTCGCTGTTATGGAATGACCCGGCGCTGTTGCACGACGCGCCGCCGCCCGCGGGGCCATCGGCCTCCCTGTACACCCTCGACCAGCAGTACGGCTTCTACTTCACCGGCGACTACTTCAAGAACTGGAGCAACAGCCTGAACGAAAAGTGGTTCCTGGCGGACAAGGAAAACGACGCCTGGTTCTACATGCGCCCTGACGGCAAGGTCTTCCGCTGGCAAGGCACGTTTCCTTCGAGCGTGCAAGTCGCCGTGGTCGACGCGGCCGTGTACGCCAATCCGGCGCTCTTGACCAACGCCCAGCCTCCGAGCGGCAAGTTGTTCGAGCTGGACCAGCAATTCGCTTTCTATTTCCCGGCGAGTTATGCGGAAAACACAGGCGGCTTCAACGAGAAGTGGATTCGGTCGGGCAACGACTTCAACCGGCTCTACTACATCTTGCCCAATGGCGACCTGTTCCGCTGGACCGGCAGTTTCGCCACCAGCGTTTTCATCAGCGGCGTGGGCACGCTGGCTTGGAGCAACCCCGCCCGGCTGCACGATGCCGCGCCCGCCGCCGGTCCTTCGCAAACGCTCTACGACCTCGATAAACAACACCGCTTCAGCTTCAGCGGCGACTACGCGCTGAATTGGGACGGCCGCAACGAGAAGTGGATTCTCTCGGCAACCGCCGGTTGGTTTTACATTTTGCCGAACGGCGACTTGTATCGTTGGAGCACCACGTCGATCGCCGACACGTTCATCACCAACGTCGGCGTGAGCGCTTGGAAAGACCCCGGCTTGTTGCACGACGCCCAGCCGACGGACGCCAAGCTGACGGCGCTCGAAACCCAGTATGACTTCTTTTTCGTGACGCACTATTCGCAAAACTTGAGCGGCTTCTTGAACGAGAAATGGGTCCGGGCCGCCAAGGACGGCAATCGCTTGTACTACATTCAGCCGACCGGCGAACTTTACCTATGGAGCGGCAATTTCGGCGCCAGCACGCTCATCGCCAATCTGGGCACACGCGTCTGGAATAGTCCGGCGTATCTGCACGACGCCTGATTTCGGAGCGCTTCCGTCCGAGCCGCGCCCGTAAGGAAGCGGGTTGCGCCCGTGACCGCACTCCAAAAATCCAAATGCGGCGACGAGCCGCCACACTCCGAAATGGAAATCGTAAGCTATACTTCCATATACCGGCGTGCGCCGGTTGTGCCGCGCCTCCCCAAACTTGGCGGTATATAGGACATGCAATCGGTTTCCTGGATCGCTCTGTTTCGCCGCGTGCCGAAAAAGCTGCACGAACTACTCACAGTGACTACGGTGACAGGCATTGAAATTCACGTCCAAACGCTGCTCCGGCTCGACGAAGACGTCATGATCATGCGCGGACGGCTCGGGGGCACGAACGAGGCCGGCCGGATCATGATGGTCCCGTACGACTACATCACCTACGCGGGCTTCACGAAAAAGATGACCGAGGCGGACGTGCTGGGGATCTTCGGCAAGGGCGAAGAATGGCCCGGCGCCGACGACCAAACGACAAACGAGAATGCCCAGATGGACACCGACGACGACGAAGACGATGACCGCGCCGGCGACTCCGACGAAGACGAAGAAGAAGCCGCGGCCGAGGGCGCCACTGTCGAATTGCGCAGCTATCCGGCGTCGCCCTCCGGTCTGGCCTCGGCCGCTGGGCCGCCGCTCAGTTTGAAGGACCAAGCCAAGCCCTCCAAGACCGCACTTCTAGAACGTCTGCGCGCCCGTCTCGACAAATCCGGCAAGTGATCATAAAACGTCGCGGACATGGATTTTCCCACCACTCCGCACATTCCCAAGAGCGTGCAGCCCGGGGGCGGCTGGTGCCTGGGTCTCGAACTTCTCTGGGGTAAGTTGCGCCGCGCCTGGCTGCGGCTAGTGCGGCCCGGCTACGTTCGCCGCATGTCGGAAAAACGCCAAGGCGACTGCCCGAACTGTTCTCACGACATCATTGACGGCCGAGATTTGAAATTCGTCCGCAACGTCTGCGGCTTTTGGTTCAGGCCGGAAGACAATCCGCACGCGCGGCCCACGCGCTTCGGCCTGGCGCGCTATGGACTCGCCGAGGTGGCCGTCTTCAGCCTGCTCTTCTGCTTGTTCGGGGGTCTATCCCTTTGGGGCGCGCTGGCGCTGCACTGGCTTCTTTGGCTGCCGTTGGCCGCGCTGACATTGGCGTGGCTGGAAATCCTCTATTTCTTTCGCGATCCGGAGCGCGCCATTCCGGTGGACCCTGACGTGATGGTCAGTCCCGCCGACGGCACGGTCACGCACGTCGAGGAAACGGACGAAGTCGATTTCCCCCACGGCAAAGCGTTCCGGATCAGCATTTTCCTTTCGATTTTCAACGTACACGTGAACCGGACGCCGTGGACCGCACGCGTCGCCCAAGTGCGCTATTTCCCGGGCGCGTTTCTGGACGCCCGCAACCCCGATAGTGCCGTCCGCAACGAGCAGCTTTGGTTGGACCTTGTCGACGTGCGCGGCCTGGCCCTGCGCGTCAAGCAAATCTCCGGGGCCATTGCCCGCCGCATCGTGTGCTGGCTCAAACCCGGCGACACTCTCGAGCGCGGCGAACGCTTTGGTATGATCAAATTGGGCTCGCGCACCGATCTATTACTCCCGGCCGACTGCGTATTGGAAGTGCTGGTGAAGCCGGGCGACAAAGTGCGCGGCGGGGCGAGTGTTTTGCTTCGATTGAAGCCGTAAGACGGATTCACGTGGGGCAAACATTCCTGTTTGCCCGGACGAGGGCAAACAGGAATGTTCGCCCAACCTAAATCAACAGTGCAGCGATTGCAACATGGTCTTCACCTGGCTCAAGAACCGACGCCGTCGCAAGCTGCTGGCCCAAGCCGTGCCCGATCACTGGCCCAAGGTTCTGCAGCGCGTCGCACAGTATCGCTTGCTGCCGGCGGGCGAGCGTGACAAACTGCTGCCGGTGCTGCGTGTTTTGATTGCGGAAAAGTCCTTTGTGGGAACCGACGGCTTGAGCGTCACGGAGGAAATGCGTGTGACCGTCGGCGCATTGGCGTCCATCCTCATCCTGGGCATGGAGGATTTCTACTTCGACAGAGTGGCGACTGTCTTGATTACTCCGAGGGAGTTTCGAGCCGAGGAACGCCACGACTTGGGCGGCGAGGCGACGCTAGTCG
>JAKEHV010000412.1 GCA_022614915.1 Gemmataceae bacterium | reverse complement strand
TGCGCACCGCGATCTGCCGCAGCCAGCCGACAAAGCACTTGGGATCGCGCAGTTGCGGCAGCTTGGTCATAGCGTGCATGAACACATCCTGAGCCAGCTCGGTCGCCTCGTGAGCGTCGCGCAGGCGGGCCAAGGCCACGGCGAACACGGCCGGCTGGAAACGCTCGACCAGCGCGCCGAACGCCGTACGGTCGCCGGTGCGGGCGCGCTCAATCAGCGGAATGATTTCATCCCAGGTCATGGCAAAAACTCCTGATCCCTTCCCGAAAGCCTCGCGCGGCATTGGCCGGACAGCGCCCGGAATCAAGTCAGCTCGCCCTGCGTTCCATCAACCCGACGCGTAAGCGAGGGATGTCAACGGAACAGGGCCAATGCCGGGACCCACGCACTTTGTGAGTCAGGAAAGAGGGATTGACGCGACAACTCCGCAACTTTGTGGGGCAGGCATTCTTGCCTGCCGTGGCAGACAGGAATGTCTGCCCCACGCACTGCGGGTTACGAACACGCGCCGGCTAGAAAACCGGCTGTGCCCTGCGGCCTGCGCCATTGATAAAAAATGGCGGCTCGCGTTAGGGGCGCGAGCGTGCGGCCGTTTCTGCCTAAGCGTTTGGACCGACCGGCCCATGAGGCGGCGCGATTATCGGCCGCCTCTCCACTGGGGGTGGAGCCGCTTGGCATGAAGCGTCGCGGAAAGGACAGGAGCGGATGGTCCCCCATGCCCTCCCGCTTACCTTCCAGGCCGGTCACGAGGACGCGCACAACGGCTACGCCACGCACCTGGTTCTGCAAACGTTCGAGGAACATGATGACCCTCCGACATAAAGGATGGCTCGCACTTTGGCGAACCGACATAGAGATTGGCTGTCAAACCTCCAAAGTAGCATCGTATCGGCAACCTATAGACGAGGCGCACACCGAACCCGTTGCTCCTATAAACCTCCGACACACTATCGACGAAATGGTTCGCGGATTTTTTTCCATTTGAGCAAAAAGGATGCCAACGAAAAGTTCGGCTGACCTTCCTTGGTAAGATTATACAGCAATTGGAGTTACGGTGACAGTCTAAATGCGGCGTGGCCAGGACCGCAAAAACACGCCAAGTATGTGGCGAATCGATACATGACGTTGCAGCGATTTGTGGCATCGGGCAAGGTCGCCCCTGACAGTCCCAAATTCAACCGCTTACTACGTGCGCGGCTCCGAATTCAACCGCTTGCTACGTGCTCGGCTCCGAATTCAATCCCCGCCTATCAACGCATTTGAAATGCGACCCCCATTTTCTTGTCATAAACCGATTTCAAGAAAATCCTTATGGCAATCCACCACGCGTTTCAATCTTTTTGGATTTGAAACAGCGGGCCATGCCGGCACATATTGTCCAAAAAAAAGATTTTGTTGGCATTCCCTCCGCGCCTGCGATAGCATTGCCCCTTTGCCATTTCCCCAAACCCAGAGGCAGCATGATGCGCTTGCGAATCGCCACCCTTCTTCTCCCAACGATCCTCGTTCTCCAAGCAACAATCAGTCGAGCACAAAGTCCGGGGGACTTCGAAACACAGCTGTTGACGAAATTCGCGCGACAGAATCAGTCGCGGCTGGAGCACCTGAAAGCAGTGCAAGAAAAACTCTTCGCCGACCTAAAGCCGCTCGAAGAGAGTCAACCTCAAAAGGTTCTGGTTGTGCTGCGTGACTTCCTCACGCAACTCCACCAGGACGATGTCACGCCCGCGAAAGAGCGCGATCAACTCCTGGAAATCGTGCAGGCCAAGGTCAAGAGCCTGCGCGCTGTGTCGCGCGAAGGCCTGCCCGACGGCAAACCGGAATCTCCGAGAATCTACAAGGATTATCTCGAACGCGAAGCTCTCAGCGCGGGCAATCATCGGGGCATGCCGCGCTCCTACCTCACCATGGGCGGCGAGCCCGCCAACTTCTACTTCTCCAACGGTTACCAGGCGGCAGGCATTCTGCACAAAGTCGGCGCCGCCGAAATCACCTGCACCGTACGCGACAAAACTGCTCGCTACGCAAGTACGCAGGTGCCCGCCATTCAAGTGAGCGGCGGCGTCTACCTTTATGACCGCGGCTACGAGACCCATTTCTTTGCGAGTTACGCGCAAATCGCGCCGTTGTTGCCGAAAAACGGCGGCATTCAGCCGGCGGTTTGGGAGGACAGCGGCAACGGCGTCGGCCCAGCTGCGACCTACCACCCCAAGAACGGCGGCAGTGGCGCCTCCAGCCGTTACTGGAGCGGGCTGAAACTGTTGTTGGCCGCTTATGCCGACGCCGGACCAGCCGGTCCGCGGCGAGTGCGTGATGTCGCCTTCGAAAGCGCGGCTCGCTCGGTAGTCGCCACCGTGGCCAAGGACGCAAAAAATGCCGAGCTGCTCAACCGGCTGCTGCGCCGCGCCGTCAACCTGGCGTTGGACGGCTACTTCAATGAAGGCGGAGTCGACTCGTTGCGCGAGGACCAATTCACCAATAACGTCACGAAATGGCTGCAGCGCGAAACGCCCGGACTGGGACAAATCGAATCGGATCGCTTGGCCGAGTTCGTGCTTGGTTATTTCCCCATCGAGCGCGAAAGGCGTCTGAAGAGCGCTGTGACGCAATAATCTCGTGCATGGCGCTGCTTGATGTCAGAGCCGCGCCCGCAAGGAAGCGGGTGCTGCCCGTATCCCGCTTCCTCACGGGCGCGGCTCTGACGCGCATTCCAACGTTAAGGCACCTTGAGGTGATTGAAAATCCGTTGCAGCAGGTTTTCCGAAGTTATCTCTTCCGCCTCCGCCTCGTAGGAAATGCTGAGGCGATGACGCAGCACATCGTAGCCGATGGTTTTGACGTCGTGCGGCGTGACATAAGCCCGGCCTTCCAGAAACGCATGAGCGCGGGCGCCGCGCGTTAGGAAGATCGTGGCCCGCGGACTGGCGCCGTATTGGATATATGGCCCCAAGTCGAGGCCGTACTCCGACGGTTGCCGGGTGGCGTGCACCACGTCGACGATATAGCGTTTGATCTTGTCATCCACGTAAATGCTGTCGATGACCTTGCGCAGCTCGAAGATGTCTTGCGCCGACAGTACCGCCTCGATGCCCAGATCGGGATCAATCCACGCCATGCGTTCCAGGATTGCCAGCTCTTCTTCTTTGCTCGGATAGTTGAGCTTCAGCTTGAGCATGAAGCGATCGACCTGCGCTTCCGGCAAGGGATAGGTCCCTTCCTGCTCGATGGGGTTTTGCGTCGCCAGCACGAGAAAGGGCTGCTCCAGAGGATAACTCGCATCGCCGATGGTGACTTGTTTTTCCTGCATGGCTTCCAGCAAGGCGCTTTGCACCTTGGCGGGGGCGCGGTTGATTTCGTCAGCGAGGACAAAGTGGGCGAAGATCGGGCCTCTCTTGATGCTGAACTCGCCGCTGCGCGGGTTATAGATTTGCGTGCCGATCACGTCGGCGGGCAAAAGGTCCGGCGTAAACTGGATGCGGCTGAAACCCAGGTGCAGACCGCGCGCCACCGTGCGCACGGCCAACGTCTTCGCCAGCCCGGGCACGCCTTCGATGAGGATGTGACCACCTGTCAGCAAGCCGATCAGGATGCGCTCGACCATCTCGCGCTGGCCGACGATGACGCGGCCCACCTGTTGATAAAGCGGCTCGATCCGGCCCCGTGCGTCCTCCACCTTTTGATTCATCGCGGCGACTTCGGACATCATCTGACTCCTGACTCCTGATCCCTGACTCCTGATCCCTGACTCCTGACCCCTGACTCTTGACACGTCACGTCTTTGGGCTGATTCTATAATATCGGTTCGGTTGGATCACCTGTTTCTATGCATGGGAGACGTGCCATGAACGATGCGCCGCGCGATTCCCAGGATGCCCAAGCCCGGGACAACGAATATCAGGATCCGCAGTATCACGACGAAGACTTGGAGATTCAAAACGACGAAGAAATCCATAGCGCGCACCGCCATTTGCCCAAGCGCAAGACGCGCTGGCCGCAGCCCAAGAGAAGATACGTGGAGGATTAGCTACCAATAATGCGACCCAACCCAGTCAAAAAACTCTTGAAAGAAGGCAAGCCCGCGGTCGGCACCTGGCTGTCGCTGGGCAGCATCACCGCCGCCCGCTTCATGGCCCGCGCCGGTTTCCATTGGCTCACTGTGGACATGGAGCACAGCCTGGTCGATTGGGAGACGGCGACGCACATGTTCGCCTCCATCGCCGACGCCGGCTGCACCGCGCTGGCGCGCGTGCCCGCCAACCGCCACGACCATATCAAGCGCGTGCTCGACAACGGCGGCCATGGCATCGTTGTCCCGATGGTCAACAGCAGGCAGGAAGCGGAGCAAGCGGTCGCCGCTTGCCTCTATCCGCCACGGGGCAACCGCTCGGTCGGCGGCAGCGTCCACGCCCTTAATTTCGGCTGCTCGGCGAACGAGTATTACGCCCACGCCAACGAAAATATCGCCATCATCCTTCAATGCGAGCACATCCAAGCCGTTGAAAACGCCGACGCGATCTTCTCGGTTCCCGGCATTGACGCCATCTTCGTCGGCCCGAACGACTTGGCCGCCAGCATGCGCGGTAAAGACGGCAAGCCGCCCAGCGGCGAAGCCACGAAAAAAGCCCTGGACCACGTGCTCGCGACGTGCAAGAAATACGGCGTCGCCGCCGGCTATCACTGCGGCTCGGCCGACGAAGTCAACGCCCGTATCGCCGACGGCTGGCAGTTTTTGGCCATCACCAGCGAACTCAAGATGATGCTCAACGGGGCGGCCCAGGAAGTAAACAAGCTGGGCGGCGGCGGGGCTAAGGCGGAGATGGCGAAGTATTAGCGGCGTTCCAGGACTTTACTTTTCTACCACAGTTTCGGTTTGCAAAATCGTATCATCGTCGATAAATTGATGAGTTGCCAATTCTCGATCATTCGCTGCATGGGACGGTTCCCAGGAAAATGAAAGCCACCGGAACTACCATAGGCCCCTACGAAATCGTTGCGCCGCTCGGGGCGGGGGGCATGGGCGAAGTCTACCGAGCGAAGGATAAGCGTCTGGGGCGCGAGGTGGCGGTCAAGATTCTGCCGCCGCACCTGGCCAACGATGCCGAAGCCCTGGTGCGTTTCGAGCGCGAAGCGAAAACCGTCGCCGCGCTGGCGCATCCCAGCATTGTGGTGCTTTACGATTTCGGCTCGGAAAAGGGCGCCTCCTTTGCGGTCACCGAGCTCTTGGAAGGCGAGACGCTTAGGCAACGTCTCGGCCAAGGCGCGCTGCCTTGGCGGAAAGCCATCGAATGGAGCATCGCCATCGCCGAGGGGCTGGCGGCGGCGCACGGCAAAGGAATCGTTCATCGCGACATGAAGCCGGAAAACCTGTTTCTCACGGCGGACGGCCGCGTCAAAATCCTCGACTTTGGTCTGGCGCGGACGGCGGCAGCGGCGGACTTGACCGCGGAAACCCAGTCGTTCAGTCCAGCCCATACCCTGCCCGGCGCCGTCATGGGCACCGTCGGCTACATGTCGCCCGAACAAGTCCGCGGACAGACTGCCGACGCCCGTAGCGATATTTTTTCCCTGGGCTGCGTGCTGTTCGAGATGGTGTCCGGCCGGCGCGCCTTCGCGGGCGACAGCTCGGCCGATGTCTCGGCTGCCATTCTGAATCAGAACCCATCCGAGTTGACGGGTTCCGGCAGAAAGGTGCTGCCCGAGCTGGAACGGGTCATTCTGCATTGCTTGGAGAAAAGGCCTGAGGAACGCTTTCAATCGGCACGAGACCTGGCCTTCGCTCTGCGTGCGCTGTTCAGCGACTCGGACCACAGCGCGATTGCCCGCTCGGGCAAGGGACGGGTCAAGACGCCCGCACGGCGCTCGCGCAAAGCCATTGATTCCATCGCGGTCCTGCCGCTGGCCAACGCCAGCCCCGACCCGGGCGCCGAGTTTCTGAGCGACGGCATTACGGAAAACATCATCAATAGCTTGTCGCAATTGCCGAAGCTGCGCGTCATGGCGCGCAGCACGGTGTTTCGCTACAAGGGCAAAGAGCAGGACCCGCTGCAAGTTGGTGCCGACCTGGGTGTGCGCGCGGTGCTTACCGGCCGACTGTTTCAATTGAACAACAACCTCGTCATCGCCGCCGAGCTGGTGGACGCGGCGGACGGCGCCCAGCTCTGGGGGGCGCAGTACAAACGCAAGCTCGCCGATTTGATCGAAGTGCAGGAGGAAATCGCCCAGGAGATTGCCGGACAATTGCGGCTTGTCTTGACCGGCGAGGAAAAACAACGTCTGGGCAAACGCGCCACCCAAAACAGCGAGGCCTTTCAGCTCTACCTCCAGGGGCGCTTCTCCTGCAACAAGCGCACTGCCGAAGCGGTCGACAAGAGCATCGCGTTGTTCGAAGCGGCCATCGCCAAGGACCCGGATTACGCCTTGGCCTATGCCGGCCTGGCGGACAGCTACGTTTTCTTGCAATGGTACGGCGGGCGGCCGCCGCGCGAAGTGATTCCCAAGGGGAAAGCAGCCGCCCTGAAGGCCCTCGCCCTCGACGACGCGCTGGCCGAACCACACGCCTCGCTGGGCTTGATTCACGAGGAATTCGATTGGGA
>JAKEHV010000411.1 GCA_022614915.1 Gemmataceae bacterium | reverse complement strand
CTGCTGCGGCGCACGCCGCGTTTCCGCAACGCCGCCGTCCCCTTCGACGGTCCGCGCAAGGAGCAGCATGCCGCTTTGGAAATGAAGATGGGGCTTGCCGATTCCGCCCGAGCCGCGGCCGTAATGGTCGTGAATGATGCGGGCGCAGCGCCCGATGGCGACTTGTTCATGCCGTTCGAGGATACTGCCCGCGCCTCAGCCAGCATACCGGGCTTTCAATTGCGGCGCTGCGTGGCGGACATGATATTTCAATCATTTGGCGAAACGCTCGCGGACGTGGAGCAAGCCATTGACCGCGATCTGAAGCCGCGCAGCCGGCCAATCCTCGGCTGGACCGCGACTCTGGAAGCAAACGTCGAACGACCCGCGATCGCCTGCAAGAACGTGATCGGCGTCTTGGAAGGGGCCGGTCCCTTGGCCAGTGAGACGGTGGTCATCGGCGCCCACTACGACCATTTGGGCTACGGCGGCCGCGGCAGCCTGGCGAAGAACAAGAACGAGAAAGCCATCCATTATGGCGCCGACGATAACGCCTCCGGCACGACGGCGGTGCTGGAGTTGGCCCGCCGGTTCGCCGAGCAGAAAAATCGCCAAGGCCGCCGGCTGGTCTTCATGGCCTTTAGCGCCGAGGAATCCGGCCTGCGCGGCTCGCAGTATTATTGCAACAAGGAGCCGCTATTTCACCTGGCCGAAACCGTGGCCATGGTCAACCTCGACATGGTCGGCCGGTCCGCCCTTGATCCGAAGACCCAGAAACAAAAGCTGATCGTCGAAGGGATCGGCACCGCCAAGCACTTCGAGAAAATGGTTGAAGAGCTGAACCCGGGCTTCCAATTGACGAAACGGCCCGGCAGCCCGCCCTATAGCGACAACGATTCGTTCTACAAGAAGAAAATACCCGTGCTCTTCTACTGGACCGACACGCACCCGGATTATCACAAGCCCAGCGACACCTGGGACAAGATCAACCTTACGGAGATGCGCAAGATCGTGGACCTGGCGGAAAAGACGGTCGCGCGGCTCGCTACGGATGCGGCGCGGCCCGAGTATGTGCAAGTCGCCATTAAGATGACGCCGATCACCGTCGGCCCCGGCAAAATGCCCAGGCTCGGCATCGTTCCCAATTACGACGACCAGGCCGGCGTCGTAGCGACCAGCGTCACGCCCGAAGGCCCGGCGGCCAAGGCGGGCATCAAAGCCGGCGACATCATCGTCGAAATCGCCGGCAAGGCGGTTCCCAATCTCAACACGTACATGGCCGTCATGGTGCAGCAAAAAGCCGGTCAGGCGATCGAAGTGGGTGTGATGCGCGGCGACAAGAAAGTAGTTTTGAAAGTGACGCCCCAATAAATGGGCATGATGGCGCGTTAGCCACCGAACAGCCGTTTGATCAAGCCGCTGCTCTGCGGCTTCTTCGGCTGAGGCGGCTGCGGTTGCGGCGCCGGCGGCACTTTGGCGTCCGCGGCGGCAGCAGGTAGGACGGGGCGCCGGTGGGCGCCGGTGTCTTTGTGGCGGCGCTGAAAGGAGGCGAGCCGTTCGCGCAGGCCGGGATCGCGCGAGGCCATTTCCATTTCGTGGTTGAATTCGGATTGCAGACGTTGAATATCGTTGCGCTGCCGGGCCAGTTCGGCCCGGTCCTTGGCCATCGACATCTCCATCTGTCGCATCTGGGCCATCAGTGATTCTTCGTCCTCTGCGAGCTGCTCTTTCTGCGCCTGCAACTCGCGCCGCAAGCGCTGCACTTCTTTGTCCAGGGCCGCGGCCTTGGCCACTTCGTCGCTCACAGGCGGCTCTTCCCGCGGCTTCTCAACGTGCTTCTCCTGTATTTTCAAGTGCAGCGTGCGGATGACTTCCGACTTTTCTTCCAGGATAGCCTCGAATTCTTTCTGCCGTTCCAGCCAAGCTTCTTCGTTGGTTGCCGCGGCTTGCAACAAGGCCTCCAATTCCTGAACCCGTAGCAGCAAGTCTGTGTTGTCGGCGCGCTTGCGAGCTAGTTCTTCGTCATTGGCAAAGGAGTGGCCGTTGACCTTGGCTGAGCCGAGCAACTCTTCGTTGATGGCGGCGAGCCGTTCCAATTCGGCGTGCAATTCCTGATCTTGGCTGACGCTATTGCTATGTTGTGGCACGGTGCCGTTGCGTTCCACGGCGGAAGGGCTGGCTTTAGACATTTTCGTTCTCCGGAGGGCCACCCAGGATCGGGAAACGCGTCGGACATTGCTGTCCGACCCAGGAGGGACAAGAATGTCCATCCAACAAATGGGATTGGGTGGGAGGGATCTTTGCGCAATGGTCCAGTTAGCCGCCGGCAACGGATCCCTCATGGGGACTATAGCTCGCAAAATCGTTACGTGCGGCATTTTGGCCAGACAAAACTCTTCCGAGCAGGACCAGCGCAGTCTCAATTTGTTCGGCACTGATGCACAAAGGCGGGCAAAAGCGTATTGCACTTTCCCCACAGCCCAAAAGCAACAACCCTTCCTGAAAGGCCGCCTGGACGACGGCGTCGCGCCGGGCCGGGTCCGGGGCGCGTGTCTCGGATTGCACCACGTCCACCGCGGTCATAAGCCCCAGCCCGCGTACTTCGCCCAAGCTCTGATGACCGCTTTTCAACTGGAAAAAACTCCTGCGCAGTTGTTCACCACGTGCGGAGGCATTGGCAATCATGCCGTTTTGAAGCAATGCGATGGTTGCCAACGCGGCCCGGCAGCTGACGGGGTTGCCTCCATAGGTGCTGGCATGACTGCCGCTCGGCCAATCCATGACGGCGTCCTTGGCTACGATGGCGCCGAGGGGCATGCCGCTCGCGATGCCCTTCGCCAGGCAAATAATGTCCGGCTCCACGTTCCAATGCTCGACCGCAAACATCTTGCCGGTCCGCCCAAACCCGGTCTGCACCTCATCTGCTACGAGCAGGATGCCATAGCGGTCACACATTCTCCGCAGCGCGGGCAAGAAGCCCGCGGGCGGAACGTGGTAGCCGCCTTCGCCCTGGATCGGCTCGACGAACACGGCGGCGATCTCGTCCGGCGGCGCAATGCGCTTCAAAACCGTTTCTTCAATCTGCTGCACGCAAGCACAGGGGTCGTCCAAACGCGGACACCCTCGGCAGCCGCGCGGGAACGCCACGTGATGGATGTCGGGCACTAAGGGCGAAAACCCGCGGCGATGCACCAATTTGCTGCCCGATAGCGACATGGCGCCATAGGTTCGGCCATGGAATGCGCCGAAAAAAGCCAAGGCGCGTGACCGTCCGGTGTGCCAGCGCGCCAGTTTTAGCGCTGCTTCGAGGGCTTCGGCCCCGCTATTGGTGAAAAAAACGCGCTTGGGACTTGTGCCCGGCGCCAGCTCGGCCAGCCGCTGCGCCAGATCGATCTGCGGCTCGTAATAGAAGTCGGTGCCGGACATGTGCAGGAGCTTGCCCGCTTGGTCCTTTATGGCGGCGACCACCTCGGGATGACAGTGCCCCGTGGCGGTCACCGCAATGCCGGCGGTGAAATCGAGAAACAGGTTGCCGTCTACGTCTTCGATGACCGCGCCCGAGCCGCGCGCCACCACGAGCGGATAGATGCGCGTGTACGACGGCGACATGTACTGCTGGTCGCGCTCCAGCAAGGCGCGGGCCCTGGGACCGGGCAGAGCAGTTCGAATGGAGGGGACCGCGTTTTGTTCCAAGGACCACATCGTGCCTCCTGCGAATTCAATCTTGCCAAGGCATTCTCGCCGTTTTTCCCTTTTGGCTCAATGGGAAACATACCGACGACTGGCGGGCAACATCACCTCTTTGGAGTCAATCCGAATTCTTGTATTCTTGCAATATGTGATGACCAATATTCCACTGAGCCCTGGGATCCCGAGGAGCGCATCATGGCAACCGAAAAACGCCGCAGTTTGTTGACCACGGGCGGCATGGGCCGGGCCCCCAACCGCGCCATGCTGCGGGCCGTCGGCTTTCACGACGACGATTTCGACCGGCCCATGATCGGCGTCGCCAACCTGCACTCGGACATCACGCCGTGCAACGCGCATCTCAACCGCCTCGCGCAAAAGGTGATCGAAGGCATCCGCGCCGGCGGCGGCGTCGGCCAGGTCTTCGGCGCGCCCACGGCCTCCGACGGCATCATGATGGGCCATCAGGGCATGCGCTATAGCCTGGTCTCGCGTGAGGTCATTGCCGACTCGATTGAGGTTGTCGCCGGCGGCATGAACCACGACGGGCTCATTGCCCTGGGCGGCTGCGACAAGAACATGCCCGGTTGCGTCATGGCGATGGCCAGGCTCAACATTCCCAGCATCTTCGTCTATGGCGGCAGCATTTTGCCCGGTGTCAGCGCTCAAGGGCGCGACATTGACATCGTGTCCATATTCGAGGCGGTGGGGCAATTCCAAGCCGGCAAGATGGATGAAAAAGGCGTGCACAACGTCGAATGCGAGGCCTGCCCCGGCGCGGGCGCGTGCGGCGGCATGTACACCGCCAACACCATGAGTTCCGCCATCGAAGCCATGGGCATGTCTTTGCCGTACGACGCCAGCAATCCGGCTGTTTCCTCCGCCAAGGACCGCGAGGCATACCTCGCCGGCAAGTTTCTGATCCCGCTCATCGAACGCGGCATCAAGTCGCGCGACCTCATTACCCGCAAGTCGCTGGAAAACGCGTACACATTCGTGCTGGCGCTCGGCGGTTCGACCAACGCCGTCTTGCACCTCATGGCGATCGCGCGCGAAGCGGATGTGCCCTGGACGCTTGCCGACTTTGACCGTTTAGGCGAGCGTGTACCGGACTTGGCCGACCTCAAGCCGAGCGGCCAGTACGTCATGTTCGATCTGCACAAAGTGGGAGGCACGCCGGCCGTCTTGCGCGCGTTGCTGGACGCCGGGCTCGTGCACGGCGACTGCATGACGGTGACCGGCAAGACGTTGGCGGAAAATCACAAAGATGTGGCTTCGATCTACCGGCGCGAGCAGCCGGTAATCAAGCCGATCGACAAGCCGATGCACGCGCGCGGGCACATCGTAATTCTCAAGGGCAACCTGGCGCCGGCAGGCGCGGTGGCCAAGGTGTCCGGCTTGAAGAAAAGAAGCATCACCGGGCCGGCCAAGGTGTTCGACGGCGAAGAAGCGTGTTTCGCAGCGATAAAGGAGCGGCGCATCGTGCCGGGGGACGTGATTGTGGTGCGCGGCGAAGGTCCCGTGGGCGGGCCGGGAATGCGCGAGATGCTTTCGGTGACAGCGGCATTATCGGGCCAAGGGCTGGGCGACCAGATCGGCCTCATCACCGACGGGCGCTTCTCAGGCGGCACGCGCGGACTGGTGGTAGGCCATGTCGCGCCTGAGGCGTGGGTGGGCGGTCCGATCGCGGCGCTGGAGAACGGAGACAAGGTCACAATCGATGCGGACAAGAAAGAGTTGTCGGTGGCTCTCTCCGAAGCGGAGCTGGCCAAGCGCATGACGGGGAAGGCATTGCTGCCGCTGCGTGAGACACGCGGCGTGCTAGGAAAATACGCCCGCACGGTGCGCTCGGCGTCGGAAGGGGCAGTCACTTCGTAACTCAATGGTGTCGTTTACGTTTCGCGCTCGCATCAGGTTGCCGCGGCAGGTCATGCCGCAGCAGGGGACACGTGAGCGCGAAACGCTAACACTAGCCCGACGCGCGCGCGAGGGACAGTTACCGAAAAACGTTGAAGAGGAAATACAGAAGCAGAATGCCGCCGAAGATGCCGCCGACAATGGCCAACACCGGCACCCACATTCCCGAATAGTAGGAAGGCGCAGTCTCGGGTTTCTTTTCGGCTTCTTGGCGTTGCTTGTCCTTCTCTTCGATTTTCTTGTAGAGGATGCGGTATTTCGCCGCCTGCAGGTCCGCTGCCCGTTTCGTCTGCATGACGAACGCGGTCCCTTGGAATTCCTTGAAAGTGGATAAGGCGCGGAAGCCGTCGTCCGGGCTCTGGCTGGCCTGCGCGATCGGATCGACGGCGCCCTCTTCGAGCATTTTCTTCAGTTCGGCAGTGGTGAATTTCTTGAGCATGGGGTCGCCGCCGACCGTTAGGGCGCGGACATACCATAGGTCACTGGGAATCTCCACGGAGGACGAAGGTCCATCGAGCACTTGCGTGGGCTTGTATTGGCGGCCTTCGAGAAAGCGGAGCCGCTCGTTGGTAGCGCTCAGGCTTTCCAAGTCCTGCATCAACTCGACGCAGTTGGCGTAGCGATACCGCACTTGCTTGGCCGTCATTTTGATGAGCATAAGGTCCAGACGCTCGGGCACTTCCGGATTGTGCTGCCGCGCCGGCGGGAACGTGCCGACTTCCTTGGCCTGGATGACTTCGACGATGGTCTTGCCTGTGAACGGCGGATTGCCCGTCAGCATGCAATAGAGCATGCAGCCCATGGCGTAGATGTCGCAACGGCCGTCGGTTTCCTTGGCGTTGCGCGCCTGTTCGAGCGGCATGTACCAGGGAGTGCCCACGGCGTGGCCGGTTTGAGTCAGGGCCATTTCCTCGTCAAGTGTTTTGACCATGCCCAAGTCGGTGAGCTTCACTTGGCCGTCGCGCTTAATAAGGACGTTGTCGGGCTTGATGTCGCGGTGAATGAATCCCAGGTTGTGAGCGTAGTCAAGAGCTCGGCACACAGCCAAGGTGATGTGCAAGGCGTCGCCCAGATCGAGCTTACCCAGCCGATTGATCCATTTCTGCAGGCTGACTCCGTCCACATACTCCATGGCGACGAAGAACCAGCCTTGTTTTTCGTCGAAATCGAATGCTTGGACGAAGTTGGGATGATCGAGCTCGCCCATGACCAGGCCTTCGCGGCGCAGGCGCTGGACCAGCTTCGGGTTGGCGGCGATGTGCGGAAACAGCACCTTGAGCGCGACCATGCGATCGTCGCTTACCCTTTTTGCTTTGTAAACGACGCCCATGGCGCCTTCGCCCAGCTTCTTTACAAGTTTGTAGTCGCCCAGAGTATTGATGCCGCGCTTGCTCCCCATATCCGTGGAGTCTTCGGAGTCGTCGGTGGACGGGGGCTGATCGGGCAAGCTCAAGACGCGCGTCGAGCCCATCGAGTGGAAGTTGGTTTCGTCGGAGTCTTCGGGAAACGGCGTCGGATTGCTGTCCTGCACAAGCGCGGCATCGGTGTCTTCCGGCAAGCTGGACGGAAGGGGCGAGCCCAACGGTTTTGGCCGTGGCTTGTCCATGAAGTCTTCAGGCTTATCCGGCGCGGGGAGCAACGGCGGCATCCCGACTTTCCCAGGTCGCCTCACGGGTCCGCTCCGAATCCTGGAGAAGTACCTAAGTAAAAGAGATTTCAACCCAAACGGAGTATAGCATGGGTTTTGCGGAAGTGATCGATCACTCCGCAAGCGGACGAAATCCTAATTGAGGGCGGGTCAATGAGTCATTATGAGCATTTTTACACGATTGACACCCTAGCGGAAAGAAAAATCCACGCCTCCACCCCAAAGTGCAAAAATCGTTCCAAGAACGTTTGGCCACGCCGGAAATCTTCACCCGCCTGCATTCTAAGCTATGGTTGAGTGGTGTCCCCTCACAACCCCCTCTCCCTGAGGGCGCGCGGGGGAGTTCAACGCAATCCCACCCACCTGAACCGGCTGGAATTGTTCATGTCCAATCCACGCATCGTTCTCGGCGGATTGTGTCCGCAATTGGAAGGACTCCGCTGGGAAAGTGAGACATTCCTGCGCATCGGCCGGCAGAACAACTTGGACGTGGTGCTGCGCGATTATTCGGTCGATCGTCTGCAAGCCGAAGTGCGTTATTCCGGCGGCCGTTGGGTGCTGCGCGATTTGTCCCGCAATCCGGCGCATCCCACGCTCGTCAACAGCCAGCCGATGGCCAAAGGCGAGCAAACCTTACAAACATTGGACATTCTGCAATTCGGCAAGTTGTACATGCGCGTGCTCAGCGTGGAAACCGGGGAAAACCGGGAAAAGACCTCGAGCGTGCCATTGCCTGCGGGGGGCAATGGCGCGGACACGCAAGACAAGATCAAGACATCCGGCGTCATGGTCCGGGTGCAGGCCCGCACGCAGAAGACCTGGGACCAGGCGTTGGAAATGGTGGCGCTGGGCCAGGAGTTTCAGCCGCGCCGCGGCCGGGCCATGCTCACGCTCTTGCGCGCCAATCATCACCTTGGGCATCTCGGCAATCTCGAAGAGCTTCTGCAATCCATCCTGCTCGACGCGCTTACTGCCCTGGAAGGACAGCGCGGCAACATTCTCCTCGACGATTCCATTAAGGGACAGCTGGAACTAAAGGCCAACCTGGCGCCGGGACTGCCGGCGCACCAACAACAGGTTTTCAGCCGCACTCTCGTGCAGCGCTGTTATCGCTTGGGTGAGTCGCTGCTATGCCGCGACGTTCACGCCGACGACGATTTGGTGAACGCGCGCAGCGTGCGGCACGGCGAGATGAGTTCCGTCATCTGCGCGCTCTTACGCACGCCACGACGAAGGCTGGGCGTCATTCAGCTCGACCGCGGGCCTTTCCAGGAGCCCTTTACCGAAAACGATTTGTACTTGGTGGACGCATTGGCAGCCAGCGCCGCCGTCGGCATCGAGTGCACCCAGCTCGTCGAACAAGAGCGCGAGCAGTTCATTCAAACGGTGACCACGCTGGCCCGCGCCGTCGAGATGCGTGACCAGTACACCGGCGACCATACCCGCCGCGTCACCGACTACGCCCTCTTGCTCGCGGATGAGCTCAAGCTGTCCGCCGCCGACAAGTACCAGATCCAGGTCGGCACGCCGCTGCACGACATCGGCAAAATCGGCATTGACGACGCCATCCTGCGCAAGCCCGGTAAGCTGACCGCGACCGAATTCGAGTACATGAAGACGCACACGACCAAGGGCGCCAACATCCTCGAAACGATCTACAAGCTGGTGCCCATGATCCCCATCGTCCGTCATCACCACGAGCGCTGGGACGGCAACGGCTATCCGGACCGCCTCGCCGGCGAACAAATCTCGCTCACCGCTCGCATTGTCGCGGTCGCCGACGCCTTCGACGCCATGACCAGCAACCGGCCTTACCGCCCCGCTTTCTCCGTGGAAAAAGCGTTTTTCGAGCTCTTGCACCAGGCGGGCAAGCACTTCGATCCCCTGTGCGTGCAAGCCTTCATGCAACAGCGGCATAAAGTCGAAAGCATGCTGAGCAAACCGTGAATCCAGAGCGTCCCGACGAGCGGGGTCGCGTCAGCGCCCCGTGAAACACATGCAACCCGCAAGCACACGGGGCGCTGACGCAACCCCGCTCCGGCCGCTCATCGGTCCACCAACGTGTTGTAGCCATACGTCAAGCGTTTCTCTTCGCCCGGCGCCAGCGTCACCACCCAGGCCACGTCGCGGATTGGGTTGATGTCGGTCAGACTGCCTTCGCGCGGCGTGATGCGCGGAGCGCCTTCGATCGGGCCGACGTTGCCGCGAATGCTGTAGAGGATATGCATTTTCACCGGCTGTTTGCGGTGATTGTTGACGATTAGCTCGCCTTTGAGGTGGATGCGCGTGTAGTCGCGCCGGCCTACCGCCACGCGTTCCGTCGGCTTCGCTTTGTCCTCTTCCTCCAGACACTGGGTACGCAAGCTCAGCGACTTCGTGATGCGCAGATTGGTCTCTTCGCCCACGTTGGTCCAAAAGCAAGTCCGCTGGCCGTTGAACTTGCCGTTTTCGACGACGAGTGCCGGGGCGGTGGTGAGCGGAAACTGGAACGGGTTCTTGAAGTGCAGCACGTCCCACATTTCGTCGCGCGACTGGTCGCGGCGGCCGCCGTCGCCGCTGCCGACGGTCCATTCGACCACGCGTTCGTAAGGGGCCTTTGTTTTGCCGACGGTCAGTGAAAGCGCTTCGCCGCGTAACAGCGAGCGTTTGCCGATCGGCTCGAAATGCAGATCGACGCCTTCCCCGGCCGGGATCGCACTCAAGTCGATTCGCGGCCCGGACGCTATCTTCATGGAGTTGCTCGTGAAATTCTGGGTCAAAAGGACATGTTCGGCCCCGCCGCGCTGGCTGAGTTGCTGGAAGAAACGCGTCCAGTCCGTGTGCGCCTGCAACGGCGACGACACATTGGCAAACTCCACGCTGGGAAAGCCGGAAATGAGATTCACCTCCGCGTTTTCGAAATCGGCCAATTCATTGCGCAGCACCGTGGCCATTTCGACCGCCAGCGTTTTGGGATCGCTGATGTCCACGCGATAACTGGGCGCCCAGGCCAGCCCGTGCGCGAGATACGAGACATATACGAGCGGCTTCTCTGCCGCCTTCTCCACCGTGAGCGTGAGCACGGCTGTGCGCTTGGCCGCTTTGCCGTTGTCTTCGGTTTCCACGGCGGCGATTTCCGAATGGGTGACGTAGACGTGCCCTTTCGCCGTCTTGAGGACCAGGAACCGCTCCGCCGTGGGATGGCGCTCGTAGTAAGAAACCGACGCCGGCGTCCCGTTACGCGGCGGCGCGGGGGCAAACTTGACGGCAGTCCCGCTTACCGGGGCCACCTTGTTGTTGCTGAAATGCACCGTGACCTTCTTGCCGGCGAACATCTCCTGCAGCGATCCCTCCGGCGGCTGATCCGCGGCCGGCTCCAACTCGCGAAAGCGCAGCGCCGACTCCACCTTGGCGTTGCTCTCGATCCAAAACGTGCCGTGGACCGCGTCCGGAATCGACTCGAGCCGATAGGTGCCGGGCTCGGCGATTTCCACGAGCCGTTTGACCACCGCCAGGCCGTTCTTGAATAACCCCACCGAGACGATTTTGCTTTTTGCCGAGGTCTCTTGCGCCAGTACAGGCTGCGTGCATATCAACGTCAATAATAAGAGCATGCAACCGCGGAACATGGGAATCCTCCTTTGGGAAGGGAGCTTAGGTATTGCGCACGTTGTAAGCCAGGATACACTTCTTGACGATGTGGCGATGGAAATAGTTGCCTTGCTTCGCGATGAGCCACTTCGAACGAAGTGGTTATTGGTAGGCGTCCTTGCGATGGCGAATTCTTTTGCGCTTTAGAAGCGTCCTGACCTCTCGCAGCGTTTCGCGCGGCTCGTTCCGGCGTTGTTCGGCAATGAGCAGGTCTTGAAAATCCTCCCAGAGTCGGAGATTCTTCTTCAAGTCGATTAACACCGCCTGCGGGTTGCCCTTGCTATCGAATAGGTATTGCACACCTTTCATCATTGCTCCTTCTCAGACCGTAAACACGCTGTGCAACACTCACTCATTTCGGCATTGTAACCGATCTCGCTCTGCTGGGACAACGGGCAACACGATCCGATGACTTGCCGCTCTTATCTCCGTTGTGCACAATTCCATCATCCTTTCCTTTCTTCATTCAGGTGCATTATGATCTTCGATCGCCGTGACTTCCTGGCGTCGGTGACTTCTTCATCCCTGGCCGCGCCGCTTCAACAAGAACATGCAAGCGGCAACGGCACAGCGCGGCGCGGCAACCGCATCGCCGTGTCCACATACTCGTTCTGGCAATTCCGCAACAAGGAGCTGCGCAGCATCGAACGCTGCATCGAGACGTCCGCCGATATGGGCTTCGACGGCGTGGAAATCCTCCACCGGCAAATGGAGCGCGAAACCAATGACTATCTCCAGCAGCTCAAGCGGCGGGCCTTCACCTTGGGATTGGATCTGTGCGGCTTCTCCACTCACCAAGGTTTTTTGTCACCCGACCGCGAGGTGCGCCGCAAGAACATCGAGCACACGATCCGCTGCATCGAATTGGCCTATGCCTTGGGCATTCCGACCATCCGCGTCAACACGGGCACGTGGGGCACGAGCAAAAACTTCGACGAACTCATGAAGAACAAAGGCATCGAGCCGCCGCTGAAGGGACACACCGACGAGGCAGCGTTTCCGTGGGTGATCGACAGCCTGGGCCAGTGCCTGCGCGCCGCCGAGCGCTCGGGCGTCATCATGGGACTGGAGAATCACTGGGGCCTGGGCCGGACTGCGGCCGGCGTTTTGCGCGTCGTCGAGGCGGTCAAGTCGCCCTGGCTGCAGGTCACGCTTGACACCGGCAACTTTCTCGAAAACATGTACGAGCAAATGGACAGCTTGGCCCCGCGCGCCGTTCTGGTCCAAGCCAAAACCTACTATGGCGGCGGCCGCTGGTACACCCTCGACCTCGACTACAACCGCATCGCCGGCATCCTCCGCAAACACAATTACCGCGGCTACATCTCGCTGGAGTTCGAAGGCCGCGACGACCCCAAAACCGGCGTGCCGCGCAGCCTGACAATGCTGCGCAAGGCCTTTGCCTAATTTGGAGTGCGGCGCTATTCCGCCGCTTTTTTTGGAGTGCGGTGACTTGACACCGCTTTGAGATTTTGGAAACCGGAGTCATCCTCGCAAACTGGATGACGCCCTCCTAAAATCCAAAAGCTGGGACGAGTCCCAGCACTCCAAATAGTCGTTGCCCGCTTCTCTGTGTCGTGGTATTCTGATTCTCGAAACGAACGAGCGTTTCCGCTCATCGGAGTCCGGCATGTGCAGTATTCGACTCATTGCTGTTGGATTGGCCGCCACAGGTCTTTTCTGGTCCGCCCCACTAGGTGCGCAATCCAAATCCAAAGCCAAGGCGGAAAAAATCGTCCCCATCGGCTACGGCGGCGGCAAGGTAATCGGCGTGGACGAAGAGGAAAAGTCATTCACGTTGCGCATTTTTGGCGCTTCACCCACGATTACATTCAAGCCGGGTAATCCCGCAAGTTGTTGAGGCCGCAATCGCGCGAGCCAGTTTGGCATCACCCTCAAGCCCGAGCACAAAGACGTGATTGTAACCGTCCTCGATAAGGCCAAGATCCGCACCATGCCGCCGCCCGATCTCGACGACAAGGGCAAGCCCAAACCCTTCAAGTCCGACAAGAAAGACCCCGACTGGAAGCTCGGCGGCATTAAAGGCACGCTGAAAGACCTGGCCGCCGAGCAATGGGTGATCGTCGGCCTGAGCGGCACGCCCACGGGCAGCAAGCACGTGACGAACATGATCTGGGTGCTGGGCGAAGAGGAAACGCCGGCCAAGCCAGCGACCAAGAGCCCGAACTCTTCGAAAAAACCTTGACATGAGATTTGGCCTCCTCTCCGGATGCATCCTCTTTTTTGCCGTCTGCTGCTATAGCCTGTTCGGCCATTCCGAGGAAGCGGTGCGTCGGGCCGAAGCGCATTTCACAGCGGATACTATTGCACACAACGCGCAGTTTGCATTGGAACGCCGCGCCCTATTCTGGGCCGGCGCCTTTGTGGAGCTCGGCTTCCTGGTCCTTTTGGTATTCACGAAGCTCGGCCGGCGCATCGCGGATGGCTGTCACTACTTGACCGGCGGCCTTTGGCTGCCCACGGTGCTTCTGGTCGGTGTCTACTATTTCGCCGCCGAAGCTCTCTTGCGCTTTCCCATGAACGTTGGCCGCTTCCTGCATTCCACTGCCTGGGGCATGACCAGCCGTCCCATTGAGGATTGGCTAGTGGATTACGCCAAAAGCCTGGGGGTTTCGGCAGCCATCGGCGCGATCGTGCTGGTTGGATTGTTCTTGCTATTGCGCTGGTTGCCGTGCTTGTGGTGGCTGCCGGCGACGGCGGCGGCCTCGGCCTTGGCAGTCGCCTACGCCTTTGTCTTGCCGGTGGTCATCGAGCCGATCTTCAACACGTTTACGCCCATCGAGCGAACCCAATGGGCATCGCTCGAACCACGCTTCCGCGATATCGTGCGCCGCGCCGGCGTCGAAGTGGACGAAGTCATGGTCGTCGACGCGTCGCGCCAGGGCCACCATAGCAACGCCTATTTCACCGGCTTTGGCGCGACGCGGCGCATTGTGCTCTATGACAACCTTCTAAACAGATTCACTCCGTCAGAAGTCGAGACCATCCTTGCGCACGAAGTCGGCCACTGGTATCACGATCACATTGTCCTCGGCATCGCCATGGCAACCGGCGGCGCACTGGTTGGTTTCCTTGTGGTTGCGTGCATCTTGCTCTGGGCGCGGGGCCGGGGCAGGTTGTCTCTGGCGTGTCCCAGCGATCCCGCGGCTCTGTTCTTGTTGCTGTTCCTGTACGTCGTCGGCCAATGGCTCGCGGCGCCCGTGCAGAACGCGGTCAGCCGGCACTTCGAACGCCAGGCCGATGCGGCGTCGTTGAAATGGGCCAAGGAGCCGGACGCCTTCATCGCCGCCGAAATCCGTCTGGCGAAGGAGAACTTGATCAACGTCGCGCCCCTGCACTTCAACGTCTGGCTGTTCGCGAGCCATCCGCCGGTGGTGGATAGGATTCAGATGGCGAATGATTGGAAGAAGGGGAATGGAACCGCAGATGATCGCAGATAGACGCAGATCAGAAATGAGTGTAAGAAATGTCATCACTCTGTTTCTTATCTGCGTTCATTTGCGTGAATCTGCGGTTCCATAAACAGGAGGAACTTCTCATGCGCGGACTGCTCTCCTTCTCCGTCCTTCTTCTCTGTAGTCCGGCCTTCGCGCAGGACAAAACCAAGAAACCCGACGGCAACCGCCTCGCCTATCTCGACGAAGTCAATCCCTATTACCCGCACAAAGACTTCCCCAAATTGACCACGCCGATGTGGGTCGGCGACAAGGACGTCGAGGCCGTCGTCATCCTCGCCATCGACGACATGCGCGACCCGAAGAAATACGAGACATTCTTGCGGCCCATCCTGCGCCGGCTGAAGGAAATCGACGGCCGGGCCCCCGTCAGCATCATGACTAACCAGGTCAATCCCAAGGACCCGCAGCTTCAGGAATGGCTGAAGGAAGGGCTCAGCCTGGAGTGCCACACCTTCGACCACCCTTGCCCCTTTTTCAAAGGCGGCTTCGACACGGCGAAAGAGACCTACGACAAGTGCGTCGATCTCATGCACGAAATCCCGAACAACAAGCCGGTCGCCTTCCGCATGCCATGCTGCGATTCGATGAACACCCCCAGCCCGCGCTTCTATGCGGAGATATTCAACAAGCTGACCGCGAAGAGCCACTTCCTTTCCATTGATACTTCAGTCTTCAACTACTTCACCTCTGCCGATCCCGAATTGCCGAAAGAGTTGGTGCTGGACGACAAAGGCCAGGAGCGCTTCAAGCCGTATCTGCCTGCCGACCGTAGCTTCGTCAACACCATCGAAAACTATCCCTACCCGTACGTCATTGGCCGGCTGTGCTGGCAGTTTCCGTGTGTGACGCCCAGTGACTGGCAGGCGCAGCACCGGCAGAAGCCGAACAACCCAAAGACGGTCGAAGACTGGAAAGCGGCGCTCGATTGCACGGTGATCAAAAAGGGAGTCTTTTGCCTGGTATTTCATCCGCATGGGTGGATACGCAATGATCAGGTCGTGGAGTTGATCGACCACGCGGTGGCGAAGCATGGGAAGAAAGTGAAGTTCTTGAACTTTCGCGAGGCGCAAGAACGGCTCGATCGGAACTT
>JAKEHV010000410.1 GCA_022614915.1 Gemmataceae bacterium | reverse complement strand
TGAACGCGCAGGGTGTGAAGCTGCCCGCCTAGCTGCTCCTTCTGGATCGCATGGGACGACAGAATCGCCACTCCCATGCCCTGCAACACGGCTTCCTTGATAGCCTCGTTGCTGCCTACTTCGACCGCCACATTCAGGTCGCTGACTCGTTTGCCAATTCGATGCAGGCCCTGCTCCAGGCACCACCGCGAGCCGGACCCGGTTTCTCGAAGTATGACCGGTCTCTTGCACAGTTGTTCAATCGAGACGTTTTTGCGTCGTGCCCATCGGTCCTCCGGAGTCACGATCAGAACTATCTCGTCTCGGGCGAACGGTCGGAACTGCAGGTGCTTGCTTTCGCTTTCTTGTCCAGTGAGGCCGAGGTTCGCTTTACCTCGCTCCACATCCCGAAGCACCGCTTGGCTGTCGGTCACGGACACGCGCACCTGGATGTGGGGGTACTTCTGGCGAAAGACAGCCAAGAGCGCCGGCAGAAGATGCTCGCCAGGAATAGAACTGGCAGCCACGGCGAGCTCGGCGGCAATGGGAGACTGCTTCCCGGTTACTTCTTCACGAGCCTGTTGATGCAAGTCAACGATCTTCTGAGCAAATGGAACCAGCCGATGCCCGGCTTCCGTGAGATAGGCATGCCCTCCCTCGCGGCGAAACAGAGACACGTCTACCTCGCGCTCCAAGGCATGTATTCGCTGGCTAACGGCCGCTTGCGTGAGACCCATCGAACGAGCGGCGGCCGTAAAACTCCCGAGTTCAGCAGCCGCGGCGAAGGCTTCCAGGTGCGGCAGGAGTTTCGGCTTCATCAAGCTCTCAAATTGGACAATCGTGTAAGCTCGCCCGAACGTGAAGACTCGGACTGATCTTTGTAGGGGCCCAGCCATGAACTGCGCATACCACTCCAGCTCCATAGTGTACTGGATTGTGCCTTGCCGTGTGCTTGGCCGTGGCCCGCGCTTCCCTCTCGGTGTCCGCCAAAACCGAGGCGATGGCAATTCTGCAGTCAGGGGCAATCGTGGTTAAGACGTACCGAGCGAAATGGTTAATGAATGTCACGTACACCCTGGGCCGAACGCGCTCAACAGGCCCGGGTCGAAATGGTCGGCGAGCCCTCCATGATCATCTGTGGTCGCGAGCCGTCTAATTGCCCTCAACTGCCCGCAAGCGAGCCACCAGCTACAATGAGTGTTCCACAAAAGTGCCTGAAAAAGGAGATCGGAGTGCAAGCGGAGAGGGCGGGATTCGAACCCGCGGTGAGGTTTGACCCCCACACGGCATTTCCAGTGCCGCACCTTCGGCCGCTCGGTCACCTCTCCGGCCGATTGAGCCGCACGTCAGTAAGCGGTGCGCGACAGCCTCTTACTATCGTGCGCGGCTCTGTTAACAGACCCTCGCTCGCGCGTCGGGCTAGTGTTACAGTGTCGCTCGCGCGTCGGGCTGGTGTTACAGACCCTCGCTCGCGCGTCGGGTTAGTCCTAACACAGGGATTATAAACAGCGATCCCAGGTTCGCCAACGCACTGTTTTCCCGGGCAGCAGATTGATCTTAGGCGCGCCATGGCATAGAATCCTTTCCGCGGGCGTTCACCGTAGCGCAAGCGTCTCGCTCGCTTGCTCGACAAACGGGGACGCTTGTGCTACGACCCACCTAACTCAAGGAGCACTCCTCATGTTTCGCATCCGCGCTTTCGTCTTCGCTTGTTTGGCCGCCGTCTTGGCGGTGTCGGCGCATGCCGGCGACGAAGGGTTCAAAGACCTCTTCAATGGCAAAAACCTCGACGGCTGGAAAACCAACGTCTTCGGCAAGGACGACGGCAAAGTCTTCACGGTTCAAGAAGGCGTCATCGTCGTGCGCGGCAATCCCAACGGCTATTTCTACACCGACAAAAGCTACAAGAACTACGTGCTCCGCTTCGATTGGAAGTTCATCAAGGACGGCAACAGCGGCCTCTTGATGCATATTCAAGGACACGGCAAAGGCTGGCCCAAGAGCCTCGAAATCCAGGGCCATCAGAAAACGCACGCCAGCATCATCCCCATCAACATCAAGGCGAGCGGCAAGACGGACAAGGACGCGCAAAAAAAAGCGATCAAGATGGGCGAGTGGAACACCACCGAGGTCGAGATCAAGAACGGCGAGTTTACTGCCAAGATCAACGGCCAATTGATAACCACCGGCAAAATACTTAGCGCGGACGTCAAGGAAGGGCCGTTCGCTTTCCAATCGGAAGGCACGGAGCTGCATTTCAAGAACATCAAGGTCAAAGTGTTGGATTAGTTTTGGCGGACGGATCTGACGAGCCGTCCTATTCCTCGATCGCCCTTATTAGCAAGGAGTTGACACATGCGATTTGCAACGTGGAAACGGTTTGTGCCCGCGATCGTTATGGCGGCGCTGGCGGGACCGGCCGCGGCCCAGGAATTTGTGCCGCTGTTTAACGGCAACGACCTGGCCGGCTGGAAATTCTTTCTGGACCCCAAAGCGAAGGACGCCGATCCGGCCAAGACCTTCATCGTCAAGGACGGCGAGATTCAAGTGACCGGCTTCCCCAACGGCTATTTCTACACCGACAAGTCGTACACGAGTTACGTGCTGCGCTATTCCTGGACCTATCCCAAGGACCAGCCCGAGAAAAGCTCGATGAACAGCGGCTGCCTCATTCACATACAAGAACCGCACAAGATCTGGCCCAGGTCGGTCGAGCCGCAATGCCGCTACAAAGACCACGGCATGCTGTTCTTCATCGGCCTGGACAAAGTCAAGGACAAGACCGAGCAGAACTTCAACGAACAGGCGCAGAAGAAAGCCCTCAAAGAGAGCTATGAATGGAACACGACCGAGGTGACCGCGAAGAGCGACGGCGGCATCGAAGTCCGCATCAACGGGCAATTGGTCACCACCGGCAAGAGCGCCCTAACCGAAGGACCGATCGGATTCCAGTCGGAGGGCGCGCGGATTCACTTCAAGAAGATCGAGATCAAGCAAATGCCGGCAGCAAAATCGGCGCAGGCCCAGCCTGGGAAGATTTCAGGCGAGGAATTGACGCAACCGAAGAAGATTCAAGCCAAAGGCGCCGCTGCTCAGGGAGGGAATAAGACGGTGGTGAAGACCGAGACGACCAAGACGCCGGCTACGACTAAGACAGGCCAAACCACCACGACGACCACCACAACCTCAGAACAGGTCGTGGACACGCAACCGCGGCGCGTTTTCGCTGGCGGCTTGCGCGACCGCCTGCGGAGCATTCTCCGTCGCTAAGAAGTGCGTGGCGCTACGCATGCCTTGGCGGTGCTGATTCCGGGTCGCAGTTGCTGCACAGGAGCCGCCAAGGCATGCCACCCACCAGTTGCCTCTCTCTAAAGCGCCGGGTGGCATGCTTTCGCCGATCCCTTGCGAGACAAGCGAACCCCGGACAAGCACGGCGAAAGCATGCCGAAGCGCCCGAGAACAGGATGATTATGCAACGATCCAAGCACAAACGCGTCCGCAGCTTCAACAATCCGGGTGAAGCCCATGAACTGACGTTTTCCTGTTTTCACGGGCTCCAGCTCCTGTCCAAGGATCGTACCCGGCAATGGTTCATTGGCGCCATGCGCAGAGCGCGTCGTGATTTGAAGTTGTCCATTTTGTCTTACGTCATCATGCCGGAGCACGTGCACATCATCGTCTGGCCGCAGGAACCGGACTACAACATTGCAGACATCCGTACGGCCCTCAAAGTTCCAGTGCAGCGCAAGGCCTTACGGTTTCTTCGCAGCAAGGCGCCACGATTTCTTTCTCAAATGAAAGATGTCCAGCCAAGCGGCAAAGTGCATCATCGTTTCTGGCAGCGCGGCGGCGGCTATGATCGAAATGTGATTGAGCCGTACACACTCTTGCAGATGATCGAGTACATTCACAACAATCCAGTCCGACGCGGCCTCGTGGAGAAGGCGACGGATTGGGTCTGGTCAAGCGCACGATTCTATGCAGGAATCCGGCCCGTACCGATCGAAATGGACCCCTTGCCGAGTTTGGACTCTTGAATGAGACGAAGTTCCGTGGCGCTTCCGCATGCCTTGGCGGTGCTGGTCCCGTGTCGATGTCCTTGCACAGGAGCCGACAAGGCATGCCACCCACCATATGCCCCACTTCAGGACAGCTCTTTGCTGTGAATCAATCCTTCTTCTCTTTGGGCACGGACTGCTGCAAATCGGCGATGTCGCGGTCCAGGCGATTCAAGCTTTCCACTATGGCCTCGCGACGTGCCCACATCTCTTCCAGCTTCTTCATTTGCTCTTTCAATAACGCGTCGGACTGACCCACTTTCACGAAGGCGCCGTCGCTGAGCTTTGCAGAGAGAGTGCGCAAGGCTGCGGCAAGCTGCGGATCGCCGTAGGTTTCCTCAGCCGCCTTCGCAGTCAGCCGCGCCGGATGCTTGGGCTGGTCTTCCTTTTTCCAGCCGAGGTACGTCCGTTCTTTCGTCTTCTTGTCCAGCGCTTCGATTTGCGCTTTGGACAGGGGAACATAATAACCGTCGTTTGGATCGACGCCCCAAGCGGCTTCGCCGGGCCGTTTCTGAATGTTGCGGCCACCCGGCAGATAGTGATACGCCGTGGTCACTTTGAGCGCGCCGCCTTCTTCAAGTTTCACAATCATTTGCACCGAGCCTTTGCCGAAAGTGCGGCTGCCGACAACCACGGCTCGCTGGTGGTCGGCCAACGAGCCTGCGACAATCTCCGCCGCGGACGCCGTATGCTCATTGACCAGCACGACAACCGGAAAGTCGCCGAGCGTGTCCTTGCCGTCGGCCTCCCAGGACCGCTCCTGCGTGCCGGGCCCGCGCGTCTTGAGAATGGTGCCCTTAGCGAGAAACAGTTTGCACGTGTCCAGGGCCGCGTCCAAAAGTCCGCCGGGGCAAAAGCGCAGATCGACGATCAAACCCTTCAGGCCGTCCTTTTGCTGGGCCGAAATGCTGTCGCGCAGGTCCTTGGCCGTGGTTTTGTTGAATTGCAACACTTGAACGTAGCCGATCTTGTTTTCGGGATCGACTATGAACACCCACTTGCCGTCGTCGCCGCGCCGGAAGCCGTGCACCGTGCGCAGATTCACGCGGGCGCGCGTGATGTTCAATTCTTCGACCTTGCCGTCGACGTGCGTCACTTTGAGTTTTACGCTCGTTCCAGGCTCGCCGAGAATCGTTTGCACGGCTTTCTGGAGCGGCATGTCGTGAGTCGATGCGCCGTTGATTTCGTCGATGGCGTCGCCGGGCCTGAGTCCGGCCTTGAGCGCGGGCGAGTTTTCGAGCGGCGTGACGACCGAGAGGCGCTTGTTCACGATAGCAAGCTGGGCGCCGATTCCCGCGAAGTTGCCCTGCAACTGCGTTTGCAACTGCGTGAATTCGTCGCCGGGCACATAGTCCGTGTACGGATCGTCGAGGGCTTTAAGCAAACCGCGCAGGGCCGCTTCGGCCAATTTCTTGTCGTCAACCGGGCCGACGAAAATCTCGCGCAGTTTTTGCTGCACTTCTTGCAGCGACTTGAGCGTGTCGCCGCTTTTTTCGCCTTGTTGTAATGCGCCGGCTTGCGGACTTGCAGGCGTCGTGGTTGCCGGCGGCATTTGGGCGCGAGCAGGCGCGAACACCAAACAGGCCAGGACGGCAAGAACAGCCAAGGCAGTGGTCGAGGCGAAAAGCAGACCGCGGCGCGGAATGCCGCGCCGGCTGCGTTTTTCGTCGAGCAACGCGACGATTCGGCGGCGCAGATTGGCCGAGCGCGCCATGCCGAGCGCCACCGGGGCGGACACGAGCGACCCGGGCAGCCGGGCTGTGATCGCCAAGAGATGTCCCGCATAATCCTGCGGCTGGGCGCCTGCGTTCACCACCAGGTCGTCGCAGGCGTTCTCCTGCTCGGCGCGAAGCCGCGCCAACGCCAGCCATGCCAACGGATGGAACCAGTACAACCCACGCGCGAGGAAACCGACAATCTGCGTCAGCCAATCGCCGCGGCTCACGTGCCCCAATTCGTGCAACAACACCATTCGCAGCCGCTCGGCCGACCAGGAGTTCGCTTCCTCCGGCAACAGGATAACCGGGCGACGCCAACCCCAAGTCATCGGCACTTTGCGGTCGCCGTTCATCAGCAGACGCACGGGGCGGCTTATCCCCAATTCGCTTGCGAGCTTGTGCATCCATTCGAAAGCGACACCGGAATCGACAACACGGCTGCGCCGGCTCAGGCGGCGCAAGTGCAGCGTGCCTAAGAGCAGCCAGCCGAGAGACAAAAAGACTCCTGCCAGCCATAGCGGTAAGAGCAAGGCTTCGAATGAATTGCTCACTTCGACACGGGCAACCGTCGCTGCACTGGCCGGCGTGGTTGCAGCGGGCGGATTGTTTTCGGTTTTTGCGGCGGGATTGGGGAGCTGAGCATGAGAAGACTGCGCGCTGCTGGCAATCAGCGCCGTTTGAAATGCCGTTTTGCTGTTGCCGGTGGCATTTCCAGCTTGTTGGGGGGCGGTTGGGAAATCTGTTCCGCTTTCAGCGACCGGCTGACCCGGAAGGACGAGCGTGTCGACCGCAGAGTATGCCGTCCATGGAACGTGGACACTGACGTTCCAGGGCGACAGCCACGATAGGACCGGCAGCGCGAGCAGGCCACCCAAGGCGCAAGCCCACAGTAGGTGGCGCGAGGCGGCCGACGCACGGCGCAGGAGCCAAGCCAGGGCAAAGGCGGCGAGCAGCAATCCTGTTGCCCGCAACAAAGGCTGGGCGAAGAAATCCCACGCGAAGGAGGAAGATATCATTGCTCTTTTCCTTTCTGCCGAGCCTGGCGAATGAGGTCAGCCAGTCGCTCGAGTTCGTCGTCGGTCAGTTCCACGCCGCCGTCCACCAAATGCGCGGCGACGGCTTTTTCCAAAGAGCCTTCGAAAAACGTCTGCAACACTCCGCGAAACGCCGAGCGCGCCGCCAGCGCGCGCGGCTTGCTCGGATAGTACACGTAGGCCAGTCCGTCTTGCTTGTGCCGCAGGTGGCCCTTCTCCTCCAAGATGCGCAACAACGTGCGCACGGCAGTCTTGGTCGGCGCATCAGGCATGTCGGCTAACACCTCGACGGCGCTCGCCTGGCCCTTGCGATAAATAATCTCCATGATTTGCCGCTCGCGGCGGCTCAACGGGTCAGACATGGGAACTCGCTGATTCGAATTCAGATAACCGCGGAGGCGCAGAGGAACGCAGAGAAAAAAGTCGGAACAAAGCTCTGAAGAAACTCTCTGTCTTCTCTATCTTTTTTGACTCTGCGTTCCTCTGCGCCTCCGCTTAAGATCTCTCTCCGAACTAGACCGAAATCGGTCCATATGCCAAATTTTTAACCTGTCTTGGATTTCTTGTCAAGAGGAGAGGCCAATAATTTGGCATCACTCAATCCGCTCCGGGCATCGTGACCTTGGTGAACTTGGCGGCTAGTTTCAAGAAGGCGTCGAAGTTTGCGAAGTCAGGCACGTCCTTGAAGTACCAGCGCGTGGGCTCCGTCTTGCCTTTTTCGCGGCGGTAGATGGAAACGGCGAAGAGCTCAGTCCCTTCGACGCCCATCCGGGCGATGTCTTTCCAAGCGAGCGTTTCGCCGTCTTTTTCGAAACCTTCTTTCGACATGTGCAGCTTGCCGAACGGAATGGACTCGCCGCTCGCGAATGCCTTTTTGGCGCGCTCAAATACAGTCAAGGTCACGCCCACGCGCACCGCGTCGGCGAATTGCTCAAAGTCGCGGTAAGACGAGTCAATGGTGAAACGGGCCTCGTCGTTGGTGACGAACCGCAGTTGATAGTCGGCTGCTCTGCCGCCCAAGAGATGCTTCGATTCCGACAGATACTTCACGTCCTTCCACAGGATCAGTCGCAGTTTGCCTCGATCCCAGACGAAGCCGTTGTCGAACAAATAGAGTTTCCATTTGAGCCGGCGGACTAGAAAGAGGACGCCAATGACACAGGGAATGCCTAATCCTCCGAAAGCCAGACCGGCATATTCGATGCCAGCGCCGCGCTTGACAAACAGTCCCCACACGAGTAACCACAAGCCTGGCACGAGCAGCAGCACGCTGAAAATCGACGCGATGGCGATGTTCCATTTGTGCATGCGCGACGCGGCGGCGGCGTGAACCGATTCGAACACGCCCAAGGCCTTGCGTTCGTGTGCATCCAGATCCAAGTCATCATCGGTATTGCGAGGCATCAGTCCCTCCTGTGACGTTGGCCATTCAGGCTAGAGCGGCCAAGGCACTGCAACTCCGTGGATGTTGACTAAGTGATTTCGTACAGCGGTGTCAGTGCAACGCGCCAAACGGCGAAAAAACTCTGGCAATTGGCTCGAATAAAGATTGTGGATAATGGGTCGAGGGTTGACGCCGTGGGCTATCTCGTGCCGGTAAGTCAGCGCGTCAGTTAGCCGCTGTATAGCTTGTGCCGAGGTGCAGTTCTGCCACGTCCATGAAAGATGAATATCCGCAAGTCCGAGACAATTTCGGATCAGTCGTTCTACGTTGGATGGATTCGGTGTATTGAAGTTTCCAAGCAAGCCCATCACGTAGGCGTTTAGTGCCGGCCACGCACCGAGGGCAGCCGCAGCAGGGCGAAGCGCTTGAACGGACTCTCGCATCAATTGCTCAACGTACGACTCCCATGCAGAAACGCTCATTATAACAATTGCGCGATTCAATGATGCAAGTCCGTATTGCCGGCCAGGTGTGCCGGATCGCAGTTGGGCATGTGCGTCGTCCAGTTCTTCCGCATCGAGCAAGAGTTGTCTGAAATGAACGGTAAGTGCGGTGGAGGGCACTGCAATGCTCCTTCGCCAGATACCTACCTAGTTGAATTGACTAAAGTATGCGCCAAATCATCAATGTCGATTGCGTTCTTTTTCAATTGGACCAGTCCATCATTCAGGTAATCTGCCAGTGCGCCTTTCGCAATCAGTCTTGAGGCTGCCTGCTCCGGCTTGCCGAATGTCTCTGTCAACGCCTTGTACTTGGCAGGCAATTCGTCCGTTCCGAAGTCGCCTCTGCCTAGAAACATTATGAGGGCGAGTTTATAGATGTCGTTGTTCGGCAACTTCTCGAGCAGATTCTTCAGTTTTTTTTCCTCCGGGGGTGGCGGCCCGGAGTCCTCCCCGGCACGAATCAGTGGATAGTCGCGATGCCGTTTGGGAAGTTCGGTTTCCCAGTATTTGCGGATTGCTTCAGCCAGAGCGATCACTTTTTGAGCAGTTTCCGACAGTTTCATGATTCCTCCAAGCACAAAGTCAGACTGAGTTTCTCCTTGTGCTCATTGTAACGTGTCGACACGGCGTCGCGTATGTTCTCTCACTCGAAGGGCCTCACCCAAGGAAACACCACCAGCAGCGTCGAAGCGATTCTCGCTTTTCACTTCACCATTGGCAACGGCGCCGCTGCCTTGGGACTTGCCGCGCGAAAATCTTCGCCCAATAGTTGCGCGATCGTGGCGGCGACTTGCGCTTGCGTCGTTTCTACGTCCGCGCGCACGCCCAACCCCGGCGTGTCCGGGCCCAAGACGGCGATCCAAATGTACTCCGCGCCGGGCACGTCTTTGCCGTGATCGGTCCAGTTGACGCGCGTGCTGCCGCGGCCATGGTCGGTGGTAATAAGGAGTGAAGTCTTGCCGGCGTACTCCGGCGTCTTTTGCAGCGTTTCCCACAAATCCTTGAGGTAGCGGTCGTTCTTGTTGGCAGCGTCGAGGTAGAGATCGTAGCGGCGGCCATGGCCCCACTCGTCGGTTTCGCCCAGGCCGAGGTAGAGCACGCGCGGCTTGTGCCGCAAAATATGCTCGCGGGCCGCTTCCTGCGTGATCGTGTCAAAGACGTTGCCCGGCCAGTAACGCGGCAACTGGTCCATCATCTCATTCAAAAACTGTTGGCGCGGCCCCAGCGGCTTGTCCTTTATCATTGTCCAGCCGGCGTGCACCAAGAGGCCATTCTGCTTGGAGCGAAAGATCGAAGGGAAAACGTCCCAGGTGCAAAAGGCCGCCACGCGATTTTTGTACGCCGGCTTGTCGTTAAGGAATTCGAGCACCGACAAATTCGGATTGGGCTTCTTGTCGTTCGAGTCGATCTTGGGGTCGGCGAAGCCGCAAAACATTTCGTTGTAACCGGGATAGGAGAATTTGAGGCCGTTGTTGAGCTTCGACACTGCCTTGCGCGACGGGTCGCCGAAGATCTGTCCTTTGACCGCGATCGTGTCCCAAAAGAACGGCAGGAGCGCTTGGCGGCGCTCGTCGGCGGATTTGCGCCAGAAGCGCTCCTTGAGCCCTTCGAGATCGCGGACGCCGCCGGATTTTTTGTCGAGCAAGGTCTCGTCGGCGCCGGTGAACAGCTCCTGCCAGCGGAAGCCGTCGAGCGTGACCACGATGACGTTTTCCGTTTTGCCGTGAGCGCGAGCGGATTGTGGTACAGGGAGTAGGAGCAAGAAAAGGAGAAGGAATCGGCGCATTGTATTTGTCTGCAAAAGGAAATCTCGAGCGCGAAACGTAAACGGGATGGCTGTTATTTGGCGTCCGGAACTATCATTCGGATAGGAAGCGACATCGAAGCTCCAGAAAGAACCTGCCAACGTCCTATGAGAGTTGACTGTGCGTTTCCAGACGGAGATTGCTCACACTACAGAGCCGCGCACGAAAGAAGCGGTGGTCAGCTGTAGATGTGCAATGTGCAGCTGCAAACGCGCGGCCGACTCCAGGACGCAGCGTCGCTCGTGCAACCTAAAAAAAACAAAAAATCGGAGGAAGCCTTTTTCTTTGCAATGACACTTGGCGGAGAGCAAGACTGCTGATTGCTGCAACTGTCGGCAATGTAATGACTTAGTAGTTCATCCTTTTTGAGGTCCTTTCGTAGTCCTCGGGTGCCATCAATCATCGAACCGATTTGTGGCGCGCGGTGTCGGCCTTTGTGGTTACAGGTCAAGACGTTGCGCGCGCGCATTTTTTTGCAGCTGGAAAGTCGGATTTTAGATTGACATTCCAGCTGAAAACATTATGCTTGGCCCTTGTCTTGACACTTGGGACCAGGTCATGCCTGGGTCCCGCCGATTAACCGCTTATGGATGATCGAGGCGATGCAGCCGCCAGCCATGGATTCGCGCTAATAGGATTTGATTCTCTTTCTACCAGCTGCTGCATACCGGCGATCGGTTGACGAAACGTAAACCCTTTTTTCCTTCCGAAAACAAGAAATGCTCTCGCAACTGTCGCGTCCGCCGTCCGCGCCGACGTGTCAACACTAGCCGGACGCGCTAGCGAGCGGAGTCAACGTTGCCAAGAGCATTGCGAAGCAAGGCTGCTTCGCCTTCGACCAAGACCTCAGTTCTGAAGGGTGTACCGCCAAGGGGCAAGGAAGCTCCAACAAGCGTCACGGATGCGCGGGCACGGGCACTCTTCAGAGTTGGGGTCCTGGCATAGAGGTGAGACTCCAAGGGAAGGGAGAACTCGCCGCCGCCTTTGGGCGGATGAATCCCTGATCCCGGCCTTAGGCCTGGCAGGGTTGGTCATCGGCAAGGATGCAACGACCAAGCTCGGGCCGGAGCTCGCAAGGATTGCGAACGCCGGCCCTTTTTTTGTTGGGTCCAACCACGGATTTCACGGATTAACACGGATGGTTGGACCAGTGAGTGGCTCACTCCACATTTTATCCGTGTTCATCCGTGCAATCCGTGGTTAAGAATGCTGCGTACAGCTTCCGAAGCCGCCTGGAATCCCTTTTTCGATTACCCTATCCTAAATACATACCAAGGAGATGTGTCCAGGAAGACCAGATGTCCATCTTGACGCAAGCCAACCCGCGCAACGCCCTCGACGAGCTCGTCTCTCAACGCATATTGCTGATGGACGGCTCCATGGGCGCCCTCATCTACTCCCGCCAGCCGGAAGAGGCGGACTATCGCGGCGAACGCTTTCGCACCCACCCCGTTTCCCTCAAGAATTGCACCGAGGCGCTGGTCCTGAGCCAACCGAAGATGATCGAGGGCATCCACCGCGCCTATCTCGAAGCGGGCGCCGACCTCATCGAAACCTGCACCTTCAACGGCAATGCCCTGTCCCTCGAAGAATTCGCGCTGCGGCCTCACGTTTTCGAGATCAACAAGAGGGCCGCGGAATTAGCTCGCCATGCCGCCGACGACTTCACGCGCCGCAATCCCGGCAGGCCGCGCTTCGTCGTCGGCAGCATCGGCCCTACCACCAAGACGCTTTACATTGAACCGAGCCGCCCCGATCAGGGCACGCGCACGCTGTCCTTCGACGATTTCGTGGACAGTTACTACGGCCAGATCGAAGCGCTCGTGGCCGGCGGTGTGGACCTGGTCGCTGTCGAAACCGGCAACGACACCCTCGTGCTGAAGGCCGCCCTGTTTGCGCTCAGTAAGTTTTGCGCTGAGCGCAAAGTACGCGTGCCCGCCATCGTCTCCGGCACCATCTACCACCCCAGCGGCCGCACGCTCTTTTCGCAAACGCCTGAAGCTTTCTATGTCTCGGTGTCGCACTTCGACGCTCTCGCCGTCGGCTTCAATTGCGGCGTCGGCGTCGATCTTTTGCGTCCTGCCGTCGAAAGCCTGGCGCAGATTTCGCGCAAGCCGATTGCCTGTTACCCCAATGCCGGCCTGCCGGACGGCATGGGCGGCTTCACAGGCGTCGGCCGCGACCAAACCGCCAAAATCCTCGGCGAATTCGCGCGCCAAGGCTGGGTCAACTTCGTCGGCGGTTGCTGCGGCACCACACCGGAATGGACTGCCGCCATCGCTCACGAGATCGAGGGCGTGCGGCCACGGCGGGCGCCTGACCTCCCCGGCTGGTCCTATTTCAGCGGCGACGAAGTGCTGGTCGTTCGCCCCGAAACAAACTTCGTCATGATCGGCGAGCGCTGCAACATCACCGGCTCGCTCAAATTCAAACGCCTCATCAAGGAAGGCAACTTCGACGCCGCAATCGCCGTCGCCCGCGAACAGGTCGAAGGCGGCGCCAACTTGCTCGACGTCAACATGGACGCCGAGCTCATTGACGGCAAAGAGGCGATGACGCGCTTCCTGTATCTGCTAGCCAATGAGCCCGTGCTTGCCAAAGTGCCGATCATGATCGACAGCTCCAAGTGGGAGATCATCGAGGCGGGCCTCAAATGCTTGCAAGGAAAGGGCATCGTCAATTCCATCAGCCTCAAGGAAGGCGTGGACAAATTTCTCGAGCAGGCCCGGCTGATCAAGCGTTATGGGGCCGCCGTCGTCGTCATGGCCTTCACCGCCAAGGACCTGATCCCCGGCGTTCCCGAGGGTCAGGCCGATACGTGCGAGAACAAGGTCAAGATCTGCGAGTTCGCATCCAAGCTGCTCACGGAGGAAGTCGGTTTCGACCCAAGCGATATCATCTTCGACGGCAACATCCTGATCGTCGGCACCGGCATGGAGGAGCACAACAACTATGCCGTCGAGTTCTTCGATGCCGTGCGCGAGCTGAAGAAGAAGTTTCCGCTGGCGAAGACCTCGGGCGGCGTCAGCAACGTGTCCTTCAGCTTTCGCGGCAACGACGTCGTCCGCGAGGCCATGAACGCGGTCTTCCTGTATCACGCGATCCGCGCCGGCCTGGACATGGGCATCGTCAACCCCAACCAGCTTCAGGTTTACGAAGAGATCGATCCGGTGCTGCGCGACTATATCGAAGACGTCGTGCTCAATCGCCGGCCCGACGCCACGGAACGGCTCATCGCTTACGCCGAGACCGTCAAGAAGAAGGACAAGACCGAAGCGAAAAGCCACGCCTGGCGCGAGCAATCGGTCGAGGAACGGCTCAAGCACGCGCTCGTCAATGGCATCGTCGATCACATCGACCAGGACGTGGAGGAATGCCGGCAAAAGTTTGAGCGGCCGCTACAGATCATCGAAGGCCCGCTCATGGACGGCATGAACGTGGTCGGCGATCTATTCGGCGCGGGCAAGATGTTTCTGCCGCAAGTCGTCAAGAGCGCCCGCGTCATGAAGAAAGCCGTCGCCTATCTGTTGCCTTTCATGGAAGCGGAAAAGCAAAAGGCCGGCGGCATGCACAAGTCGCGCGGCAAGATCGTCATGGCCACTGTCCGCGGCGACGTGCACGACATCGGCAAAAACATCGTCGGCGTGGTCCTCGGCTGCAACGACTACGAAGTCGTTGACCTGGGCGTCATGGTCCCTTGCGAAAAGATCTTGGAAACCGCGCGCGCCGAAAAGGCGGACATGATCGGACTGAGCGGGCTCATCACACCGAGTCTGGACGAGATGGTGCACGTCGCCAAGGAAATGGAGCGCGAAGGCTTCCAGTTGCCGCTCCTCATCGGCGGCGCAACCACGAGCGCCAAGCACACCGCGGTGAAGATTGCGCCATGTTATCACGAGACGGTCATCCACGTCAAAGATGCCTCGCGCTGTGTCGGCGTCGTCGATCGCTTGCGCCGGCCCGAGCAAAAGCCGGAGCTGGACAAAGAAAACCGCGCCGCCCAGGAACGCGACCGCGAGAGCTTCCGCAAACGCAAGGAGCGCAAGCTCGTGCCCTACGCCGAAGCCAAAGCGCGGCGCTTCAGCATCGACTGGACGACAGCGGTTCTGCCCAAGCCGGCTTTCGTCGGAGCAAAGGTGCTGCGCGATTT
>JAKEHV010000009.1 GCA_022614915.1 Gemmataceae bacterium | reverse complement strand
GGCACGGTCTACGGCGCCTCGGACGGCATCGCGGCCTATCCCACCGACCATCCGCACGACCCGCGCGATCTGGCGGCGACGGTCTATCACCTCTTAGGCGTCCCGCCCGAAACCATGGTCTATGACCAGACCAACCGGCCGCACCCGCTGATTATCGGACAAAAGATTGACGGGCTGCTGGCGTGAACATCTTCTTTGCGCCTTTGCGTGAGGTTTTGAAAGAGTCTCGCGCAAAGGCGCAAAGGCGCAAAGAACAAAACAAAGGTGCACTTCCATGGAAACACTATTCTTTCGCGTGACTCTTGCGGCGGCGGCCTTCGCCCTGCTCCTAAGCGCCACGAGCGCCCAGCAATTCAAACCCAATTACGACGAAAGCAAGGTCCCCGATTACAATTTGCCCGATCCCTTGCTCTTTGCCGTCGGCGACAAAGTCAAAACGCCCGCAGATTGGACACAGCGGCGGCGCGGCGAGATTCTGCGCCTTTTCGAAACGGAAATGTATGGCAAGACGCCCATGGGCCGGCCGAAAGAGATGACCTTCGAAGTTAAGTGCATCGACAAGAAAGCGCTCGGCGGAAAGGCGATTCGCAAAGAAGTTTCCATCTACTTCATAGGCAAGAAGGACGGGCCGAAGATGGACCTGCTGATCTATCTACCTGCCGATGCCACGAAAGCAGTTCCGGTTTTCCTCGTCCCGAACTTCAACGGCAACCACGCTGTCCATGCCGACCCGGCCATCACGCTGTCGAAAGAGTGGATGCGCCCCGACGCCAAGGACGGCGTCGTGGACAACAAGGCGACGGAAAAAACGCGCGGCAGCGAGGCGAGCCGGTTCTCCCTCGACGACATCCTGGCCGCGGGCTACGGACTGGCGACGTTTTACTACGGCGACCTCGACCCGGACTTCGACGACGGTTTTCAGAACGGCGTCCAGCCGCTCTTTTACAAGGCCGGGCAAAAGCGGCCGGCGGCCAACGAATGGGGTGCGATCGGCGCCTGGGCCTGGGGCTGCAGCCGGGCCTTGGATTATCTGGAAACCGACGCGGACGTCGATGCGACGAAGGTGATCGTGATGGGGCATTCGCGCCTGGGCAAGACCGCGCTTTGGGCCGGGGCGCAGGATCAACGCTTCGCCATCGTCATCAGCAACAACTCCGGCGAAGGCGGCGCGGCCATCACGCGGCGGCGCTTCGGCGAAACCATCTGGCGCATCAACACGTCGTTTCCGCATTGGTTCTGCAATAACTTCCGCAAGTACAACGACAAGGAGGACGACCTGCCCGTGGACGCGCACATGCTCATCGCGCTGGTCGCGCCCAGGCCGGTTTACGTCGCCAGCGCCGAGGAAGACCAGTGGGCCGACCCGCGCGGCGAGTTCCTCGCCTGCTTGCACGCCGACCCGGTCTACAAGCTCCTGGGCACGGACGGCCTGCCGGCGAAGGAAATGCCGAAGCTGAACGCGCCGGTCTTGGGCACCATCGGCTACCACAATCGCTCCGGCAAGCACGACGTGACGCGCTATGATTGGGAGCAGTACATCAAGTTCGCGGACAAACAACTCAAGAAAGGCGCCAACTGACGTCGGATCGCGGCTCTTTCTCACGGCACAGTCTAGTCGGTTGACAGTTCGGGAACGCCAACTCAACGGCTTCGTTCCATCTGAGTCATCCTGCTCTGGAACGAATCCGTGTCTGTAAGGCACGGTAAACAGAGAACTTACAGGATTCGTTTCACGGTCACACACACACCCACCTCCCTGGAACGAATTGGAACGAATTGGAACGAATGGAACGAATTGGAACGAATTGGAACGAATGTGTCCTTGGCGCTGGTGTCAAAAACGCGTAGCCTACGATTTCTTGCGCGCCGCGCTATGATTTTTCTGACAGCGCGGACAGAAATGTGTCGAGCGGCCAGCTAACCGGATTTGACTGATTGCCGTTCCGCATGCCGGACATGGTTCGCCAGTTCGCCCGTAGACGCGAAATTCGTGCTGATACTGACCCTGCAAGCCGGAGCCGCCCACGTAGTCGCGGATGCTGGAGCCGCGCCGCTCAATGGCACGGCCAAGCACGGCAATAATGGCTTCGCGGAGCCGGTCAATTTCTCTTGGCTTAAGATTCTCGCCGAGCCGCGTCGGGTGCAAGCGTGCTTCGAAGAGCGATTCGTCGGCGTAGATGTTGCCGACCCCCACGACCACGCGCTGGTCGAGCAGAATCGCCTTCAGATTGCGGCTGGTCTTGGCCAGCGCCTGCCGCCAGTAAGCCGGATCGAGATCGAAAGGCTCCGGGCCAAGCCGGTCGTCCACAAACGACTTCGTCAGCGCGTCCCAATCGGGAAACAGCGTGGCACTGCCGAAACGGCGGATGTCGCGAAAGCGCAATTCCATGCCGCCCTGGTTTAGAGAAAAGACCAAATGCGTATGATCTTGCCGCGGGTGCTCCGCGGGGCAAACCGTGAACTGCCCGGTCATGCCCAGGTGCACGAGCAGCACTGGACCTTCCACGTCGAGCACTATCCATTTGCCGCGGCGCTCGATCGAGCGAAAAACTCGGCCCAAGAGCGTCTTGTTCCAGGCGCGGCGCCACGGACGGCGCAAGGCCTTGCGGCTTACTTCTAGCGCCGCGATGCGCTTGCCGACCAGCGGCCCGCGCAAGTCGCGCACCACCGTTTCCACTTCGGGCAGTTCCGGCATGAGATCTCTTCCTCGTCTATAATGACGCTGTTGATTCGTTTTACACTTGGTCCAGCTTATGCCAACCGCCATTCCCACCGTTCCCGATATCCATGGCCGCTTCGGCGCTTACGGCGGCCGCTATGTGCCCGAGACGCTGATGTACGCGCTGCGGCAGCTCACCGAGCAGTATGACGCCGCGCGTAATGATCCGGAGTTTCAGAAGCAGTTTGCATACTATCTGCGGCACTACGTCGGCCGGCCATCGCCTTTGTTTTTCGCTGAAAGGCTGACGAAGGAAGCCGGCAGGGCGCGCATTTATCTCAAGCGCGAAGATTTGAACCACACCGGGGCGCACAAAATCAACAACAGCATGGGCCAGGCGCTTTTGACGCGGCGCATGGGCAAGCCGCGCGTCATTGCCGAAACCGGGGCCGGCCAACACGGTGTGGCGACGGCAACCGCGGCCGCCCTATTCGGCCTCGAGTGCCAGGTTTACATGGGCGAGGAGGATGTGCGCCGCCAAAAACTCAATGTCTTCCGCATGAAGGCGCTGGGCGCGGAGGTGGTCACGGTGACAAGCGGCAGCCGCACGCTGCGCGACGCCATCAACGAAGCCATGCGCGATTGGATGGCGAGCGTGGAGCACACACATTACATCATCGGCAGCGTCGTCGGCCCGCACCCGTTCCCGGCCATGGTGCGCGATTTCCAGTCGGTCATCGGCACGGAAACCAAGGAGCAATGCCTGAAACAACTGGGCCGGCTCCCGGACGTGGTCGTCGCCTGCGTGGGAGGCGGCAGCAACGCCGCCGGCATGTTCTATCCGTTTATCGGCGAACACGGCGTGGAATTGGTCGGCGTCGAGGCGGGCGGCCGCAGTTCCGCCACCGGCGATCATGCCGCCACGCTCAACTTCGGCAAGCCCGGCGTCTTGCACGGCACTTTCAGTTATGTGCTTCAAGATACGGACGGTCAAACCGCGCCGGTCCACTCCGTGTCCGCGGGACTCGATTATCCCGCCGTCGGCCCCGAGCACAGCTATTGGAAGGACACCGGCCGCGTCCGTTACACACATGTCAGTGATGCTGACGCACTCGAGGGCTTCGCGCTGTGCAGCAAGCTCGAAGGCATTCTCCCCGCTCTCGAAACCGCGCACGCCGTTGTGGAAGCCATGCGAATTGCCGCCCAGCGCAGCCACGACGACGTTGTGGTCATCTGCTTCTCCGGCCGCGGCGACAAGGATTGTTTCGAAGTGGCCCGGCTGCTTGGCCAGAGCATCGACGAATGAATCACCCAGGAACGATCTACGACGAGGTACGGTGTTTTCGGAGCGCCGCCAGCGTTTTTTCGAATTCCGGCGGCAATGGGGCTTCGGCAGCGATGACTTGCTTTTGCCGTGGGTGCACCAGCCGCAGCCGGTGCGCGTGCAGCGCTTGCCGAGGCATTAATACTTCGTCTTGTTCCGGCGGCGTCTTGGGAACGAGGTCCGATAACCGAAAACTGTCGCGGCCGCTGTAGATCTTGTCGGCCAAGACGGGACAGCCGACGCTGGCCAGGTGCACGCGAATCTGGTGCGTCCGTCCCGTCTTCGGCTGAATCCGGCAAAACGTGTAGCCGCGAAAGCGCTCGATCACTTCATAGAAGCTCGAGGCCTCTTTGCCTTCGTCCTCGTCGTTCGTGACCATCATTTTGATCCGGTCGCGCGGATGGTGGCCGATGCGCCGCTCGATGTAATCGCTGTCCCGATCGAGGACCCCGGCCGTGATCGCCACATATTCCTTGAAAACCTTGCGCATTTCGAATTGCAGCGCCAGGTCGCGGTGCGTGGCTTCCTCCTTGGCGACCAGGATGACGCCGCTGGTGTCGCGGTCGAGGCGATGGACGATGCCGGGACGGTAATCGCCGCCGGCGTTGCTCAGTTGGCCAAAGTGAAACTGCAGCGCGTTGACCAGGGTGCCGGACCAATGTCCCTTGGCCGGATGCACGACCATGTCGAACGGCTTGTTGATGATGGCGAGGTAGTCGTCTTCGTAGAGGATTTCCAAGGGAATGTCTTCGGGCGCGGGGGGCCCATGCGCGGGTTCCGGCAACCAGATGGTAATTTCATCGCCGGCCCGGACTTTGTAACTCGCCTTGCTTGTGGCCGCATTGACGAGAACGCTGTTGGCCTCGATTGCTTTCTGGATGAGCGAACGGCTGAAGTCGGGGTATTGGCCGTGCAGGTATTGATCCAAGCGCTGGCCCGCCGTCTTGTGCTGTACTACGAGATCGACGGCGTGACCGACACCTGGGACCGAAAGGGATTGGTCGGAAGACGGGTCCATGGGAAACGAAGAATTCTCGAACGGGAGGAAGACTCTCCATTGCCACAATCAAGAACCGCCGGTCGAGAATCGAGGATCACTTGAGGGGAAGGAGTTTTTCATCGCGCACGCCGAAGTCTTGCTGAAGGCCATGATAGAAGAGCAGGATGGCGTCGCGGGTTTGCGGGGTCTCCAAGTCCTCAACGCGCTTCGCAGCCATCTTGCCGTAGGCGCTATCTTTGTGTTTGTCCGCCAATTCCTTGTAGCGGTCGAGCGCAAGCGCCAGGTGTTTGCGATCGCGGATCGTCCGTGTTTCCTCGATTACGGCCAGCGCATACAGCGCTTCCGGCTCCCAAACCGGGTCGCCCTCGCATTCCTTGGCCAACGCGTCGTACTTGCGCTCCGCCAAATCGAGCATCTTGAGCGCCTCGCCGGGCGCGTGGCCCAGCAATTGAAGGCCGTAGTTCCAGAGGTTCATCCAAGCATATTGGAAGTTTGCGGCCTTGCCCTGGTTGGTGTTGGCGTGCTCGGTGAGAAGACGATCCATGTAGAGACGGGCGCCGTCTTCAAGTTCGCTCCACCGCTCGGCGTTTTCAGTGCGGCCGACGCTGCGGCTCTTCATCCACAGGAAAAACACGACTGCCAGCACGATGCCGCCCAAGACGAACAATACCAACGTCTTGTTGCTTTGGCCGGTCTTCAGCTTTGTGACCATGCGGCCGACGCGGTCGGCCAAGGCGTTGGTTTCCAGTTCTTTGCGTTGTTCCGCTTTCATGCGGCAAGCGCTCCGTCCGGGAGTTTTGGCGATAACACCTTTACCATGATGATGATAGGCCAACGGAGCAGTCCGGTCAAGACGTGGAGCGCGGAGAGTGGAGAGGGGAGCGCGGAGAGTGGAGCGCGGAGCGTGCTTCGCGCTCCACGCTCCGCGCTTCGCGCTCCGCGTTTCACTGTACTTGATACCCATGGCGCCGCAGAATCTCGGCAAAGTTCTCGCCTGCTTCCTTGGCTTGGGGGGAATCGATGCCCGCGCGGGAGATCGCTGCATACCAGAAGCGTTGCCGATCGCGCGGCGGCAGTTCGTTGGGACTCAGTCCCAGGTCGCGCACCCCCTCTGGCTCCCAGCGAACCTTCTTCAGCCAGTCGGACAATTCGCGCCAAGTCATGCCGGCGGACACAGTCTCGCCTTTACTGTTCACGATTCGTCGGCCGATCAAGACATACAAGAAGCCCAACAAGTTGCCCTGAGCCAGAGCATTCTTCTTGATGTTTTCGAAAAACGGATTGAGCGCATCCATGACAATGGCCTCATGCCGGTCGTAGTCCGCCCACGCCTCGCGCAGAGTTTCCCGTCACTGCAACGAAAAGTCTCATGCAAAACATGGGATACACTCATGGCTTATCCCGAGTGGGCAGCTTTACTCTCTTTCCCATTTTATCAATACCCGCTTGTTTACCAAAGTCAAACTGTCGTGCCTGATGCCTTTCGAGGAAAACCGGCAATTCCAGCCGTCATCAAACGGTGATTTTGTCAGCTGCAAAGTAGAATAAGGCCATGGTAGATCTTGAACTCATCCGTTCGGACTTTCCCCGTGGCCAATTCCGTTTCGTCCTTTTTGATTTCGACGGCACCTTGTCCCTTATCCGCGAGGGCTGGCCCCAGGTGATGATTCCTATGATGGTCGATGTCTTGCGCCAAACCGGGACAGCCGAGGACGACGAAACGCTGCGACGGATTGTCGAAGAATTCGTGATGCGGCTAAACGGCCGACAGACCATCTATCAAATGATGCAACTGGCCGAAGAAGTGAAGAAGCGCGGCGGGCAGCCGCTCGAGCCGTTGGCGTACAAGCATCGCTACCACGGTCTGTTGATGCAGCGCATTCGCGGCCGCATCGAGCGGCTCGCGCAAGGCCAAGCGACGCCCGCGGAATGGACCGTGCCCGGCAGCCACGCGCTTTTGGAGAACTTGCAGCGCCGCGGGTTGACTCTCTATCTGGCGAGCGGCACGGATTTGCCGTTCGTGCGCCGGGAAGCCGAATTGCTCGGCGTGGCTCGCTTTTTCGGTGAACACATCTACGGAGCCCTGGACGACTACCAGAACTTTTCGAAGAAAATGGTCATCGAACGCATCCTGAAGGAGAACCGCCTCGCCGGCGAAGAGCTATTGGCCTTTGGCGACGGCTTCGTGGAGATCGAGGAAGTGAAACGCGCCGGCGGCGTGGCCGTCGCCGTCGCCAGCGACGAGGTCAACCGCCGCGGGATCCACGCCTGGAAGCGCGACCGCCTCGTCCGCGCCGGCGCCGACCTTGTCATCGGCGACTACCGGCAGCAGGAGGGACTGGTGCGATTCTTGATGGGGGAATAGTGCCAGCGATCGATTTGGAATCGCTGCCGGCAACTTGTCGATCTGTTCGCGTTCGTGCTTCAACGCGGCTTGGGTTTCTCCCAAGTCCCATCGTAGTCCAACGAGAATACCTGTTGAATGCGTTCCGCACGGCCGCCGCTTTGGTCGTGCAAAACCTCCAGAGCTTTGCGGATTCGTTCGAGGCGCGGATCTTTTGCCAGCGCGGCGGCGTCGCGGCCGCGGCCGATGCGATCAAGGATCGCCGCAATATCGAGCAGTTTGCAGCGCGCCTCCAAGAAGAACGCGTCGAGGGCTTTGTCAGCAGGTAGAGGATTCATAGTTGTCTCGCCGGATTCGGAAATAGACTTCTCTTTTCCAATGACACTAGTTCGTTCAAGCTGCCGCTTCGGAATCCTTCCAAGTCCAAGGTAATGAACTTGAATCCCAGCTCGCGGAATGAACGCACCAGCTGGTCGCGAATAACCGGATCGGCCAAGCGTGCGATCTCGGAACACGGCACTTCGATACGGGCCAACTCGCCTTCGTGCAAGCGCACCCGGCATTCGCGCAAGCCGAGTTTCTTCAAGTGCTTCTCTGCCACTTCCACGCGTCCCGTGCGTTCCGGCGTCACGTGCACGCCGGGGGCGAGCCGGCTCGACAGACACGGCGACGCGGGTTTGTCCCAGGTTGGCAAGCCCCAGTGTTGTGCGAGCGCACGAACGTCCGCCTTCGTGAAGCCGGCTTCTTGCAACGGATGACGCACCTTGTGCTCGGCGGCGGCTTTTAGTCCAGGGCGATAATCGCCTAGATCGTCGAGGTTGGCGCCGCTGCAGATCACAAGGGCGCCCAACTCCGGCAACAACAATTCGATCTGTGAGTAAAGCTCATCCTTGCAGAAGTAACAGCGGGCACCGTCGTTTTTCGTGTAATCGGGGTCGGCGAACTCTTGCGTTTCTACGACGACGTGGCGGATGCCAATGCGCTGGGCCAGCTCTTTCGCTTCGGCAATTTCCGCGCGGGGTACGCTAGGACTGTCCGCCGTCACCGCGACCGCCTTTTCGCCGAGCGCCGCGTGCGCTGCTTTGGCCACCACGGTGCTGTCGATGCCGCCCGAGAAGGCGACGGCAACGCGGCGGAGCGCGCGCAGGATTTCCAGTAAGCGGTCGCGCCTAGTAGTGAGTTCAGAAGTCTCTTGGGCAGTCGTCATTGCATTCGTGATTGTAGGCTCGGATGGGAATCATCACAAGCTGACTGATTTTTTCAGGGTTACGTATCGCGCTCACATTCGGTCATTCCAATGTAGATGTGAGCGCGAAACGTAAACAGTTTCCGGCTACCCCAGCACTCGTTGCAGGAACATTTGCATCCGCTCCGTACGCGGTTGTTCCAATACTTGAGCGGGCGGGCCGTCTTCCAAGATACGGCCGTCGCACAGCACCACGACACGATCGGCGGCGCGGCGGGCAAAACCCATCTCGTGCGTCACCAGTATGAGCGTCAAGCCGTCGCGCTTGAGATCTTCCAAGACGCGCAGCACCTCATGCTTGATCTCGGGGTCGAGAGCGCTCGTGATCTCGTCGCAGAGCAACCCGCGCGGCTGCATCGCCAAGGCCCGTGCGATGGCCACGCGCTGCTTTTGTCCTCCGGAAAGTTGTTGCGGCCAGGCGTGCAGGTGGCTGCCCAGGCCGACGCGCTGCAGAAGATGCTCTGCACGTTCGACCGCGTCGGAACGAGTCATGCCTTGCACATGTAATGGCGCCTCGATGACGTTTTCCAAAACGCTCAGATGCGGAAAGAGCTGGAAGTCCTGAAAGACCATTCCGAAAAGCCGGCGGATGCCGTGAATCTCCGCCCCGTGCCGTGGGCCCGAACGAAGCACATGTTCGCCGACCCGGATTTGGCCGGTGTCGAAGGTGTTGAGGCCATTGAGACAACGCAGCAGCGTCGACTTGCCGCCGCCGGATGGACCCAAAAGCGCCACCGTTTGTCCAGGCTGAATCGAAACGCTTACTTCGTTCAGGACCAATCGTTGGCCGAATCGTTTCGTTACATTGGATACGTGAATGGATAGACTCAATGCTTCGCCCCCCAGCGGTGTTCCAAATAGCGCGACAGATAGCCAAGCGGCACCGACATGACCAGATACAGTGCCGCCGTCGTCAGGCCGATCTGCAAATAGCCGCCGCCGGACTTGGTCAGAATCTGGTACTGCTTGCTTAACTCAACCACGGCGATGATGCTGACCACGCTTGTGTCCTTAAACAGCGCCACCAGGTCGCTGGTCATCGGCGGCAGAATGACGCGGATGGCCTGGGGCAGAATGATCCGGCGAAAAGTCATGGGCGACGACATGCCCAGAGAGGCGGCTGCTTCCCATTGGCCGCGCGGTATCGAGCTGATGCCCGCCCGATAAATCTCCGCCTCATAGGCCGCGTAGTTGAGGCCGAATCCGAGCACCGCCGCGATGTATGCATTTAGCTTCAGGCCAGGCACAAGCGCCGGTAATCCGTAGTAGATGAAGTACAAGAGCAAGAGCACCGGGATGCCGCGAAAGAACTCGACATAGCCGACCCCGAACCAGCGCAAAGGCGCCGGTCCATACATGCGCAAAAGCGCGATGAATAAGCCGATGGCCACCGCGAGCGCGAAACTCGCCAGCGTGATCAGCACCGTCACCACGGCGCCCCAAAGCAACAGCGGCAGATAATCGGCGAAGCGCATGTCGTCGCCGCCCGCGACTACGTCGATTGGCTCATACAGCCGGTATTGATCCGGCGTCCAAAGCTGCCACTTTTGCAGAATATCCTTGAGCTTGCCGCTATTCAGCAAATTGTCGATGCCGCGATTGAGTTGCTCCAGCAGTTCTTTGTCGTCCTTGCGCACCGCGATGCCGTAATAGCCTTCGGCAAACGCCGGTCCGAGGAACTTCAGACCCGGCTTGAGCTGACTGTATTGGAGCTTCTTGTCCGGCGCAGCGTAGTAGATGGCGATCGGCAAATCCATGAGCACGCCGTCCAGTGCCCCTTGACGCAGGTCGTCGTACGGCCCCTGCTGGTCGTCATAAGTCTTGAGCGACACGCCTTGATCCTGAAGCAGCCGCTCGGCCGCGGTTGCCCCAAGCGTGCCGATGGTCATTCCTTTGGCCTTGGCCTCCTCCAGGTTTTTGAATCGTGATTCGTCGGCGCGAACCACCAGTTGCAATTGATAGATGTAGTAAGGCCGGCTGAACGCTACGCGCTTGAGCCGTTCCGGAATGATCTCGAGCCCGTTCATGGCAACATCAATGTCGCCGCGCCCCAGATCGGCGAGGAGACTTTCGTAGGTGCGCTGCTCGAAGACGATGGGTCGGCCGATTTCCTTTTCGAGCGCTTGGGCGAGGTCCATCTCAAAACCGATGACTTTTTCAGGGTCAATGCGATCGGCAAAGACGTAGGGAAATCCGCCGTCGGTGTCGCCGCCCCATTTGATAGGCTTCTGATTTTGCGCCGGACCTTGGGCGTAGAGTTGCGGTAAAAAGAGGAGCAAGCCGGCGGCCAGGCCCAACGCCCACCACCGCCAGCGCTGCGATTCCGTGTCCATTCGGAGAGCCTCGCCGAGGAAACAAAACTGTTGGATAGAATTGTTGCAGAGATTCTGTCGAGGTCAAGAGAACGGAATTAAATGATCAGGGGGAGTCTACTATTCGCCGGGATAGTGCAAGCTGACGTCGTCATTCTGGACGAGCACGTAAGAACAGGGGTATTCGGTCCAGCAGCCGGTATTGACGTAATGGATGTCTTCGACGATGGCGTCCTCGGCGAAGTGCGTGTGGCCCGTGATGACGCCCTCGACGTTTTCTTTGCGGGCGTGGGCAATGGATTGATTGCGAACGAGTTCCAACACGCCGCCCCAACGCTTGGATTTTTTCTTGAGCCATTTCGCGAGTTTCTTGTTGATCCTGGTCGTCAGTTGATAGCAAAAGCCGGCGACATCCGTGACGATGGGATAATGCAGCGTGGGGTCGAAGCGGTCGCCGTGCATCACGAGAAAGTTTCTGCCGCCGACTTCGAGGCGATAATCCTCATGCATGGGGACTTCGAGCAGGGCGGGCAGCACGTTGAACGTAGTGAAGCGAAGGCATTCGTCGCTACAGGTCGCCGCGGTGCATTCGTCGCTTCTTGCGGATACCGTTGGACCGGCGGGATCCTTGCCGATTCCGTTATGGCGGTCCGGAGCAGCTTTCGCGAAGACGACATTGCCTGAACGTGGATCGAAGTCGCCTTCGTGGTCGTGGTTGCCGCGGATAAGGACGAGCTCACGCGATCGGCCCAGCTTGCGAAAGCGATCGAGCAGGGTCCAGTGCGAACCGGTGAGCTTGCGCAGGTTGACGCTGTTGAGGGTGTCGCCGTTCAGAATGAGGCGGTCAAACGAAACGGCGTCGAGCGCCTCGTGGACGAGGGCCGCATTGCAGTGTTTGCTGCCCAAGTGAATGTCGGACAGAATGAGCGTGCGCATGGCCTTCCTAGCCGGAAAAGAGAACGGATTCCTCACGCCGTCCCCTCTTCCGGAGTGGCGAGGGTGCGGTCGGCACATCCTTGCTGGCCACGATAATCCTAACGCAGCTGCGCGAAGGGCAAGTGAAGGGGGTGTGAGGTTGGCATTGAATTTGATTCGTTTCGAAATTGATTCATCGTTTCGCGCTTGCTTTGTCCCTCGCAGCGGCGAGGCATGTCCCGAGCGCGAAACGATAAATCAATGCGCCAGCATTTGTTCCGTAAAGGATGCTTGCGGATCGACTCCGGAGGCGCGCAGGGCTTGTAAATGCTCGCGTAACCTGCGCAGGTCATCCAATGTGTCGACGTCGTACCATGTTGGCAAGAGCGCGTAATGCGACCGGGCTTCCTGCAAGCGTCGGACCGTTTGCTCCAACACTTCGGCGCTACCCCAGACGATGCCGTCAAAAACCGGCGGCACGCGCGCTTTGCACCCAATCAAGTAGTAGCCGCCGTCGCTGGCCGGGCCCAGCACGATATCTGCTTCTTCGAGCAATTCGAATGCACGCTGCACGTATTCCAAAGGCAGCGTGGGACTGTCCGAGCCGATCAACACGAGCCGGTTGGATTCTGTCAAGAATTGAGAGAAGTATCGCCGCACGCGCTCTCCCAGGTCGCCCGTTCCTTGCGGCGTCAAATGATAGGTTGGCTCAGCCAAATCTTGAAACCAAGGCAAGGCATTTTCGGGGGCGAAAGCCAGGATGCGGCGGCGAACTACCGCACCCCGCATTCGCTGCAGGGTGTCGCGCAGCATCGCTTCCGCCAACTGCGCTGCCCATTGCAACGATGTCTGCCGGGCCAGGCGCGTTTTCACCCGGCCCGGCTCTGGGCGTTTCGCAAAGATGCCGAGCTGCCAATCTGGGATTCTCATTGTGACGGGTCCGATTGTTTCTTTTTTTCCTCTTCGTCTGCCTTTCGATCCCGTAGCTTATCCATACGCTTCTTGATTTCCGCTTCATAGCCGCGCTCGACCGGCTCGTAGTAACGCTTATCCTCGGGAAGATAAGCCTGTTCCACAAAGCCGCCTTCGTAGTCGTGGCTGTACTTGTAACCTTCGCCGTGGCCGAGTTTCTTCGCGCTTTTGTACGACGCGTCGCGCAGGTGCGGCGGCACGGGCAGCGTGCGGCCGGCGCGGACGTCTTCGAGCGCTTTGCCGATGGCCAGCGTGGCGGCGTTCGACTTGGGCGCGGTGGCAATATAGGCGACGGCTTGCGCCAGGCTGAGCTGGCACTCCGGCATGCCCACGAACTCGACAGCTTGCAGCGTGGCCGCAGCGAGCACTAGCGCTTGCGGGTCGGCGTTGCCGACGTCTTCGGAAGCACAAATGACGATGCGGCGGGCGATAAAGCGCGGGTCTTCGCCCGATTCCAGCATCCGCGCCAGCCAATAGATGGCCGCGTCCGGGTCGCTGCCGCGCATGCTTTTGATGAATGCACTGGCCAAATCGTAGTGCGCATCGCCTGTAGGATCGAAGTCCATCAGTTTACGCTGAATGGAATCTTGCGCGGCTGCCAACGTAACCTCAATCGGCGCCCCCTCACCCCCAACCCCTGTCCCCTCCTGGGCGAGGGGAGGACTGTCGGCGGACAGCACGGCAATTTCTAAAGCGCTTAAGGCGCGGCGGGCGTCGCCGTCACAAATCTGCGCGAGAAACTCCAAGGCGTCCGGGTGAACGTGGACCTTCTTGGCGCCCAATCCACGTTCGTTGTCTTCGAGCGCGCGCTGCATGATGGTCTTGATCTCCAGCGGCGTGAGCGGCTGAAAAGTGAAAATCTGGCTGCGGCTCAAGAGCGGCGAATTAATTGCAAAGAACGGATTCTGCGTGGTCGCGCCGATCAGAATGATGCGGCCTTCCTCAACGTCCGGCAACAGCACATCTTGCTGGGCGCGATTGAATCGGTGCAACTCGTCGACAAACAGGATGGTGCGCCGGCCGCTGTCGGCTAGTTCGGCCCGGGCTTCTTCAAGAATCTCGCGCACGTCTTTGATGCCGGCGGCCACTGCGTTCAGCTGGCGGAAAACGCACTGAGTGTGTTGGGCAATTACGTGAGCCAGCGCGGTCTTGCCGGTGCCGGGAGGGCCGTAAAAGATTACCGAGCCCAATCTGTCCGCATGTAGCAGCCGGCGCAACAACTTTTCTGGTCCGAGAAAATGGTCTTGGCCAACGAACTCATCCAACGTTCGCGGTCTCATTCGGGCGGCCAACGGCTGGGCCCTTTTGAGGTTCTGCTCGTGCGCTTGACGAAAAAGTTCGATGGCTATCTCCTGCTGATTCTGACCCCAGACTCCGGTGGACGAATCACCCGAAAAACATCCCTAGTTTATCAAAAAAACTTATTTTCTGTTGCAAGCACCGGCTAACCCCGCCTAGAATAACGCGCATTCTCCACTTAACCCAACCAGTTTAACCCAAAAGGGTTTGCTTTCTCCTTTGGGATGGTGTAGCGTGCAAATTGTCTCGTGGGGAAAACGCGAAATAGGCAGTACGGTCCAACAGGATTAGTAACCGTGGCCTAGACTTGTGGCAGCGGCAAAGATGTGACGCGCCAAAGGCGTTACGGGGCAGTACGCTAGGATCGAGGTCGTCTATGAAAGTCAGCTTGGTGGTCATGACTGCCGGCAAGGCCCAAGGACAGCGTCTTCCAATCACACTTTCCCAGTTCACTATTGGCCGTGATCCTCAATGCAATCTAAGGCCCGCCAGCGCGATGATCAGCAAGCGCCATTGCGCGATTCTGATTCGTGAAGGCAAGGTGTTTCTTCGCGACTTCGACAGCACCAACGGCACGTTCATCAACGAGGTTCAGATCAAAGGCGAGGCGCCGCTCAAGAATGACGATGTGCTCAAAGTGGGGCCGCTCGAATTCAGAGTTGCGATCGAAATAAAACCGCAAGCCACCAAGCCAACGCCCCCGCCCGCCGACACGACGGACGACGAATCGGTCGCCGCCATGCTGCTCGCACTGCAAGAGGACGGCGGCAAAACCGGCGTCGAACAAAGCGACGACGAGTCCAGCATTCCGCAAGGCAGCACGGTCATGGACATGATCCCCATGCCCGGCGAAGAAAACAAAGAAGACAAGGACAAGAAGTCGGCCGATGCGAAGAAGGGCGACGCCAAACAAGGCGATCCGGCTCACCTTGCCGCCAAAGCAATCCTGGAAAAATACACGCGTCGTCAGAGGCGGTAGAGTACATCGCGAGCTGCGGACCAAGAGCCCACGGCAAATCCCGTGGGCTTGTTTTTTTGATGTGCCATGACCAAACCGAAAAAGGTTTCCCGCTCGTGGACACTAGCCCGACGCGCGAGCGAGGGATCGCTTTCGGAAGTTCGTTCGACCGGTGATTCCTTGCCCGCCGCCTGGGTGCGACGCCGGCTGCTCTGTTGGTTCGCACGCAATGCACGGGCTCTCCCGTGGCGAACAACACGCGATCCCTACGCGATCTGGGTTAGCGAAGTCATGTTGCAACAAACCCAGGTTGCAACCGTCATTCCCTACTATCAACGATTTCTCGAGGCCTTTCCCACGATCGAAGCGCTGGCCCGAGCCGACGAGCAGCACGTGTTGCGGCTTTGGCAAGGGCTCGGCTACTATCGCCGGGCTCAGAATCTCGTTCGCGCCGCCAGGGTGGTGGTGCGCAATCACGGCGGCCAGCTTCCGAACGATCCCGAACAATTGCGGGGCTTGCCGGGACTAGGCCGATATACCGCGAACGCCATTCTGTCACAGGCCCTGGATCAACGTCTCCCCATTGTGGAAGCCAACAGTGAGCGCGTCCTGTGCCGGCTTCTTGGATTGCGCGGCAATCCGAAGGCCCCAACGGTGCGGCAGCGTCTGTGGGACGCCGCCGAGATTTTGTTGCCGCGCACGCGCGCCGGCCAATTCAATCAGGCCCTTATGGAACTGGGCGCGCTGGTTTGTTTGCCGAGCCAGCCGCGTTGCCCCAACTGCCCGCTCGAAGAGCGCTGTGTGGCGCGGCAGCGCGGCCTGGAGCACAAGATCCCGAAACGCTCGTTGCCTCCGCGCACCGTGGATACTCAAGAGGTGGCATTGGTGTTGCGCCGCAAGGACGCCATTCTGCTCGTGCAACGGCCTAACGGCGGACGGTGGGCCAATCTATGGGAAGTCCCACATATCGCCTTGCAAAACGGCGAAAGTCACAAACGCGCAGCCAAGCGGCTCCTGCAATCAATTGGCTATTCTGCCAAGCTGGGAAAGCAGCTTGTCACGATCCGTCACGGTGTCACACGCCACAGAATCTCCATGGTCTGTCTCGAAGCGTTCCATCAGGGAGGCCGCTTTCAAAGCGAGTTCTATGTTCAAAGCCGCTGGACAGCGCTTGGCCGTTGGCAAGATCTCCCCTCAAGTTCGCCGCAAAGGCGTTTGCAGGCGTCCATAATAGGCCGCGCCGGTAAGTAGGTGTGCGGAAATGCTCGCCCGCAATGTCCACCGCCTTTTCGTAGTCGGTAAGGACCGCGTGCTCGTCGTCGTCAGTAGCGCGTTAGACATTCTCCGCAGGTTGCAAAAAGATGAGGCAGTCTTGCCCCTTTTTCCAAGACCGCCGCTGCGCGGTTTTTTCGCCTTGGCTTTGCAACCGGCGGTCCTTTCGGCGGCGGCCGGCTTAAGAAGTTGAAAGGCAAGTACTTCCAATAGAGCATTCCGAGAGGGCTGCCGATACCAAGAAGGAATTCCTCCTTGGAGACGACGCCATGATCGGCGAGGAAATGCTGACCGCGTCGGAGGCAGATCAGCTTCGACAGCAACTCCTCAGGGCACAGCGACTAAGCAGCGTCGGCACGCTCGCTTCCAGCGTGGCGCACGAATTCAACAACATCCTCACCACAATCATCAATTATGCCAAACTGGGATTGAAGCCCGAGTGCAACGAAGCCAGCCGCCTGCAAGCCTTGGAAAAAATCCTCAAAGGCAGCCAGCGCGCCGCGACCATCATCAACAGCATGCTGGGATTCGCGCGCGGCAACTCTATGCAACGCGAAACGATTGATCTTGTCGCGCTGGTCGAAGAAGTCCTCGTGCTTACGGACAAGGACTTGAGCAAGCACCAGGTCCACGTCGAAAAACGCTTCGTCGGCCGGCCCACGGCGCCCGTAATTCGCGGCCAGATCGAACAAATCCTCATCAACCTTATCATCAACGCTCGCCAGGCTATGCCGCGCGGCGGCCGGTTGGTCCTTGAAGTGCGCGACAACCCGCAAACGCGTATGGCGGAGGTCACTATTGCCGACACCGGCGTCGGCATTCCGCCCGAACAGCTTCGGCTCATCTTCGAAGCCTTTTACACCACCAAGCAGCCCGACGAGAATGGCCACGGCGGCAGCGGCTTGGGCCTGTCCGTATGCCGGCAAATCATCGAGCAGCACCATGGCCGTATCCGCGTGGAAAGCGTAGTCGGCAAGGGGTCGAAGTTTATCGTCAAATTGCCACTGAAAGAAGTGGAGCGCGGCGAGTAGAGCGCGGCCTCAATTGCAAGAGTGCTAAGGGCGGCGTACAATACCGAGATGAAAGTATTTCTTAGTCACGCCCGGAAGGATGCCGAGTTGGCCTTCCAACTGGCAAAGCGGCTCGAGCAAAGCGGCTTTCGTGTTTGGAGTTCGGAAAAGGAAATTGTGCCCGGCGACAACTGGGCCAAGAAGATCGGTAAGGCATTGGAGGATTCGGACCTCATGGTCCTCCTCTTTACTCCATCGGCGATGGAATCCGATTCGCTTCGCCATGATGTCGAATTCGCGATCGGTTCAAGAAAATACGAGCACCGAGTGTTCTCGGTGTTCGTCGGCTCGGAGACGGAAGCCGACAAGAATATGCCGTGGATTCTTCGGAAGCTGCCGAATCGCCAGGTCGGTTCCGCAAAGGATTTCAGCGATGTGGCTAAGGAAATTCAAGCGTTGTTTGCTGTTCCGACGTGAGCCCTTTGAATGCGCAAGGTATTCCTTTCTCATGCCAGCCGTGATCATGTCAAAGCGCAAAGATTGAGGGAAATACTTGTTGCCCGAAAGGTCCTGTTCGAAGGAGATTCACGTAATTACTCCTTCGCGACCAGCGCTTTGTCTCGTCTTTCAATCACGTCACCAATAATAGCGGTCGCAGAGGCGCCGCGCTCCTTGCAAAAGGCGACTGCTTGTTCCGCTTTGTCCGCCGGCAGACTCATGAGAATGCCGCCTGAAGTTTGCGCGTCGTAAAAGAACTCCAGCCGCACCGGATCGAGCTTGCCTTGTTTCTCCAAATCCGCCGCGACATAGCCCGCGTTCGTGGCACTGGCCCGCGTGAGATACGGCTTCCGGGCAATCGCTTGCGCGCCGGGCAAAAGCGGCAGTCGCGCTAGCTCAATGACGATGGTTGTCTTGCTGCCTTCTGCCATTTCGAAGGTGTGCCCCGCCAAGCCGAAGCCGGTAACGTCTGTGCCCGCATGCGCACCAAACTCGATCATCGCATCCCGGCCAATGTCGTTGAGCTGGATCATGCTGGCGACCGCGGCCTGGAAAAGCTCGTCGCTACAGACGCCAGCTTTGTGTGCCGCCGTTGCGAAGCCTGTCCCGAGCGCTTTGGTCAAGACGAGCTTGTCGTCTGGCTTGGCGTTCGCATTGGTGAAGATCTTTCGCGGATGGACGAGACCGGTGATGGAATAACCGAATTTGATTTCCGCGTCGCGCACGGTGTGGCCGCCGACGATGACGCAGCCGGCGGCCTGACAACGCTCGGCGCCGCCTTTGAGGATGTCGGCCAGCCATTGCATGCCCGGGTCTTTGTCGTCGGGATAGCCGACCAGGTTAAGCGCGGTGAGAGGACGGCCTCCCATGGCGTAAACATCGCTCAGGGAGTTGGCGGCGGCGATCTGCCCGTAGACGAACGCGTCGTTGACCACCGGCGGGAAAAAGTCGATGGTCTGAACGAGCGCGATCTCGTCCGTCAGGCGATACACGCCGGCGTCGTCGTGAGTTTCGGTGCCGACCAACACATTCGGATCGTTGATCGGAGGCAAATGGCGCAGTACCTGCGCGATCCCCTGCGGGGGCAACTTGCCGGCTCAACCGGCGCACGACGCGAAATCGATCAGACGTTTCTTGCGGCCAAAGAACAGCATGGACTACTTCTTGAGCCGGCTTTTCACCGCGTCGAGGACCCATTGCTCATCCGGAAACTGCCCGGTTTTGAGCTTGGAGTAAATCAATTCGCCGTTGACTGCGACTTCGAAGCAGCCGCCGCCGGACGGAATCAGCGTAAGGTCCTTGACAGATTGTTTCAGGGTGGTCATCAAATTGCTCGCCAAACTGACGGCTTTGGGCTCGTAGTTTCACATCGAGCAATACGTGATTTCCAAATGCATGACTACCTCCTCAAAAATGAGGGCGGTGGGCCGCCGGCATTTTTATAATTCTAAAGGCCAAACAAACGGAATCAAGGAAAGCAACATTGCGGGCATTCTTCTATCTGGTGCGCTTGAGCTTTCAGCGACAAGCTCGGGCGCATCTCATGGTGTGGATCGCCTTGGGGCTCTTGGGCCTGTTGGCGCTTATTGTCTGGATCAACACCCAGCGCGGCCGATGGAGTATGAGCTACTGGCGCTTTCCGCCGCGCTCGGGCTTGTCCTACGCAACCCACCTCCATCACGTCGAATTGATGGGCCGGTTTCCATTGGACGCCGCCGGCCAAGCCACTCATCAGGTGAGTTGGGGCTCGCTCCATGCGGTCCTGTTTCAGGGGTCCGGCTTCTTCGTCTTTTCCAACTGGATTGTCTTCTCCATCTTCACCACGTTTCTTTTGCCCTTGTGGACCCTCAGCTTTGCGACGGAAGGCCTGGGCCGCGAGCGCGAGGCCGGCAACCTCCTTTGGGTGCTGACCAGGCCGATATCGCGCCCCGCTATTTTTTTCGCAAAATATCTTGCCCTTCTGCCTTGGTGCTTGCTGCTTACCGTCGGCGGTTTTTTTCTCGTAAGCCGGCTCGCCGGTCCCCCCGGCATCCTCGCGTTCGAGGTATACTCGACCGCGGTCTTTCTGGGCACGCTTGCATTCGCGGCCTTGTTTCATCTTTTGGGCGCCTGTTTTCGCCGGGCCGCCATGCTCGCACTCTTATACTCCTTTTTCCTGGAAACGATCGCAGGCAATCTACCGGGACACCTAAAACGTCTCAGCCTGAGTTTTTATGTGCGTTGCTACATGTTTGAGAGCGCTCACGCCTATGGGATTCAACCGGAAAGGCCGCATGTGTATTTGCCGGTGAGCGGAACCACTGCATTGGCCGTCCTCGTCGCCGCCACAGTCGTCTTTCTGACAATCGGCATGTTCGTCTTTTCACGAACAGAATACGTGGAATAACTGTCCGAATCGCGCCCGCGATAAGCGCGTAAAGAGCCGTACGGCGAACCCAATTCCTTCGCGGGCGCGGCTGCGAATTGAAATCCGTTTGGCCGAGCGTGTAACGCGTTGTATGCTTGAAATAGGAGAGGCAGCTCAGGGGGATTCATGACTGATCGCCGCTTTCCGAGCGAGGAACAAGCCTTGCCTTCGGAAACCGCCGGGGAAAGCCCCCGGCACGGATTCCGCGGAGAAGGCGCAGAGGCGCCCGCGTTGCCGTGGGGCCTGACCATTGCCATCAGCCGGGAGGCGGGAGCGCGGGGTGCGACCATCGCCAAACGAGCCGGCGACAAGCTCGGCTGGCAAGTCTACAGCCAGGACCTGCTCGAATTCATGGCCCATGATCCTGCGCACCGCCAAGAACTGCTCACTAATCTTCCTCCTTTGGCCGCGGCCTGGGTCGACGAGAACTTGCAGCGACTACTGAAAGAACAGAACATCAGCCGCAATCCGCAAATCCTCGATTTGGCCCGCCTGATCCTGACGCTTGGCGTCCAAGGGGAGGCCATCCTGCTGGGGCGCGGCGCGGGTTGCATTTTGCCGCCGTATGCATCCCTCAATGTGCGACTGGTAGCCCCCCTGCCGGACCGCATTGCCTACATGAGCCAATGGCTGCGTTTAACCGAGGAAGAGGCGGCCGAGCAGGTCAAAAAGCGCGACAGCAAGCGCGCCGAGTTCTTGACGACGCATTTTCACCGCAGACCCCTGGACGTGCACCAATACGATCTGATCCTCAACTCGAGCCTGCTCGGTGAAGAACGCTGCGCCGATTTGATCATCCATGCCGCCAAAGCCAAGAGTGCTGCCTTGCCGACGCGCGAAGGGCTGTAAAGCGTTGCTTATCCTATCCATGTCTTCCTTTGCCGAACTCGTCGCTGAATGCCGCCGCCAACCACCGCTTGTCGCGTTGGTGCTTGGCTCGGGCTTTGGCATACTAGCGGAACGATTGCAAGGCGCCTTGGCAGTCTCCTATTTGTCTCTTGCGGAACTCGGGGCGCCCTCCGTGCCGGGACATGACGGTGTTCTGCTGTTGGCTGAATGGGGCGGCCAACGCTCGTTGGTCTTCTCGGGCCGGCTGCACTATTTCGAAGGACATCCTTGGAGGAGAGTCGAACAACCGGTACTTTTGGCTCGCGACCTCGGCGCCAAGATTCTGTTGTTGACCAACGCGGCCGGCGGGATTCGCGACGACTTGACGCCGGGCAGCCTGATGGCGCTGCGCGACCATTTGGATTGGACACAACCCTTTGCGGGGCGACATTCCGGTCCGGGTCAGTGTCCCAGACCGTATTCAGCGCGATTATTGGGTAAACTGCGCGACGCGGCGAAAACGCTCGGCATCGCGCTTACCGACGGAGTCTACGCCCAGGTGACTGGACCCTCGTATGAAACAAAAGCTGAAATCCGTGCGCTAAGGAGCATCGGCGCGGACGCGGTCGGCATGTCCACGGCGCACGAGATCAGCCGCGCGCAGGAACTTGGCATGGAATGCGCCGCGCTGTCGTGCATCACGAATCGCGCCGCGGGGCTTGGCGAGGGGCCCATCAACCACGAGGAAGTGCTCGCCAGCGCCGCCACGCAGGGCGACCGCCTGGCCCAACTGTTGGAGGCATTTCTGCAGCATCTGCCGCGTCCGTAGCCGACGCTGCCAGCGTCGGCGGCTGTCGCGAGCCGACGCAAGCTGCGTCGGTTACATCGAGGTCTTGCATGAACGAAGCCAAGCTTAGATCAATGCAGTCCGTCTTGCAAGCCGCGTCGATGGCCGGCCGCGCGCACCAGGGCCAATTGCGCAAGGACAACGAGACGCCGTATGTCTGCCACGTTTTCCGCGTGTGCCTGATCCTGCGCGATCTGTTCGGCTTCGACGATCCGCGCATGCTGATAGCGACGTTGTTGCACGACACCATCGAAGACACGCTGATCGATTTCGACGATCTGGAATCGGCGTTCGGCGCCGAAATCGCGCTCTGGGTCAGCTTGTTGACCAAGGACAAACGGCTTCCCGAATCCAAGCGCGAAAAGGCCTATCTCGCCAGGCTCGCGCGCGCTCCGTGGCAAGTGAAAGCCTGTAAACTTGCGGATTTGTGCGACAACATGCTCGATGCAAGCGCATTGTCTGCCGACAAGCTGGCGACAAGCCGTGCGCGCTATAAGCAGTACTGGATTACATTTCGGAATTGGTCCGAGCCGCAATTGAAGAAGCCGCTGGAAATCATGGCTCACATCATGGCGGAGTTGGGATAGAAACTGCGGAAGGTAAATATGGATCCAAGCGGATCCTTTATCCGCGTTCATCCGCGTCCATCTGCGGTTCCCTTTGCTTGATCCGCCGCCCGTGCGTGACGCGACCTGGGCGATAGCCGCGGCGTTTGCCGCTCGCTCCTCCCTCCTCTGGGCAAGGGGAGATGGTGTGGACGTGATCGCCGCGCACGGCCCGGTTGGCGCGTTCGCGCCGCGCTTGCAAGGCTTCGCGCGGCGGGCTCGCCGGTATGAGCGCGTCGCAGCCATTGCCGATCAAGTCGGTGCGGCCGGCTTCTTCCAGCGCTTTGCGCACCTCGAAGTAATTCTGGGGCTTGAAGAATTGCAACAGCGCCCGTTGCAGCTTGCGGTCGCGCAACGCCCGCGCCACGTACACCTCTTCCTTCGTGAAGGGATCGATGCCTGTGTAGTACATGCACGTCGCCACATCGAAGGTCTTGTCACTTTGCATATATCTGCCTACAATATGGTAGTGAGCCGCTACCCGTTTTTCAGGAGAAGTCATGGTTGCCCCCCGTCCGAAGGCAGCGAGAACGGAGGCTTCGCTGGTGACACGCGCATTTTCCTACATCCGGTTTTCGTCCAAGAAGCAACAGAAGGGCGAGAGTTTTCGTCGTCAATTCGAGTTCCCCATCGAGATCTGCCGCGAAAACGGCTGGGTGCTCGACGAAACCCTGACGCTCAACGACCTGGGGGTTTCCGCCTTCCGCGGCGCGAACGCCAAGGTCGGGGCGCTGGGCGAGTTCCTCGAAACAATCCGCATCGGCCGCGTGCTGCGCGGCTCCGTCCTCATCATCGAGAGCATCGACCGCCTCAGCCGCAACAAAGTGGGCGAAGCCCTCCAGCTCTTCATCTCCATCTTAAACAGCGGCGTCTCGATT
>JAKEHV010000054.1 GCA_022614915.1 Gemmataceae bacterium | reverse complement strand
GGCGCGAGCGACACGCTCGTGGATGTGGCCGCGGTGGAGAATTTCGCCCGCGAGTTTCGCGACAAGAACAAAGGCAAATGGATGGAAGCGGAGCGCTTGGGCGGCTTTTGTCTGTTGCTCAAGCGCGAAGTCTATCAGCGCGTCACGCAGCAAGGCGACTTGGACAAGTGGACCGACTTGAGCTTGTTCGACACCGACATCCTGAGCGTGAAGGCACGCCAAGCCGGCTACACGCTGGCGGTGTGCCGCGATCTGTTCGTGCATCACTTCGGGGCGCGGACGTTCGCGGCGGGAGCGCCGGCGAAGCAAAGCTAGACGCTACCATGTTCCCGACTCTCTCGACAATGGCCTTTGACCAGGGGCTTTGGGCAATTCCTAAGCAGCATGTATTTTGCGATTCCGATTTGGTCTTTGTCTCGGCTGATTCGGCCCACGTTCTCCTTCCACCGTCTTGAGCAGCTTCGCGAGTAGCTGATGTGCCGAAAACGGGATGGGCGGAATTGCTTGCCGTGCCGCCGCGCACTGGCAGCACGTCTGACTGGAACTGCTGTTGTCGCCTGCGTCCCAAATGGTGCGCAAGTACTTGATCTTACAGCGCCCCTTCAAGCGGCATTCGCGGATGCCATAACGGCGCCGGAAGGCGATCAGCTCCACCTTGGGCAGGTGCTTAAGGCGTTCCCGGAGGATGGGCTCGGGCAGCGCCGCGATGAGCGCGAGCCGCAAGCGCAGTTTCCTCGTCATGTGCATGTCCCTCCAAACAAAAGACCCACGACGCTTTCACGCCGTGGGCCTGGTGGGTTGACTGGTTTTGGATGCGACTCGTGGTTGACTACGCCGGCACTTTCTCGCCTTTGGTCTTGCGCTCCCACGTCACGCCGAACGCCGACAGCGCCTGCTTGTAAGCGTTGGACGCATCCTTGCGATGCAGTTTCAGCATCGTGTAGAGCACGTCCTCCGGCTCGGGATGCTTGGCCACGATGTTGTAAAGCGCCTCCGCCAGGTCCTTGGCCGACGATTGCTCCGCCGCTTTCTCCCCTTGTGCCTGCCAGGGCAAGTCCCGCCCGTTGTCCGTGTCGGTGCGGCGCTTCTCCAACTTCGCCGTGCCCTTGTCGGCTTTCTTCTCCGACTCCAGCGCCTCTTGTTCCGCGGCCTTGGCCTGCTTGGCGATGGTTGCGGCCTGGTCCACCAGGTTGCGCATGTTCTTGCGGTACTCTTCCAGCACCTTGACCGCATCCCGGGCCTCTTGCTCCTTCTTGGCCTCTGCCATAACCTCGGCCTGCTGCTCGGCGCTGAGCTGCGCGGCCTGATCGACCTGCTCCTGGACCTCAGTCTTGACTCCAGTGTCGTTCATGGTACTCTCGGACATGGTTTACCCTACCATGGGGTGAATATGGCCCGTGGCGTGTTACAGCACTCCACGGGCCAGTTTGTTTCGCCGCGGACGAAGTGCCCGCGGCGGCTTTCGCCGATCATAACCGCGCCGGCCGCGCTGCCAAAAACCGCGCACCGTCGCTGTGCCGCGGAGGAAAAATTCCGCGGAAGTTTTTCGCGCCGTCCCGTCCATGACTCCCCGCGTCCATGCGTACCGTGTGCGTCCCGCCCATGCGAGCAGGTTTGCACACTGTCCAACGCGCCACCGTGCGCACCGTCCCTGCAGCGCCCGCGTCATGCCGCGCGTCTGCGTTCCGCGTCCATGCCGTGTGCGTCCCGCCTTGCGCGGCTTGCGCCCACGTTCCACAATGCGCACCGTGTGCGCCCCGCCTATGCGGGATGCGCTTCACGTCCATGCACCGTGCTCAACCTTCGAGCTTGCGGCACCCTGGCTTGTGACCTTCCGACCGCGCAGCGCCGCACCAGTAGCACGGGGCGGCGATGATGCCGCGGGCGAGCCTGACGTAGCCGTTCGGCTGCGGGGTGAGGACGTTCATGCACGCACGCAGCTTGCGCCAGAACGTGGCATCAAGGCTTGCGTTCCCCACGGATGCCTCGGCATCCGTCCACTGCCCGCCAAAGTGCGCCTTGTCGCGGTACACTGGCCGCCCCTCCCGGTTCATGCGAACGAGGTACGTACGGCCGCGGAACTCAAACTCCACGGGGTCCACAAGCATCGCGGACATAGGTAGCTCCTGTTTGGGAAGCGCACTGCCAGGGGTCGAACCTGGAACGCCGCCTATCGGCCAGTGCTGGGGGCACGCGCTCGCTCACGCGCCCCCGCGCTCGCACACACGCACGCGCCCACGGGCACAGGCGTCCATGGGCACGCACGCGGCACACACTACGCCGCCGCCTTGGCATCCTGCGGCGCTTCCTTGGAACCAATCACCGTCAACGTCAGGCCCACCTGGCACTTCACCAGCGTGTCGCCAACCTTGATCGTCACCTTGTCGCCATGGTGCCACCCAAAGCTGCCCGTACTGAACGTCTTCACCTGGGCCAGCGTGGGAATGCCGTTAATGGTCACCTCCACACCCTTGGCCTCGGCCAGGAACGTCGAACGGGAAATGGGGCACACGGTCTTGTTCGCGGACATGGTTCTGTCTCCGTCCCGCAACCACGACAGCAGACCGCAGCGGGACAGTGCGGCGCGCCTCGGCCTTCGCGGACTTCGCGAATTTCGGCCCTCACCAAAGCGACCGCTGTCAAGATTTCGAGGAGAAACGCGGGCGCGCGATCTGTGCACCCCTGGAGCAATGCCCCAGGATTTAACCAGACCCCACCCCTTGCGCGCGGGTCCCGCGGGGACTTAACCCCCCTCTCGGCGTGAATCGATGCGTCCAAAACGGACGTTTTTGACAAAACCTCCATTTTTCCAGGGAATACGGCAAATAAGCCGAAAATTAGCGGGGCGTTTAGCGGCGTTTAGCGGGGGCTGAGCGGGAGGTTTGCGGGAGGTTTGCGGGAGGAGCGGGAAAGTATGCGGAAAAGCGACAGCTTTATGCTCAGACTTATACGTCAGCCCAGGTTACCCATCTTCACACTTTGAGCTCGTTCACACTCGTCTACTTCCAGTTTTCGGGCAGGATGCGGACTTCCGGCGGGAAGCCGGGCACGCCGGGCCGATCCGTCAATTGGGCCATGACGAATCAAGCTTGTCGAAGTTCGGGACCGCCACACCTACATTGCCGCCTTCGCTTTCCGGCTGGGGGCAGAGAACAATGTCGAGCACTATATGCTCGCCCGTTGTGGCTTTGGCCGGGCGAAGGCGAACAGAAGCAACACATCATCGTTTGCAGATTGGACCGACTGGCTTTCGATCTGTACGAATGGGGGGGGGAAATCGACCGATGCTGAACGCGCATGTACACTTGCAAAAGCACTTCGATGAACTGCCCAGCGGGTCCGTGATCGACGTAGAGTTTCTGCTTGGTGAACCGCATCGCCCAAACAATCGGGAAGTTGTTTAACGCCTTGTCACGGTGCCTAGCCTACGTGGTTCCTGTTCCTGCTCGATCCCAGGATCCCGCCGTGATCCGGCGGCGGGCGATCGCCAGGCGGCTCGGCCGACAGCCGCCGAATCCGCAGGCTACAATTAAGGCAGTCGCTTCACAAGTGGGAACGGTGCAAATTGTTCTGCACCATGGCGAAGGTTGGCTGCCCCCTTGCCAACCGTCAAAGTAGTTGCAATAATTGTTAGTAGGTGATCTGCGAACGGCCAAAGAGTGCCAGCAGCGAGTCGGCCTAGCGCAGAATCCTACAAACTTGGTCTTACGCACGCATTTTTCTGGCTTTGGCAGTTGAACGCGGGGCGAAGATCGTCGCACGGTAAACGCACCGTGCGATCGTTCTTTGCTCCGTGTTTTTTTGGCGCGGAGCGTCCACAGGAGGCATCCGTGCCGATAAATATCTCCATTGAGACCGCAATCTCCCTGACGGAGGCGTGCCGATTATTGCCGACTGGTCGCCGCGGTCGCCCAGTTCATCTTTCCTGTATCCTCCGCTGGATTATTAACGGCAGTCTAGCTCCGGATGGTCGTCGCGTGCGCCTCGAAGCAGTCCGCATCGGTGGCCGTTGGGTCACGAGTCGTGAAGCGATGTCCCGATTTGCGGAAGCACTCACTCCACGATTCGATGAAGAAGCGGCGCCGAGGCCACGTACCGAAACGAATTGTCGGAAGGCCAGCGAGCGCGCAGCGCGTGAACTGGAAGCGCAGGGGATTTGATTCACAATCGGTGCGTCAGCCAGCGCTTCCGACACCAATGCGCACCATCTCCGTTGCCCGATTGGGCAGCCGCGGGTGGTCACACGTGCCCGTCTGGGGCGCACCTGGCCACCCGGAGCGGCCGAACCAATGTGTGGTTGACGGGCGAGGCGCTCGGGGATGCTCAATCCAATTTCTATCCAATTCTCGCCATGACTTCGGTCGCAGTGGCGATGTCTAACTCGGCATACACTTCGGTGACTACTGGGGAGGTGTGGCCGAGGACGGCTCGCGCGGCATCAAGGCCGGCGGCGCGGCGGATTTCCGTCGCTTTTGTGTGTCTTAGCTGCTGTGGATGCCAATGAGGGATTGGTTGAATTCCTTTGCGCTCGCGGTTGGCCTTTTCAATCGCGCGGCGGACGGCGATTGCATACGTCGCCGCAGAATACTGCTCGCCTGCAATGCACTTGGGCTTGCGGCGGAACTTGCCCTCGACGCGCTTTTTTTCGCATGGAAAGAGTTTTGTCTTACGTCGCTGCCTGTCACGTTCGCGTTTCTCGGCTACCGATTCGGCAGGCGAGAAGAGATAGGCTTGCAAATTCGGTTTTAGGCGACGGCAAATGATTTCTTGCCCGCGCGGGCCGATAGCGATGATCCGTTTCTTGTTAAGATGCGCTGTTTTGTGGATCGTTGGCCGATAGAGCCATACCTTGCCTTGCATGTCGATGTCGCAGGCACGCACGGTGCAGATCTCGCCTGAGCGCGCGCCGGTCAAAAGTTGCAGTTGCACCATGTCGGCGACGGTTGGCGTGAGATGGGGCAGTGTCGCTTTGACCCACTGCAGCGCTATTGGCTCGACAGGCTCGGTCTCGCGCGCAGCGCTCCGGCCGCGCTCCAAACCCGATACGGCTTTGAGCGCATGCCACACGCTTGCCGGCACGAGTTCGTTCTCGACCCCCCAACGAAACAGCCGCTTAATGCGCCCAATCCGCTGGTTGACGACGCCGCGGGCCAAGCCCACGCGGATCACCTTCTCTTGCCACTTTCCTTTTCCCGTCTCTGAATCGGTGAATTTGATTCGTCGGACAATAGGTTGGTTCACCAGCTTTTCACGCAGTGCCTTAAGACACAATGGGCCGAAATCTTTGGCCGGCTTCGTGCCGTACCATTCACGCAGCGGCCTGAGACTTAGTTTCCAGTCTTTCTGTTCGCCTGTCGGTGTCCCGTCCGCATGGCGGTAGTGCTGCTGGGCGTGCGGCCAAAAGGAAAGGATCAGTTCGTTGATCGTAATGTCGGCATGCGTCGTCCTTGGCAGGCGCCGGCCTGCGGCTTCCCACTCGCCGATCACGCGGGCATACTCGCGTCGGCTCTCGACAGTGCCGTATTTTCCCAAGAGGATGTCTTTGCGCCCACGCAGGCCGTCCGGCAGAGTGACGACAGCTTGGCCACTGGCTTTGTGCTTGCGGTAAGTTGGTATTCGGTCGGACATTGCGGCTTTCCCTTTCGCTGCGCGGAATATTCCGCGCTTTTCTTGGGTTTTTGGCCGCGCTGCCGACCATCGGCAGGTATCGTTAATCTACGTTCGGCAAACGACTTGTATTAAGCTACCCGGCCAGGATTCGAACCTGGACAAAGAGAACCAAAATCTCTTGTGCTACCGTTACACTACCGGGTATCGGGCCCTTGCTAGTGCGTCGGGCTGGTGTGGTCGATGGGACCCTGATTCAAATGCACCAGGAACGCAAGCTGCTCCAGTTGCACCGCCAGGTCCACTGCGATGAGGCTCGTGCCTGCAGGGAGCCTCAGTGCAGTCGGGGCGAAGTTTAGTATACCGCGGATGCCGGCGGCGACGAGGGCGTCGGCGACGGCTTGGGCGGCTTCGGCGGGGACGGCGACCACGCCCAGTTCCGCGCCGGTGTTCCGGACGATCTCGGGCATGCTCTCGAGCGCATAGATGTCGATGCCTTCCACCTGCTGGCCCACTTTTTCCGGATCAACGTCGAAAAGCGCCACAAAGCGAAAGCCTTGTTTCTCGAAGCCGCGATAGCGAAGAAGGGCGCGGGACAGGTTGCCGACGCCGACGACAACGGCGGTCCAGTCGCGGTTGATGCCGAGCCGGCCGCGCAGGGCGTCGATCAATTCCTGGGTGGGATAGCCGATGCCGGGTTGGCCGAGGTTGCCCAGGTAAGCCAAATCCTTGCGCACTTGGGCGTCAGTGATACCGAGGGCCTCGCCGAGCATGCCGCTGGAGACCGTGGGCACGCCTTCGCGCAGAAAGCGTTGCAGGCGGCGGAGATAGAGACTGAAGCGGCCCACGCTGGCGCGCGACAAGCGCGGCTCTAGTCCGTTGACTGCGTGATTCTGCTCTTTGTCAGACTTGCTCATCGAAAGACCAGGGAAGCGTGGGCCGTTCCGGCGGGCCATGAAGGAAGTTTAGGTTTTGCGGGAAATAGGGTCAAGCCAAGGGCGCCGCATCACTCCGTCTCGCACATGAATCATCACCATCGCGGCGCCGCCCAACGGCGAAACTGGCAACTTCGCCTACTTCAGTCCACGTCCTCCGGCTTCTGCATCAATTCCGGCTTGACGATGAATTCGGACAGATCGACTTGGCCGCGCGCTTCGCCTTCGATCAGCTTCACGCGGATTTCCATCTCGCGGAATTTCGCTTGGAGAGTCGCGAGCTTGCTCGCCAGGTCGTCGCGCGATTTGGAGCGCGGCACTTCGGGATAGCCGAGCTGGCGTTGCAGGGCGGCGAACAGGTACAAGGGGTCCCGGCCGCGGTTGGCCTTGGCGATTTTGCCTTCCTTCTCGCCGAAGAGCGGCGGCAGCGGCGGCTCATAGGCCGGGTCGATCCGGCGCTGGTCCATGACGTAGAAGTGCGAGCGCAGATACACAAGATCGGCGAAATCGACGATGCCGATCTGCTGCCGGACCATAACCAAGAATCCTCTCCAATCCGAGTCGAACATCGGGTCTTCGAGCATGCAGCCCAGCCCTTCGTCATAGCCCAGGCGATTGCGGCTGAGAGTCTCGAACTGATAAACGAACAGGCCGGGCTGCGTCGGCTGGTTGGCCCGATAAAGCGCTTCGCGCTCCAGGATCAGAAAGCCGATGTCGATGCTGAAACGCGTCCGCTCCTCCTCGGATTGGGCCACGACGAATGCCTGAAACTTCGTGAAATAGTGCGGTAAGCGCGCGAAACCGGAAGAGAGCAGGCCCGAATGCTTGAGCTCCGTGCCCAAAAACTGAATCGCCAGCGGCAATCGGGTCGTCGACAGGATCTCCTCGTGTATGTGATCGAGGACTTCCTGCGTCGGCATGTTTTCCAGCAAGCGCTCGCGCAACGTGCGAAAGAAATACGCTTGTTCGATGTACTCTTCGCGGTCGAGGACCATGTCGCTGATCTTGCAAGTTAGTATGGGAAGGGGTGAAAGGATGAAGGGGTGAAAGGGTGATCAACCGATCTTCGCTTCACGCCTTCACGCCTTCACGCCTTCACCCTTTCACCCTTTCACCCTTGCACCCTTTCACCCTTGCACCCTTTCATCTCCTCTCCAGTGGAGCATACAGTTTCATCACAGCGGCGGCGCTGCGCAGACCGTCCACCGCGGCGCTAACGATGCCGCCTGCGTAACCGGCGCCTTCGCCTACTGGATACAAGCCTTCGATGCCGGGCGATTGCCGCGTCTGTTCGTCGCGAACGATGCGCACGGGCGAGCTGCCGCGTGATTCCGGCCCGGCCAAGGTCGCATCCTGGAGGAACTTGCCGTGCCAGCGGCGATCGAGGATCGGCAGGCCGCGGTATAGCGTTTCACGCAAGAACTGCGGCACCAGCTCGGCGATCCGTGCCAAGACCGCCCCGCGCTCGTGGCTGCACGGCGGCAGCATGCGCGTCGGCCGATCTAGAAGAAAATCCTGCGCCCCCTGGATCGGACAAAGGTAGGCCCGACCTCCCAGCTCAAACGCACGTCGTTCGTACTCCGCCTGCAGCCGCAGTCCGGCCAACTCATCCGTGCCCGGAAAATGCTCACGGGGCACCGTCACGACCATGCCGCTGTTGGCAAAGGGCGACGCGCGGCGCGACAGGCTCATGCCATTGGTGCAATAGTAGCCTTCGTCCGACACGCTTGGAATGATTTGCCCGCCGGCGCACATGCAAAACGAGAACAAGTCGTGCGGCCCGCGCGCTACCAGCGTATAGTCCGCCGCCCCGAGCTTTTCTTCCAAAGGCGCCCGGCCGTACGTCACGCGGTTCACGTTTTCTTGCGGCTGCTCGATGCGCACACCCATTTGGAACGGCTTCTGCGCCATAGGCACGCCGTGCTTGAGAAGCATCGCATAGGTGTCGCGGGCGCTGTGGCCGATCGCCAACAGCACAACCTGCGCGGGAATGTATCCCGAAGAGGTGGCCAAGCCGCGCAGCCGTCCGTCGGCGATGTCCAAGTCTTCGACGCGGCAGTTGAAGCGCACCTCGCCGCCGTACGTTTCGATGCGGCGGCGCAGGGCCTTGACCACCGCCGGCAGGCGATTGCTGCCCAGGTGCGGCCGGTAATCGTAGAGGATGGACGGTTTGCCTTTGCACTCGGCGAACAACTCGAGCACGCGCCGGACGTCTGGACCGCTGACGCGGCACGTCAACTTGCCGTCGCTGAATGTGCCCGCGCCGCCTTCGCCGAAGAGATAATTGCTCTCCGGTTCAAACGGACCGCCGCTGTCGAATCGCTTCACGTCGTGGATGCGCTCGCGCACCCTCTTGCCGCGCTCCAAGACGATCGGCGCGTAGCCCTGTTCGGCGAGGAAGTATCCCGCGACCAGACCCGCCGGACCGGAGCCGACAATGACGGGGCGTTCTTCCAACGGCACTGATCCAGGGCATGGAAACGTGAAAACGGGCTCAGTGCGCGCTTCGATGAGGATTTCGCCGTGGCGCTTGCGTTGAGCCCGCCGCAAGAGGGCGGCCTCGTCCGCGTGCGCGACGACCTCGGCGCTGTAGACGAAATGGAAAGAGTCGCGGACACGGGCATCGAGGCTCTTGCGCAAGATGCGCCACGATGCGAGAGCCTCCCGAGTCACGCCGAGCGCGCGGGCCAAGTGCTCTCCGAGCGCGGACTCCGGCTCGTCGAGACCCAGACGCAAATTGGAAATGCGAATGGCCATGATTCGCACGCACCATGCAGTTTTCATTATGCGTGCGAGATATCGGTGCGGGAAGGCGACCTTTCGTGGGGCGAACATTCTTGTTTGCCCAAGGTGGCAAAGGGGAAAATCTGCCCGAAGGAACCGATGCCTTACGACAAATCGGAAAGTTTGATCTTGCCTAAGTGTTTGCGAAGCGTTTCGGCTGAGTCGTGGCAAATCTGGACGAGCTTGCGGTTGATGGAATTGCGCGGGTCGCCTCCGGTCGGCGCCAAGCCGCGGATGGGGCCATCGACGGCTTCGAGCACTTCGAGAACTGTGATCTCGTTCGCCGGCTTAGCCAATCGATAACCGCCGTTGGGTCCCTTCACCGAGTACAAAACCTGCGCGGACACGAGCGGCTTCAGGACCTTGAGCAAGAAACGCTCCGGGATGCCGCGCTTCTCCGCGATGATGTGCGAAGCGGTGGGCTGGTCCTTTTTTTGGATAGCCATGTAAGCGACGGCGTGGAGGGCGTACGTAGAGGCGCGGGTTAACTTCATTGGGAATAGGCTGCCGTCGGCAACCCAACGGCAGGCGCTCCTTAGGTGGGAATGGAGTTGTTTCAAGCACGAGAAAGCATCCGTTCCGGTCGGATGGGACGCAAACCGGCAACGACCGGTTCGCGACCACGGTGAAGCGCCGCCTGGTTGGCAATGACGGCAACACGTTCTTCTTTCACTAATACCCGGTCCGCGCCGATTGGCAAGGCCGATGCCGCCATATTGCGGGAGCATTTGTGGCTTTTTGGTCTCACGCCGCCCGACCTTGTCTCTTGCGGAGCCCGACGCGTGAGCAAGGGTGACGGACACCCTCGCTTACGCGTCGGGCGCCGAATTCTTCATTGCAATTCGCGCGGCGTGCGTTACAGTGCGGGCGTCGCGACACCCACTCAACGGAGAAGAAATCGTGAAGAGAATGTTGCTGTGTGCGATCGTGTTGGCGGCGCTCGGCGTCGCCGTTGTCCTCTCCGGCGCCGCCAAGGGTCCGCAATCTCCGACAGCCGGTGGACCGAAAGCGGCATTTCAATTCGAAAAGCAGGAGCGCAATCCGGTCACGCATTTCCGCCGGAATCTCGAGCCGGATGATTTTCAATTCGCCATCGTCAGCGACCGCACGGGCAGCCACCGCGCCAACATTTTCTCCGCGGCTGTGCACAAGTTGAATCTTTTGCAACCGGAGTTCGTGTTGTCCGTGGGCGACCTCATCGAAGGCACGAAGACCGTCGAGCTCTTGCCCAAGCAGTGGGCGGAATTCGATGGCTTTGTGGGCCAGCTCAAAATGCCGTTTTTCTACGTGCCCGGCAATCACGACGTAGCTTCGGAAGCGATGACCAAGTTCTGGGCCGATAAGCTCGGACGGCGTCATTACCATTTCCTCTATCGCAACGTCTTGTTCTTTATCCTGAACAGCGACGATCCGCCCGATTCGCGCGGCGGCATCGGCCAGGAACAAGTCGCCTACGCGCAAAAGACGCTCGCCGACAATCGCAATGTCCGCTGGACCATCGTGGCGGTGCATCGCCCGCTCTGGGCCGCCGGCAACATCGACAAGAACGGCTGGGGACCCGTGGAGCAAGCCCTTGCCGGCCGCAACTACACAGTCTTCTGCGGCCACGTCCATCGCTTTGTGAAGTATGTCCGCAACGGAATGAACTATTATCAACTGGCGACGACGGGCGGCGGCAGCCGGCTGCGCGGGCCGGAGCACGGCGAATTCGACCATTTCGCCTGGGTCACGATGAAAAAAGACGGCCCAATCATCGCTAACTTGATGCTCGACTCCGTGCTCCCCGAGGACCTGCGCCCGCCCGAGACCAACGAACGCGGCTCAAAGCCGGCGCGCAAACCGGTGCATGCCGTGCGCGGCCAGGCATTCTTCGAGGGCGCGCCGATTCCGGGCGCCCTAGTTGTGTTGACTCCTTTGAAGGACGCCGTCCGGGCGGACGGCATAGTCGCCGCGGATGGTTCGTTTACGCTATCGACTTACAAAGCGGGCGACGGCGCGGCGGCCGGAGACTATACCGTCACTGTGACCCTGCGCGAGAAAGTCGCCGCGGGCAAGCTCGGCCCCAATCTTCTGCCCGCAAAGTACGCTCTGCCGACGACTTCGCCATTGCGGGCCACGATTGCCGCGGACAAAAACGAGTTGGTGCTGGAGCTGCGCAAGTAATCTTTGGAGTGCGGCGCTTTTCCGCCGCTTTTGTTTTTTGGAGTGCGGTGACAAACCACCGCACTCCAAAGTATTGCGTTAGTATTTCGGGCCTCGATGGTTTACCTTGAAGAGAGCAACCTCGGATCGTTTCCATGCGCCGTTGCCTGTTCCTATTGTCGCTGGCCGTGCTGCTCGTCACCTGGCAGACGATGTTTTCTGCCCAAGCGCCCCTATCGGAAGATGAGCAACTCCTCAAAGCCGCTCGGCTACCGACGGACGACAAAAGCCTTTTGCAGTTTTTCCGGTTCCGTACGCCGAACAAGCAAGACTTGGAGAAAATGGCGGAGTGGATTGCCCGGCTGAACAGCGACAAGTTCAAGGATCGCGAGGAAGCCGCTCAGGAGTTGACGCTGCGCGGGCCGGCTGCCGTTTCTTCCTTGCGTGAAGCCGTGAAGGATTCTCCGCTAGAGGTGCGCCGGCGCATCGACACTATCCTCAAGTCCATCGAAACCGCGCAATTCGGCGGCACGATCGGCGCCGCCGCGCGCGTGCTGGCAGCGCGGCATACGCCCGGTGCTTTTGAAGCACTGTTCGATTTCCTGCCGCACGCTGGCGAGGAATGGGCGGAAGAGGAAGTGATAGCCGCTCTCGTGCAATGGGCGCTTGCTCCCCCTCACGCCCAGCCCCTCTCCCAGAAGGGCGAGGGGAGGGTTCATCCTTATTTGGAGGCGGCGCTCAAAGACAAGAGCGCGTTGCGCCGCGCCTGGGCGGTCTACGTGCTCGGCCGCAGCGCATCCTGGGACCAACGTCAGTCCGTGCGCCAGTTTTTGAACGATGCCGACGACCTGGTGCGACGCCGCGCCGCCGAAGCGCTGGCCGGCAAACGCGCCGCCGCCCAGTTCGCCGAACGCGCTGAGGCGGACGCGGCCTTCCTCAAGACCCATAACATCGGCGCGGATGAGCCCGCTTTGCTGGCCTTTTTGCGCAAGCGCACCTTGAGCGAAGAAGACCAAAACCGGCTTGAGCAGCTCGTGCGCGAGTTGGGCAATCCGTCGTTTGCCGTGCGCGATCGCGCCAGCCGCTTGCTGACCAAGGAAGGCCCGCCGGCCATTGCGTTCCTGAAGCCGGCATTGCAAGACGCGGATTTGGAGACGAGCCGCCGCGCCGCCCGCTGCCTCGAAGAGATTCGCCGCGGCCCCGGCGCGGCCTTGCCCGCCGCCGCGGTGCGCCTTTTGACTCAGCCGCCCAAATCGAGGGAGCATCCGTCCGCCGCCGCCGTGCGCGTGCTCCTGGCCTACGTCCCCTTCGCGGACGACGATGCGGTGGAAGACGAAGTGTT
>JAKEHV010000409.1 GCA_022614915.1 Gemmataceae bacterium | reverse complement strand
GGAGGCTGCGGCGTGGGCAATCGAGCAAATCAAGCGAACGAAGAATGAAGAAGGAAGAATGAACAATGAAGAATGACTGGCGGAAATCGGGGCTTTCATTCTTCGTTGTCAATTCTTCGTTCTTCATTCTTCATTCTTTTCTCGGCTGCACCGCGTGACCGTAGTCGCTATATTGACTTTTCTTCCCTCTGAGAACAACCATGCAAATTCGCGGCATCATTCCTCCCGTGGCGACGCCGATGCAGGCCAACGAAGACCTGGACCTGCCCCGGTTCCGCTGGTTCCTCGATCATCTCATTAGCGCCGGTGTGCACGGCGTCTTCGTCCTGGGCACGAACAGCGAGTTCTACGCTATGGACGAGTCGGAGAAGCAAGCCGTCATCGCCACCGCGGTGGAGCACGTGCGCGGCCGCGTGCCGGTGTTCGCCGGCACTGGCGCGGAGACGACGCGCGAGGCGGTGCGCTTGACGAAGATGGCGGAGAAGGAAAAGGTCTTCGGCGTGTCGGTGATTACGCCGTATTTCATTTCACCAACGCAGCAGGAAATCTTCGATCACTATCGGCGGATCGCGGAAAGCACGTCGCTGCCGGTGGTGCTCTACAATAACCCGTCGACGTGCGGCGGGCTCAAGATCGACATCGACACGGTCGCGCGCTTGGCGGAGATACCAAACATCCTGGGCGTGAAGGATTCGAGTGGCGACCTGCAAAACACCTTGGAGTATGTCCGCGTCGTGCCGGAGCGCTTCAGCGTTTTGCAAGGGCGCGACACGCTGATTTATCCCGCGCTCTTGTTCGGCGCGCGCGGCGCCGTGCCGGCCACCGCCAACGTTGCCCCCAAAATCCTCGTCGATATCTACGAAGCGTTTATCCGCGGCGACCAGGCGGCCTCCAAAGCCGCGCAATGGCGCCTGAACCCGGTGCGCCTCAGCCTGGCTTTGGGCACTGCGCCCGGCGGCGTGAAGGCGGCGCTCGCGCTCATGGGGATGTCGATTGGACCCAGCCGCTCACCCGTGGCGCCGCTGCCGCCGGAGAAGCAGCAGAAGATGCGGGGCGCCTTGCAGTCGGCCGGCTTGATCCCGAACTAAGGGCGTTAAGGGGCGCATCGTTTCGCGGTTCCACTTAAGAGGTGGAACCATGACCGATACCGGCATTCAAAAGCAAATCACTCAAATCGTATGCGAACCGCGCTTCGATTCAATCGGTCAACTGCCGGTTGAGGCCTGCGAGACTATTCGCGTCCCTAGCATTCGCAAGCCCGTCCTGAGCGCGGATGCTGTGCTTGGGTATCTATTCCTATCCGCCTTTCTGTCGTCGGTTTCAGTATGGCTTGGTCCCATTGGACTGTCATATGGGCCGGGAATCGTTTTTGCTGTCTTGGCCGTCTGGCCTTGGGGCCGTGCGGCCGGATTGCATCCCATGCTAATTGTGGCGACGATGATCCTATCGCCCTTGGGATATCACGTTGCGGTTTCTCTTTTTTTCCACGGCTGGTGGTGTCTCTCCGGCGTCGTCGGTCCGGCCCTCATGCTGGCGCCGGCGCTTGTCGGCGGCTCGAACCGCGTTCGTGTCGCCGCGATCAAAGCGATCGCCGCCGGCTGGATCATCGGCCTCCTGTTTCTGTGCTGGCCCTTGGCTTACTTCGGCTTGATCGGGATCTGGCAATGGTGTGTGGGCGTGTGTCTTTGCACGAGTTGCCAAGTACGCGTGGACGATGACTACTAAAGAATTGCCTGAATCGGCGTGCCTTCCACTAGTGGAAATGGCCTGTTCGTCAGATCGTAAACGGTCGTGTGCGGATCGACGCCGAGTAAGTGGTAAAGCGTGGCAGTGAGGTCCTGTGGGCTGACTGGATTGGCAGTGGGGTAGGCGCCAATGCGGTCGGAGGCGCCGTGGACCAAGCCGCCGCGGATGCCGCCGCCGGCCACGAGGGCGCTGAAGCAGTGGTGCCAGTGGTCGCGGCCGCCTGCATTGTTGAAGCGCGGTGTGCGGCCAAACTCACCCATCACGATCACCAGCGTCTCGTCGAGTAAACCGCGCTCGCTCAAATCCTCAATCAAGGCGGCGCAGGCGGCATCGGTGGGCGGCAACAATTCCGTCCGCGCCCAATTCAAATGGTCGCGGTGGCTGTCGTAGCCTTGGCCGCCCGGACCGTTGTCGTGCCGCACCCAGTTGACGTGGACGAGGCGCACGCCCGCTTCCACGAGCCGGCGGGCCAAGAGCACCGATTGCCCGAAAATATGCCGGCCATAACGCTCGCGAGTGCGCTCGGGTTCGGCGGCGACGTCGAAGGCGCGCTGGGCCGCCTGGCTCGACAACAGATCGAAGGCGCGCGTGAAATACGGATCGAGCGTCTGCGCGACGGCGGTTTGTTCGAGATGGCGGGCTTGCTGGCTGACTTGAGTGAGAAGTCGCCGCCGCAGGTCCAAGCGCTGGCCGCTGACGCCGTTGGCCGGGCCCAAAGAGCCGGGCGAGTAGTTGGCGCTGTTGGGGTCGCTGTTGACGCGGTATGGATCGTAGGCCGCGCCCAAGAATCCGGCGTGCTGGCCGGGTCGCTCGGGACCGACGGGTGAAATCGCTTCGGGGACCATTACGAACGCCGGCACGTTGGCGGGCGGCGCTAGGAATCGCGCTAGCGCCGAACCGGGATGCGGCCGGTCTTCGCGGCTCATGCTGGCCACCTGCGGCGCGAGCCGGGCGATCGGGCTGCCGACCATCATCCAATACGATGCGGCCGGATGGTTGCCCGTGGTATGCCGGACCGCGCGGAGAATAGTGCAGCGATCCATCACCCGCGCCATCCGCGGCAAATGTTCGCTGATGCGAATGCCGGGCACGTTCGTGTCGATAGCCGCGAAGGTGCCGCGGATTTCCTCAGGGGCCTCGGGCTTAAGGTCCCACATGTCGAGATGCGACGGACCGCCGCTGAGAAAGAGGATGATCACCGAGCGAGCGCGCCGCCGAGACGGGGCTGCGGCGAAAGATTCCAGCTGCAAAAGGTTCGGGAGAGTTAGACCGCCCAAGCCCAAAGCGCCGACGCGCAGGATTTCGCGGCGCGAAAGCCCGTCGCAATGTCTGGTTCCCTGTTGGGAAAATAGATGGAGCACGGCAGCGTCCGAACTGGGAGTCAAGGGTCAATAGGAAAGCATGTTACTTTGTCGTAAGAGCTTTTGCCAGCAAAAAAGGACGGCACTGGTCGTTTTTTCAGAGCCGCGCGAAGTAGCGGATAAACCAGGCTCCCGCATCCTTTTGGGCGCGGCTCAATACATCACGCCTACGATGGTTGACCGCGTTCGCGTTTTTCCCATTTCCACCAGGCTAGCCAGCGCTGGATGCGGCGTTGCTCGCCGCGCGTCTCCTTCCAGAGCGTGTCTTGGAGAATGAGTTGTGCCGTTGCGGAGTCCGCCTGGCGAAAGCGCCACAGGCTGAATACGCCGCGCACGATGAGGAAGCCCACTGCCAAGCCCCAAGCGACGACGATCATTTGCAAAACGCGCGGCGGCAAGCCGATGATCTCGACCTGCTTGGGTAACAGCGCCCAGAGGATTTGGGCCGCTACCGCCCAGGCCGACAGGCTCAGCACGAGCCCGGCCAGCTCGAACGGCGTAATCTGTCCCTGCGGACGCTTTTGGGCCACGACGGGAGGCTGCTTGCGCAGCCAGGGAAATTGCCGGCGGGGCGGGCCCGCGCGCCGCCGCGGGTCCGAGGGCAGCACACTTTGCCAAATGCTCTGAAGCCGAAAATGGGCGGCCACGAAGCCGACAACCGCAGCGCACAGAATAATGTCGGTGATTTCCAATGCGCGGGCGCGCTGCGCCGAGCCGCGGCCGAGCGAGAAGTAGTATGCCCACTGTGCGACGCCTACCATTACGAGCAAAAAGACCGGGCCGAGCGTGAGACGGGAAAAAAGGCATAAAGCGCCGATCAGGATGCAGAAAACATTGGGAATGAGCAAGCCTTGATTGAGCTGTGCCAGGAAGATCACAGCCAAGCACAAGCCGCACAGGGCCTGATAGTGAAAAGCAGCGACGGGCGGCAGTTCTTGTGTTTGGTGTTCCGTCATCGCAAACCTCGCTCCAAGGTGCGCAGCCGTTGCAAACGGTGCAGCACCATGCCCACCGCTTCGTGTTCGGCGGAAAGCACAACCGGCACACCCAAACGGGCGAATGCTTGCCTCACCTTGGTGAACGCATGATGCAAGCGCGCCGCGCTGGCGCGGCCCAGCCAATCCTGCAATGTAGTAGGCACACTCCGTGTGCCGTCGCCTTCGGCCGGCACTCGGAGGGCGCCCTCGCTTTTGGACGGCACACGGAGTGTGCCTACTACTTTCTTGCGCTGGGGCATCGGCACGCTCGGCGGCCACGGGCACACGACCAACACCTGATGATGCCGCGCTAGGGCGACGCGCACCGCCCGCAACAACTTCTCCAGGTGCGGTCCGGCTTCCAAAAAGTCCGCCAAAAGCACAAACAATTCGTTGTCCCGTCCGCGATATACGGCTTGAAGCAGGGCATCCGCCAAGACATCGATCTTGCCGGACGAGCCAAAAAGATACTCGCCACGGTCATCGTAAAAGGGCAAAGGGCAAGGCGTCTGGTGCTCGGCGAGAAAACGCTGCACGTAGCGGCGGCAGGTTTCGTCGTCTTCGAGCAAGAGAGCCAAGCCGCCGGGACCAAGATCGTAGAGCACGGCGAGTACTGCGGCGACCTGCTTGCGCGCCTTGTACAGCCGGTGATAGTAAACGGAGAAGCGCGAAGCACGGCCGCGCCGAAGGCCGAAGGGAGTGTCATCGAGACGCCGCCGCAGCCAGCGCAGGCCGCGCGACCACCAATGCTTCGCCGGCACAATGCGGCGCGGCATGGTATAGGCTGGCTGCGCCGCCCAAAACGGCAGCCACAGGGGCATGTAATTGACGCCGGGGTCCAGCCAATCCGGATAAAGGTCCTGCACGATCCCGTAAGCTGTGGGCAAAAGCCGGCCCAGCGGCACGTCGTCCGTGCGCGGCAATAAGCAGGCGGCGTCGGTCAAGAGATTCGTGATTTCATAGAGGTGCCTGCTGCCGCGCCCGGGGCGCAAATACGCCTTCACCTGGGCTTCGTCGAACAAGCACACACCGGTGAGATCGCGGACGGCAGCATTGGCTTGCAACACCGACGCCGTGATTTCCACAATGCGCGCCAGGGCGTTCCTGCCCACGGCGCCGATGCGCACCGAATGCGATAGATCGACAAACATCGTGCAGCGGACCGGAACTTCGCTTTCGAGCTCCTTGGTCATGAGCCGGTCGCGGCGGGCGGACGCTTTCCAAGCGATGAGCTTGGGCGGATCGCCGGGGAGATAATCGCGCACGTCGAGAAGCTCGTGGCCCGTGCCGGCGCGGCGATGCGGATGGCCGCCGGGCAGGGGGATCAAATTGTGGCGCTTGACGGCTGGGATTTGTCCGCGCGCATCGGCTAGCGCCGGCAACACGCGGACTACGCGCACGTCGCGCACGAACAATGTCTTGCTGAAAAATCCTTGCAAGTCCGCGACTTGCAGCTTGACTCCCTCGAAGCGCAAAAGGCCCGGCGCCGGACATTCGATCCGGTAACCCATTTCCAATGGCTGCTCGGCCGACACGGGCCCCGCGGTCGCGTTTTCTCCTTCCACGCGCTGGGCCAGCGGCGGCACGCGATCCACCATCCAGACAAAAGGAAACGCAACGGGGCTTTCGAGGGTCAGACGCACTTCGGCCGGCAGTCGCGCCCAGAGCGTTTCCAAGGGTGCGCGTTCGTCCCAAATCTCGCGGTGAATCTCCAGCCGGCCATGCGCGCGCCGCAGTCGGACTGCAAACATCGCCCACTGACCAAGAAACCAAGACAGCGCCGCGAGACACACGAGAACAAACGTGGCCGTCGCGGTCGCCAGCGCCGCCGCCAACAGCGCCAACAGCGCCACAAAAAACCACCAGCCGCGGGGAGTAAGCATAAACCCATTCTCGCAAGATAATGCTCCCAGACCAGCGATAAATCTGTTGCTGTTGGAGCGTCGTTTGACCAGAATGTCTCCTTGTGCATTACCCCCACGGAGGAGCACTGATATGAGTCAACCGTTCGACATGCATCTGGTCCAGTGCGGCGCCCGGTTGCGGCGCACCCCCTACTTCGAGGCCACGCAGCGCTACGGCCCGCTGGGCTACACCGTCTACAACCACATGTTCTTTCCGATTCGCTACGACACGCTCGAAAATGAGTACTGGCACCTTTTGAATCACGTCACGGTTTGGGACGTGAGCGTCGAACGCAATGTCGAGATCACCGGTCCGGACGCCGCCGCTTTCACCAACCTCCTGACGCCGCGCGACCTGACCAAATGCGACGTGGGTCAGGGCAAATACGTCCTCATCACCGGCGACGACGGCGGCATCATCAACGACCCCGTGCTCATGCGCTTGGCCAAGAACCACTTTTGGCTCGCCCTGGCCGACAGCGACGTGCTCTTGTGGGCGCGCGGCCTCGCCTATCGCTCGAATATGAAGGTCAACATCACCGAGCCCGACGTGTCTCCCATTCAGATTCAGGGGCCCAAATCGAAAGACGTGGTCAAGACGCTCTTCGGCGACAAGGTGCTCAAGCTCAAGTACTACTATTTCCTTTCGACCAAGCTGGACAAGATCCCGGTTATCGTCACGCGCACCGGCTGGACCGCGGAGGTCGGCTATGAAATCTACTTGCGCGACGGCAGCCGCGGCGTCGATCTGTGGGAACGGGTCATGGAAGCCGGCAAGCCGCACAACATCAAGCCCACGGGCCCTTCGGACATCCGTCGGGTCGAGGCGGGCATCTTGAACTGGGGCGCGGACATGACGCTCGACACCAATCCCTATGAAGTGGGGCTGGGCTGGCTGGTCGATGAAAACAAACGCGCGAACTACATGGGCAAGAAGGCCCTGGAACAAGTCCGAAAAAAGGGCATCAAGCAAAAGCTGGTCGGCGTGGAAATCGACGGTGACCCGCTCGAATTCAACATGACAAAGTGGCCCGTGAAGAAGGGCGATAAGGTCATCGGCAAGATCACCTCGGCCCTCTATTCGCCGCGCATGAAGAAAAACATCGGCTACGCCCTGGTGCCGATCAAGCACGCCGAGCTGGGCAACTCGCTGGTTGTGCAGGCGCCGGTCGGCGAACGGACCGCGACAGTGGTGAAGAAGCCATTTTTGGATCCGAAGAAGGACATTCCGAAGTCGTAACGGCGGCGACGAGCCACGCTGCCGCCATTGCTGGGCATAGGTGGAGAGAGATGATTCTCCTCATCGGCATCGGGCTTGGCTTGTCCGTCTTTTGGCTTTGCCTGGAATTCGGCTGGCATTGGGGCGTGGCGCTGTTTCTCGGCTGTTTGCCGATCGCGGCGAGCTATTTCTTCGGCATCTTCGGCGTGTTGGGCTCTGCGTTTTTCCTCGGCGCACTATACAAAGTGCGATTGTAACGAAGGTGCGCTAGCAAGTCTCCTCTCTCGGAGCGTCCATTGACCGCTCTTTCCGCCGCTGGCACAATGAGCGCATGACCCAGACGGCGGACAATCCGAGCGACGGCCCGCACTCTGTCTCGCCAGAGTTGCGCGAACAGAACCCTTCGCAAGCCACGTCGTTAAGTTTGCTCCTTCGCGTGCAAGCGCGTCAGCCGGGCGCGTGGGAGCGGTTGGTGGATCTCTACGGTCCCTTAGTGTATCACTGGTGCCGGCGGGCGCAACTTGGCGGCGAGGATGTCGCGGACGTCTTTCAGGAAGTGTTCCGCTCCGTGGCCGAACACATCGGCCGCTTTCGCCGGGACCGTGCGGGCGATACCTTTCGCGGCTGGCTGCGGACCATTGCGCGGCGGAAAGTCCTCGATCATTTCCGCCGGCGGGACGGGCAACCGCTCGCGGCGGGGGGCACCGACGCGCACCAAAGACTGCAGGATGTGCCCGATCCCCTTGCGGCCCAGGATCCCTCGGAAGACGACGTGCTGCAAGGACAGGTGCGGCGACTGCTCGAATCGCTGCGCGGCGATTTTGAAGATCGGACCTGGGACGCATTCTGGAAAGTGCAAATGGAAGGCAGAAATACCGAGGACGTCGCGTCTGAATTGGGGATGACGCAGCCCGCGGTGCGCAAAGCCAAATTCCGCGTCCTGGCCCGGCTCAGGCAAGAACTGGGCGATCTGTTGGAGTGATACGTAGCGGAATTCGCAAGAATTCCGGCAATCCGCGCCAACCCGCATTCTTGCGTATGCGGCTACGTTTTGTCGGGACGCGGCGGCGTTCTTTAAAGTGGAGAACCAAAGCGCACGCTGGGATACGATCCATGGTTGTAAGCGCCTGTCCCGCTCCCACCGAGCTGGAAAACTATCTACTGGGCCAACTCGATGCGGGCATGCAGTCCGCCATCGACGATCATCTTGAGGAATGCGCGGCTTGCCTATCCGCGGTCGACGTTTTGGACCAACGGGCCAACGCGGTCTTTGCGCGTTTGGGACAAGCACACTCCAGCGCTGTAAACGATGAGTTCGGTTTCGCTCGTTTGCTCCATCAAGCGAAAGCACTCGAAAATCAATCGGCCGACGCGCCGGACGGTCTGCCTATCCATCCCACACCGAAACCGGGCGACATATTGGACAATTATCTCTTGCTGGAGCCGATCGGCGCGGGCGGCATGGGCCGGGTGTTCAAGGCGGAGCACCAACGCATGAAACGGCTGGTGGCGCTCAAGCTCATTGCCCCCGAGATGATGCGTTCGCCGGCGGCGCGGGAGCGGTTTCAGCGCGAGATCGAAGCCGTGTCCCAGTTGACGTCACCGCATATCGTCGCGGCCTTCGATGCGCGTGAATGCAACGGGCACGATTTCTTGGTTATGGAACATGTTCCGGGCCGCAACCTCGCGCAATTGGTCAAAGAAGAAGGCCCGCTGTCGGTAGACCGGGCGCTTCATCTCGTCCACCAGGCTGCCCGCGGCTTAGGGCATGCTCACGGGGCCGGCATCGTGCACCGCGACGTCAAGCCGGCCAACTTGCTATTGGATGACCGGGGCGTTGTCAAAGTATCAGATCTTGGTCTGGCTCGCCTCCATGACACGAAGGCCGCGCGCGAACGCTCGGCAGCCGACAACTCCAATCTCGTGATGGGCACGGCCGCCTATATGGCGCCGGAGCAGGCCGCCGACTGCCAAGACGCTGACCCGCGCAGCGACATTTACAGCTTGGGATGCACGCTGTTTTTCTTGCTCACCGGCCGGCCACCCTACGGTGGGCAAACCAGCGTCGAAGTGCTCTTGGCGCACCGTAATCAGCCCATCCCTTCGCTGAAATCCTTGCGACCCGACTGCCCCGCCAGGGTTGTCCGCTTATTCGAAAGGCTTGTCGCCAAGCGCCCGCAAGACCGGCCCGCCTCGATGGCCGAGGTCTGTGCGGAGATCGACCGCCTCGGGAGTGAGGCCCATCGTAGTTTCGCGGCGCGGCGCTGGCCATGGGCAGCCGGCTTGGCCATGGCGGCGGCGCTTGTGATTCTTGCCGTCGTTTTGCCGCGCTTGGGCGATACGGCGAACGACAGTGTTGCATCGCAAGAAAACTCGTCGAAGACGGTTGTTGCCAACAAAGCACCGAAGATCGACATGGTCCGCGTGCCTGCCGGCGAAACTTGGCTCGGCTCGTCGGACAGCGATCCTTTGGCTGGGGAGGATGAAAAGCCGCGCCGGCGCATCAAGATCACGCAGCCGTTTCTTTTGGGCAAAACCAAGATCACGCAGGCGCAGTTTCAAGAAGTGATGGGCGAAAACCCCAGCGCGTTCAGCGCCAAAGGGAGATTTGCGGAACGCGTGAAAGACAAAGACACCAGCCAGCACCCCGTGGAATCGATCAGTTGGCTGGCCGCGTTGCACTTTTGCAATCGCCTCAGCGAGCGCCACGAGCTACAGCCGTATTACCAAATCGAAAACAACGTCGTGACCATCCGCGGCGGCAACGGCTATCGCTTACCCACCGAAGCCGAATGGGAACACGCTTGCCGCGCCGGCACGACCACGACGTGGCACTTCGGCGAAAACCGCGACGACTTGGCCCAGCACGCCTGGTTCGCCGCCAATTCCGGCGACCGCACGCACCCCGTGGCCCAGAAGAAAGCCAATCCGCTCGGCCTTTTCGACATGCTCGGCAACGTGCCCGAATGGTGCTGGGACCGCTACGATCCTGCCTACTACAAACGCATGCCCCTGAGCGACCCGCCCGGTTCGGGGACCGGCGACACCCGCGTCCATCGCGGCGGCGCCTGGAACTTTGGCGCCGCCCAGGTCCGCCCCGCTGCCCGAGAGTCCCGCGGCATCACCTACGGCGTTCTTACCATCGTCGGCCTGCGCGTCGCGCGCAACGTCGATTGATTGCTAAGCGTTCGAGATTCCTATGAAGCGGCATGGTCGCTGTGAACGCTAAACGATTCTTGGGACGCTTCCCCGTTCTGGTAAGTACAGGGCCATTCGAACGCCCTGCACTCAATACCAACCTGGGAGGTTTCAGTCATGCGCGGAAAATCGATTGTTTTCTCGGCGACCGGCGTGCTGTTCGTCGCCGCGGCTGTCGCCTACTGTTGCGGCGATTACGGCAGCGCCAAGGCAACGATCAAAGTGCCGGGCGGCATCACTTCGGCCATCGTCCGCGACGGCCGCTTGTACGCCATCCATGGCTCGGGCCCATTGGTCTGCCTCGACAGTCCCGACGCCAACTTGAAATGGCTCGGCCGGTTCGACCTGATACCTAGTCACTTCGACGTCGCCGGCGACAAGGCGTGCCTGGCCTGCCAGAATCGCGTTTATGTGGCCGACCTTGCCAAGAAGAGGATCGTGGCCGTTCAGGTTTTCGAAAACAACATCGCCAACGTCGGTTTCGCCGGCCCGGACCGCATCGTCGTTCTCCAGAACAACGAGATCCAAATACTCGAGGCCGCCAACGCCAAAACGCTCGGCACTGTCTCCTTGGGGGAAGCGAACAAGAATGCGCGCTTGAATCTCATGGGCTTTCAAGTGCAAGGCGACCGCCTTTATGCGATGGCGGCTGGGGAAAAGCAGGGACTTGTCATCGTCAATCTCAACACTTACCAGATCATCGAACACTTTCCGATCAAAGAACTGAATCTGACAAGCGGGTATCACTCGGTGCGTGATCTGCGCATTCAGGGCGACAAAGCCTTCATGGTGTGTATGCGCTTCAGTTACGGCGTTTGGACCGACAGTTTCGGTTACCTCGATCTCAAGACGCGCCAATTCACCAGCCTGAAACTGCCCAGCAACATGATGCGTAACAGCGGCCTGGTTCTCGGACCGGCGGGCCATTGCTACCTGCACGGCTGGGACGGGGTCTTTCAGTATGACGCGAAAGGGAACCTGCTCGGGCAGGTTCATGCGAAATCGTCGGAACACATCCTGACGATGTGGAACGGCAGCGTTGTGGCTGCCGGTCAGAACGTGATCGAGATTATGCCACTATCCGCAAAGATGCCGCGCGGTCAATGAGCCGACAATTGACAGTTCGGGAAGGCCAACTCAACGGATTCGTTTCATCTGAGTTTTGTGCTCTGGAACGAATCCGTGTCTCTAAGTCACGGCAAACAGAGAACTTACAGGATTCGTGCCACGGTCACTCAGACACCCACCCCCCTGCAACGAATTGAAACGAAATGGAACGAATTGGAACGAATGGAACGAAACGCAAGAGATCGACGTAGGAATGCCTAACATGAGGACTCTGCTCATTCACCTGTTCTTGCTTCCAGCAGCCATTGTGTTTTCAGCCATCCGGCTGCGAACGGCCGACTTGCCGCGCGCCCGGCATATCAGCGAATTCGCCTTGTGCGATCATCATGGGAACGCGTTTTCGCTCAGCGACTTTGCGGACAAGAAGCTGATCGTGGTTGTGTTTCTTGGGACCGCTTGCCCGTTGGCCCAACACTACGCGCCGATTCTCGTGGATATGGCCAAGGAATACGAATCGCGCGGTGTCGCATTTTTGGGAATCAACGCCAATGACCAGGACACGCTGGCGGATGTGGCGGACTATGTCCGGCGTCACGCGCTTCCTTTTCCGATTTTGAAGGACCCGGACCAGGCGGTCGCCGACCAATTTGGCGCCTCCCGCACGCCGGAGGCTTTCGTTTTGGATGAAAGCCGCTTTGTGCGCTACTTCGGGCGCATCGACGACGGGGCCGCTGTCGGCATGCGCAAGTCAAGCGCGTCGCGAAGGGAGCTCAAGGAGGCGTTGGACGATTTGTTGTCAGGTCGAGAGGTGGCGCGGCCACATGCCCCCGCGTCAGGCTGCTTGATCGGGCGAAAAGCAGTGGGCACACGGAGTGCCCCGCTTCCTGACGGGCGCGGCTCTGACACTGCCAATTTCCAGGTCGTGCGGCCCATTCTCGAGCGTCGCTGCGTGGGCTGCCATCGGCCCGGCGAGATCGGGCCGTTCCCGCTTATTGAGTGGAAAGAGGTTGCCGCCTGGTCTGCAATGATCCGCGAAGTCGTCGTCGAGGGCCGTATGCCGCCCTGGCACGCCGATCCGCGCTTCGGCCATTTCCGCAACGACATGCGCCTGACGGCCGAGGAAAAACGCGTGCTCTTGGCATGGATCGACGCCGGCTGCCACAAAGGACCATCGCTCGTGGGGCAGACATTCCTGTCTGCCGTCCCCGGTTGGGGCATCCCACGCCCGGATCAGGTCTATTACATTGCGGAAGAACCAGTCCGCGTGCCGGCCCAGCAAGAGACGGAATATCAGTACTTCCTGGTCGATCCCGGCTTTCGCGAGGACAAATTCATCCAGGCCGCGGAAGTGCGTCCCGGCAATCGCGCCGTGGTCCATCATGCACTTGTGAGCATCGTTTATCCCCCTCACCCCCGCCCCCTCTCCCTCCAGGGCGAGGGGAGTATGCCGGATAGCCTGGGCGCCCTTTTGAACTACGCTCCCGGTATGCAGCCGACGCAGTTGCCGCAAGGATACGCGATCCACGTGCCCGCCGGCTCGAAGTTTCTCTTCCAGATGCACTACACGCCAAACGGCAAAGAGCAAACCGACCGCAGCTATCTCGGCCTGGTGTTCGCCGACGCCAAGAAAGTGAAGCACAAAGTGCGCGGCGGGGCGGTGCTCAACCCGAACATCGACATACCGCCGCACGTCAAGGATCACCGCGAAACCGCCGAGCATCTTTTCACGAGGAAAGTGACGTTGCTCAGCCTGTCGCCCCATCTGCACCTGCGCGGCAAATCTTTCCGCATCGAAGCGGCCTATCGGGACGGCCACCGCGAAATCCTGCTCGACGTGCCGCGCTACGACTTCCATTGGCAACTACGCTATGAGCTGGCCGAACCCAAGAGATTGCCCGCCGGCAGCCGGCTGATCTGCACTGCGGTTTACGACAACTCCGCCGACAACCCGGCCAACCCCAACCCGGCGCAGCGCGTCGGTTGGGGCGATCAGACCTGGGACGAGATGCTGATCGGCTTGTTTGCGTTTGTGGAAGACTCCGGGGGCCCTTGACAGGAATGTTGAACCGGACGATATTGCAACTACGCACTCTGCCAACGCAAAGCGATAGTTCTGGCCTCCGATTATGGCTTCTCCGTGGCCCAACCAACCGTGCCCGCATTCAAGTTGTCGTCAACACATCAGAGACTTGTTAGCGGAAATGGTGCCAAACGATGATCAGGCGAAGCCGGAATTCAAAGCGCTGGTCGGGCAAAAACCGGGAGGCGCGATCACCTGCCCGTTTTGTCAAGGGCCGGTGGAATATCAGTCCGACGGCACAACTTTGGCGATTTCCAAACTCACCCCGCTACGGTATTCAAGGAGGAAAATGGAAAGAAGAGCGGTGAACTACGGGAATCAGAAAAATCCGCCGAATCCTATCATGACTCCTGAACAATGGATCGCGGAAGAAAAGCTCATGACCGGAGCGTTGCAAGGCTACAAGTATGTAGAGGACCTTAAGCCATGAAACTCACAACTGCCGAACTCGAATTCCTATCTGCATGGGCGAAGGAAGAATGGGATCCAGAATGCTACCAGCGGCCCGCTCATCGCCTTCAGCTGGCACATGGCGTCACGGGCGCATTTTTCATCGATTTCATCAAGGTTTGGACGGAGGCCGAAGGTAAGAAGGACCAGGATATTCTCCACGCGGGCCGCAATCCGGAGCCGAGTTGGCCTTGGTCCACGATGGAGGAGTTTCGAACCCGATTGGAGGAAGTCAAGAGACACGAAGCCACCGCTACAACGTAGTGCTCGTGACTTCCCACATCCGGCGAGAGTATTGCAGAGAAAAACTTCCAGAAGCCCTTTTCACCTCCCGCCGCGTCATGGACAATACATTGGTTTCCTCTCTCGAGCGGATAGTCCATGATGGCGACCCCCTTGTTCGCGTTTTTCGGCTTTTGGGCGACGACGCTTGGCGTCGCGGCCGCCGCCGTGTCGGTGCCGATCATCATCCACTTGCTCAATCGCCGGCGTTTTAAGATCGTCGTCTGGGCGGCGATGCGCTTTCTGTTGGCCGCGCAGAAGCAAAACACACGCAAGATGCGCCTGGAACAACTCATTCTGCTCCTGGTGCGCTGCACACTCGTGTTGCTCCTGGTGTTGGCAATGGCCGCCGTCATGCCTTGGGCGGAATCGCTTTGGGCCGGGATTTGGAAAGACGGCATCGGCGGCGCCTCCAAGCGCGGCGGCCGCACCCATCACATCCTCGTGCTCGACGGCTCGCTCAGCATGAACCTTACGGGCGACGGCAAGACGCTTTTCGACCGCGCCCGGCAGATGGCCCTGGATCATGTCAATCAAGCGCCGTCCGGCGACGGTTTCAGCGTGCTGGTCATGAAGGACAGCCCTGTCTGGATCGTGGGCGAGGCTTCCCCGGACGCGCGCAAGGTGGCGCGCGAGATCGAGATCCTTCGCCCCAGCCACGGCAATGCCGCCCTGCCCGCCACGCTCAACATGGTCGCGGCCAAGCTGATGGAAGCGAGCGGCCGTTTTCCAGTGCAAAACGTCTACTTCTTCACCGATCTGCAACGCGCGACCTGGCTGGGCCTGCCGCCGCCCGAATCGCGCAAGGAAGATGCCGACGCCAAGGAAAAACCGCCGCACTTGGAAATCCAAAACCGTGGGCGCACGGCCTTTGTCGACTTGGGTCGGGAAGAGGCCAGCAACACGACCATAACCGACAGTTCTCTCGATGTTCCGTTCGTCACCACCGGGGCAGACATTTGGATCAGCGCTACTGTCCAACATTTTGGCGCCAAGGACCGCACGCTCGGGGTCGATCTTGTTGTCGGACGGTCGAGGGAAGAATCCAAGGATCAGCCGTTTCAGTTGCGTCCGGAAGGGCACAAAAACATTGCCCTGAGACCTGGTGAGCGACAAACAGTTCAGTTCAAACACAGGTTTGCCGTTCCGGGCACCTATGCGTTGCAAGTGAAGATCGACGCCGACGAGCTCGACTACGATGATTCGCGCACCGTCATTGTGACGGTGAAAGACACGATCCCGGTGTTGATCATCAACGGCAAGCCGGCGGCCGACCCTTTCGAGCGGGCATCGGAGTATTTGCGCCTCGTCCTCAATCCATTCCCTAAGGGACAAGAGCCGAAGTGGGCGCCATTGCGGCCTCAAGTCATCAGCGCCGCCCAGTTCGTGGACATGCAGGAAGCGGACCTGGCCGACTTTGATTGCATTTATTTATGCGACGTGCCGCAATTGGGCGGCGGCGAATTGCGTCGCCTGGAAAGCCATCTGCGCCGCGGCGGCGGACTGATCGTTTCCTTAGGC
>JAKEHV010000408.1 GCA_022614915.1 Gemmataceae bacterium | reverse complement strand
GTCGAGTTGGCCAAATCGTGCCGGTTACTGATTGCAACTTACTTGTGAATAATGACTTGTGCTGCGCCAACGATTTGGCCAACTCGCTTTTTCGAGTTGGCCAAATCGTGCCGATATGTTGTCGAGTACTAACAACGCTATTTGACTTGCGTGAAACCGCGACCAATACTTGCGCAAAGTCCCGTCGCGCACCCCCTTAATTACAAGGCGGCCGCCATGAAACTGTTCAATGTGGGGGCTATTCTCATTCTCATTCTGGTCGCTGTCTGCGCGTATTGGTACCTGAACCCAAAACACGCACCCTCATTCGTGCAGGGGTTCATTCCCGCGGCGCAGATTTCCGGCTCGAGCAGTCCGATGACCAATTTCCGCCCGCCGAAGTTTTAAGTTTTGTGCCTGTGAAGTTCAATCCCGCCGCTGCTTGCGCCAGCCGGTCTCTTCGATGCGGCGAAGTTCTCCCTTGATGTCTTCGCCTTCGTAGAACGAGAGCCAGCCCCTGACATGCTGCGTTTCACCCGGCGCGCAATCGAGAAACTTGGGGTCGGCATGGATGCACGGGCATGGCGGATTGCCCCAGGCGCGGTGAATGGGGTCCCAGGCGGTGATGACCCAGCGTTTGCCGTCGGCGGATCGGCAGGCGGCATAAGGACCGGAAAAGAATTTGTTGTCGTTGGTCTTTTGGTCGAAGCCGGCCGCCCCGCGCAAGAGCACGCACATCTGCACCCGCAAGTCGCTCAGCTTTTCCTTCGTGCCGTTCGCCAGCCACATTTCCATGCGCACCGTATTCCGCTGCGGGATTACTTTCGTGCCGAAGCGAATGCCGTTGGGCAGCTTTCGCTCCAGATCGAGCGTGCCGTCGGCCCGGCGCTGCCATTCCAATGGTTCCAACTTGATATTCTCTTTGGTCCAAAGCGTCGGCACGTGCGCATGCGCGAGATAGGTCAAGCCAAGGTTAGACCACACGGCTTCGGGCACGTCGACGACGACATAGCTTGTGTCGTCCCACGGCGTGAAGACGCTGACCTTGGTTTCGCGCTGCGGGCGGATGGCGCCGTCGCGGAAGCCGATGCGCGGATGCCGGCCGCCGGGATACGGCAAGACCAAGAGCGGGGCGTCGGCAGATCGTTTGGGCTTGGTGTTGGGCGCAATGCCGAACCGCTTGGACGCTTTTTCGATCTCCTCCGCGCTCAGTCCGGTCGCGGCGCTGATTTCCGACTTGGAAAAGCGATGATGCCAAACCATGTTCTCCAACCAATAACGCAGATCGGCGTCGCTGGCCGGCTTGCGGAAGTTATCGGTTTCCAGATCGTCCTTTTGCCCGGACCAGGCTGGCAACGAAAGGCACAACAATATCAACCAATGGCACGAATGACAAAGTGCGCGGCACATGTGGTTCTCGTTCGAGTCAGAATCTTGTAGGTTGGACATTCCTGTCCGACTCTGTCGCCCCTCGCCCTGAGGGAGAGGGGTTGCGGGTGTGGGGGACATTCCTGTCCGACGCGATGGTTGGACCTCTCACTTTCGACGCTCAAGGCACCCAGTCCATGTCCGCCGTCACGCTCAAGCAAAACTCTGCTAGCAGCCGGGCGGCGCGGTCCAGGTCCTCCAGACTGACCACTTCCACTGGGCTGTGCATGTAGCGGTTGGGGATGCCGACGAGACCTGCGGCGACGCCGTCGCGCGCGAGCTGGATTGCGTTGGCGTCGGTGCCGGTGGCCTTGGGCACGCCGCGCGGCTGATAGCCGATCTCGCTTTTCTTGGCGGCTTCCACCAGACAGTCGTGCACGCGCGGGTTGATGTTGGGGCCGCGGAAGACGACCGGACCGGCGCCGAGCTTGGTGTCGCCGAGCTGTTTTTTCTCGTTGCCGGGCGTGTCAGTGGCGTGCGTGACATCGACCGCGATGCCCACGGTGGGATGAATGCCATAGGCGCTCGTAGTCGCGCCGCGCAAGCCGATTTCCTCCTGCACCGTTGAAACGCAGTACACCGCCGGTTTCAAGGGTCGATTTGCCAACAAGCGCAGCGTTTCCATCACCACCCAAACGCCTACTTTGTCGTCGAGGCCCGGCGAGGTAAACAGGCCGTTGCGCAGCTCTTTGCAAGTGAGTTCGACCGTCAAAGGATCGCCGGGCGTCACCAGCTCTTCCGCCTCCTTCTTGTCCTTGGCGCCGATGTCCACCCAGATGTCCTGAAACTGCGGCACCTTGTTTTTTTCCTCATTGGTCAATAGGTGCGGGGCCTTGCGCGACACCACGCCGGGAATGCCGCCCGCGCGCGTCCAGACCACGAGGTTTTGGCCGAGCAGAATCTGCATGTCCCAGCCGCCCATGGGTTGCACATAGAGGAAGCCGTTGTCGTCGATGTGCTGCACCATGAGCGCGATCTGGTCGCAGTGCCCCGCGAGCATGATGCGCGGCTGTCCCGTTGGGTTGAGGGCCGCGATGACGTTGCCGTGCCGGTCGGTGCGCAATTCGTGGGCGAGCGGCTTGGCCCAGGTGCGGACTACGTTCTGGATGCGCTGCTCGAAGCCGGAAGGGCTGGGGGTTTCCAGAAGGTTCTTGAGGAATGCGTAGGAAGCGTCGTGCATGGTTTTTCACCATCAATGACCAGATGCATCACGGAAGTAGGAATTGTAATTCGAAAACCGAGAATTGAGAATTGCAAATAAGCTCTCCGCGCGCATAAAACAAGTTAATGGACTGGAAACCAACGATCGGCGCCTGGCCCGATGCCTACGGGGCTTCCTTTGCCGTATGGGCGCCGTTGGCGAAAATAGTCGAAGTCGTCCTCGAAGACGGGCGCGGCGGTGCACACGCCCTGGTGCGTTCGTCCGACGGCGTCTTCGCGGCCCGGGTCGCAGGCGTCGCGCCGGGTGATCGATATCGCTTTCGTCTCGACGGCGGACCACTTTATCCCGATCTCGCTTCGCGCTATCAACACGAAGGCGTGCACGGCCCGTCCGAAGTCGTCGATCCCAACGCTTTCGCATGGTCCGACGGAAACTGGCACGGCATCGCGCTCGAAGAACTCGTCCTTTACGAATTGCATGTCGGCACATTCACGTCCGAGGGCAACTTCGCGGGCGTTCAAAAGCGCGTCGACTACTTGCGCGATCTTGGCGTCACCGCCATTGAGCTGATGCCGGTCGCGGACTTTCCCGGCCGTTGCAACTGGGGCTACGACGGCGTCAACTTGTTCGCGCCGGCGCGCTGTTATGGAAAACCGGATGACTTGCGCCGGCTGGTCGATGCGGCCCACCGCGCGGGCTTGGCAGTCATCCTCGACGTTGTCTACAACCACCTTGGCCCGGACGGCAATTACTTGGGCGTCTACAGTCCCTACTACTTTTCGACGACCCATAATACGGCGTGGGGCCCGGCGATCAACTTCGACGGCGAGCATTGCGACCAGGTGCGCCGCTTCTTTATCGAAAACGCAATGCACTGGGTCCACGAGTATCACGTCGATGGCTTCCGGTTCGACGCGACGCACGCCATTTTCGACGACAGCCCGCGCCACATCCTGGCGGAGATTTCAACAGCCGTCCGCGCCGCCGTGCCGAACCGGCGCGTATTGTGCATCGCCGAGGACCATCGCAATTTGGCCCACATGTTGAAGCCGGAGCGCGAGGGCGGCTGGGGACTCGATGCTGTTTGGTCCGACGGGTTCCACCACCACGTGCGCCGTGCTTTGGCGGGCGATCACGAAGGCTATTACCGGGATTACACGGGCAAGTCTGAAGACCTGGCGACGACAATACGCAAGGGCTGGTTTTATTGCGGACAGTTTTCGCAGCATCGCGGCGGGCCGCTCGGCACCGACCCGGTCGGCTTGACGCCGTCGCGATTCGTGTACTGCATTCAGAATCACGACCAGGTCGGGAATCGCGCCCTTGGCGAACGCCTCGCGCACCAGATCGACGCAGCATCGTATCGGGCTGCGACCGTGCTATTGCTTTGTTGCCCCCAGACGCCTCTTTTGTTTATGGGGCAGGAATGGGCGGCGAGCAGTCCATTTCTTTATTTTACCGATCACCACGAAGAATTGGGCAGGCTGGTCACACAGGGACGGCGCGAGGAGTTTCGGGACTTCGCGGCGTTCTCGGATCCCGAGATGCGCGAGCGCATCCCCGATCCCCAGGCAACTGCGACTTTCACTGCAAGCAAGCTGGACTGGGGCGAACGGGACGAGCCGGCGCATGCGTCGATCCTGCGTTTGTACCAGGCACTCTTGCGCTTAAGGCGCACGGAACCTGCGCGGCGCGGCGGCGAATTCGCTGTGACGGCGTTGGGCGAGAACTCGATCTTGCTCACGCAATGGACGCCATCGGGCCCCGCGCTACTCCTTGTGGTTCAATTGAAGGGCGGCGGCTTTGTGGATTTGCGCGGGCATCCATTTCTCATTGAGCATGGCAAAAATGATTGGGAGCAGGTGCTCGACACGGAGGAGGCCCAGTTCGCCGCCGACCCGCAACCCGCGCACGTTGATTTTTCAAGCGGCGGCATCGCCATTCGGTTTTCGAGGCCGCACGCAATCCTTTTTCGAGAACGGCAGTAGTGCTGTTTGCTTTGCGCCTTCGCGCCTTTGCGTGAGTCAAGAAAAACTCTTGCAAAGGCGCGAAGGCGCAAAGAATTCTTGAATCACTCACTTTCCGCTTTGCTCCGGGCCTGATTCTGCAGCCCTTGGAAGCGCGGCTGCCACGTGCCCTGCGCGATCTGGCGGTAGAGCGCTTGGGCTTCGAGGTTTTTGCCGAAGCGCAACAAGTT
>JAKEHV010000407.1 GCA_022614915.1 Gemmataceae bacterium | reverse complement strand
GCGCCGGTTTTCGGTGAAAAGACTGGTTTCGAAATCTGGTTTTGGTGACCCCTCAGGACAGCAAAGATCTTGCCGTTGCTTGTATCGATTATTTCAAGATATCCCGATTGCTTGTGCTGTTGTAGGCCACGCGTCACAACATGACGTCCGTCTGGTGACAGACTGATTGTGTCATAGCCTGAAAGCGGAGGGTTTGGCGAGCCAAATTGAAGCTGTCCGGTATTCAGAGACCAGAATTTGATTTTCTTTCCCGGAGTCGCGGTTATCAAGTACTTAGAGTCTGGCGTAAAGCCGACGTCGCTGACTGGTCGATCCAAGAAACCAAAAACACGCGGAAGGTAGACTCCTGTAGTTTGGAATGGCGGTGGAGCAGGTAGATTCTTCCTGTGTTGAGCATTGCCTATGGCAGCGAAAGGGGACCAGAATATGAGTGCGGCCCAAAACCAATTCGAGCCACGGGCAAGCGCTTTGATCCAAGAAGGGAGCATCGCAAGGTCCTCGTCACCGGAACACAATTCAATCAAAAAATACGGATGCGAAAAACGTCACTGAACCATTGATAGCTTTGCAGCCAGATTCCCTGTTCGTCTTCATTCAAGTCCGTCTTGTAGAAGACGAAAATGATGTCTATTGCATTCTGGCCGGCTGGGATATTTGCCACGGCAGCGCTCGAAATGACGACGTCAAATTTGATGCGATTCGGCGACACTACCTGAAAGTTCTGGATCTGAATGCCCTGAGCAACGAATATGTAGGTTCCACCAGCCTGCCTATTGACAAGTCCGATTGCCGGGAGCAATTTCAAATTAGCGTCAAACCCAGCGCCTTGCAAATCAAAAGAAATCACAATAGGAGCGTCGCCCTCGCCCGGAAGCTGATACGACTGGAAGGGTGGAAGCGGTCCAATCCGAAACGGGGCATTTGGAACTGTGCCGATTTGTATCTGCACGTTATGATGGACATACCCGTCGTCCCGTTGATCGGGGAATACGGCGTCAAGGTAGTTTCGCAATGTGATTCCAACAAAATGTCCGCCGTTCGCGTTACCTCGTAGTGAAGGGTCGTATACAAGGCCGTCCTCCAATACGCCGGATGCGGCGGGGACGAAGCCAAATTGATGGAAGAGGAACTGAGTTTGAGTTTGGTCCGATGACCCAGCTGGAAAATAAGTCGCTAGATTCAGTCTTGGCTCGGAAGCAATTGGCCCAATCCAAAGGGGCGTTAAAGGAACACCCAAAGAGCGAGCCATGACTGCTTGGAAATCAGAATTCCCTGTGCACTCCTCCACAAAAGACGCGTCACCCAAGAAAGACAAGAGATTTGTCAGATCAAAGAGTTGAGTTGCGAATGGACTGTCCGGCGGACCAGCTGGCCTAGCTCGAAAGGCCCCCGTCTGGTACGCCAGAGTTGCTCTTGGATCGAGAAACCTCACCGAATCCCGAATTACTTGCCAGCGCGACTCATGAATCCCGATAGTCAAGTCTCTGAGAATGTCCGAGGTCGTGTTTCTACCTTTGGCGAGGCCGGCCGACAATTCCAACACCGGTGCCCACGGAGTGCTCATCGGGTCCAGCGGCTGAGCATACAGCGTGTATATCCGGTGGGTAGTTTCCCGAAGATTGATTAACACGGGAATGGTCGGGCCGCCGCTGAAAGTAATCGAGGTCAGTTGCCATGTAAATGTGAAGTCGTCAACATTGACGGTATTGATCGAAGCGACGCTTTGGAAATATCCCTGCGCCGTGCCCCCTAGAACCGGCAAAGGGTCACCTGGCGCGCCACCTGGCGGCGGGACTGGGTCATTAAGCACGAGATTGCCATAGCCCCCTCCGCCTTCACCCCTAATGCCAAGTTTCTCAATGAGAGGCACTGCCGTCGAAAAGGTCGCGTGAACAAACAATGGCTGATTGCGAACATAAGCGGCCGGGGTCGATTGGAATTTGGTCCATGGTGCGTGGGTGTTCGGTAAGTCGCGATTTCCGCGCACCCATTCGACACCCGCGAATGGGCCAATCGACTCAAAGAGTGCATTGCCGCTGATGTCCATTTGAAGAGGCACATTGGCGGGGCCTGAAAAGTTGATCTGGTCGACTTCGAGGCCAAGGACCGCAATAAAGACTCGGCCCACATTGGAGGGAAGCGCACCCGCAAATACTCGGTAATCAAACTGTTCAATCCCCGTGAAGCCTGGATTGGGCAGGTAGGAGAAGGTTCCCAGCGCTTCGTTGATGAAAAGCGTCCCGTTCGCTGGTCCGCTGACGACCTCCATCGAATGCAGCCAGTCTCCTTCCGGATCGAAGTCGTTTTCAAAAACGCTTTGGTCAGTGCCCGCGACGAATAACTCATCTTTCCCAGTGCCGTAGTAATCATTCACGGCGACTGGCGCGGAATCAAGCAGAGTGATTTGCACCAGGGTCACGTCGCTGGTGGCCTGTCCATCGAAGGCCACATAAGAGAACTCATCGATTCCTGCCCAGCCGCCGTACGGTGAATAAAGAAATGACCCGTCCTCTTCGAGCGCAAGATTGCCGTGTGCGGGTTGCCCGACAACAAGTGCCGTCAACGAGTCTTGGTCAGGATCGGAGTCATTGGCGAGCACCCCATTGGACGGGACAAACAAGCTTTGATTGTGGACGACTTGGAAGAAGTCGGGTTGGCCGACTGGCGCCCCATTTGGAACGCATCGATCTTCCAACGGCTCAAGAGTCGGGCGAAATCGTGCGTGCCTGCTGCTGGATGTACGCAGTTTCGAGAGCGTCGTTCGAATCTGTCGCCACATGAGGGGTCCTCCCAGCTGAAGTGCCGCGCGGAAAGTGATTGACATCCTCCACAGTAAGTTTGCTTTCGGAGGTGTCAAGGAAAAAAACGGAGAGAAATGGAATTGTTTATGCCGCGCCACCTTCGTTACGCGAAGGCTGCGCAGGCGTGTTGCTGCTCGCTCGGTTAGCTTCTTGTCCAGCGCATTTCGGTTGATGCGCAGGCGGACGCCTGGAAGCCGCATTTTTTGGTTGGCCACATCTCGACTAAAGGCAGGCTGCAAGCTCGACCTTAGTCAAAACGGACCACTTTTCGCTTTTCGGCCTATCACCCAATATGAAAAGTGACCCCCTGTGGATTGACATAAAAGCTAAACGCAACATGCTTTACATCTTTCCAAGTCACTTTTCACTTTTTCTCGAAGTGGAATGTCGGTCAGTTAGCAATGGCTAGTACTCGCTAGCTATCTCCGTCGTCGTTGCTCGATGGTTCCGGCGGCGAGTTGCCGCGCAGCTCGGTCAGCTTCTTGTGCAGCGTGTTGCGGTTGATGCCCAGGCGTGCGGCGGCCTTGATGAGCACGTTGTCGCACAGGGGCAGCACTTGCTCCAACAACTCGCGTTCGACGCCGCGCACCAGCCGGTCGTGCAGGTTGCCTTCGGTGGGCGGCAGTTTTTGTAAAGCCAAGCGCACGAGCTGCTGGATCATGCCGTCCACGTCGGCGGGTTTGCCATGTGTGGCGCGCATGCGCCGTTCCTGGCCGGGCACCATCACGTCCCACTGGATCGGCTGATTGTGGGACAAGACGACCGAGCGCTCGACGTAATTTTCCAATTCGCGGACATTGCCGGGCCAATCGTAGTTCTGCATCCGTTCGACCACCGGCGCGGGCACGTCGGGCGGATCGCGGCGATTCTCCTCGCAGTATTTCTCGAGGAAGAAGCGGGCCAGGGCGGCGATGTCCTGGCGGCGCTCGCGCAAAGGCGGCAAATAGATGGGCACGACGTTGAGCCGATAGTACAAGTCGTCGCGGAACTTGCCGGCTTCGATCTCGTCTTCGAGAAACTGATTCGTCGCGCCGATGACGCGGGTGTCGACGCGGATGGTGCGGCTTTCGCCGACGCGCTCAAACTCGCGCTCCTGCAGCACGCGCAAAAGCTTGACCTGCAGCTTGGCGCTCATGCTGCTGATTTCATCGAGGAAGATGGTGCCGCCGTGGGCCGCCTCGAAACGGCCGGTTTTGTTGTCGACCGCGCCGGTGAAGGCGCCTTTGATGTGGCCGAAGAGCTCGCTTTCTAGGAGGCTTTCGGTGAGGGCGCCGCAGTTAACGCGCACGTAGGGCCCGTCGGCCCGCGGCGACAGGCGATGGATGTTGCGGGCCACTAATTCCTTGCCGGTGCCGGTTTCGCCGACCAGAAGCACGCTGGCCCGCGATTGGGCCACCAGCCGAACCAACCGGTACACTGCGCGCATCGCGGGACTATCGCCCACGACGCCGGGCAGCGGCGCATCCAACGGCTCCTTCGGCGGCGGCATCAAGTCTCCCTAACACTAGCCCGACGCGCAAGCGCGGGACTGCAACAAGACCTACTTCTTTTTTACGGAGAGGCTGGGAAAAGGGCGGGCTTTTCAGAGCCGCGCCCGTGAGGAAGCGAATAATCGCGGGGCTCCGCTTCCTTACGGGCGCGGCTCCGAAGTCAAGCGGACATATGTCTCGCGCACCAGGTCGAGCTTGTCCTGCCAGCGAAACTCAAGCGGTAAGCGCTGTCGTCCTTGTTCTCCCAGGCGACTCCGCAAGTTCGCGTCCGCACATAGCCGGACCAGCGCATAAGCCAGACCGTCGATGTCGCCGCACGGCACCAGCAAGCCGTCCTGTTCGTGGCGAATGACGTCGGCGATGCCACCGGCGCGATAGCCGACGCAGACGACGCCGTTGGCCCAGGCTTCGAGCAGCACCAGGCCGAAGGAATCGGAACGGCTGGGCAGGGCGAACACGTCGATGCCTGCGAAGAAGTCGCGCTTTTGTGTCTCGTCTAAAACGCCGAGGCGAAGCACCTGGGGCCTCGAGTCGCTTACGCTCCCGGCTCGCCAAAAGCGTTGGAAGTTGGACATTTCGGAACCGGCGAGCACCAGACGGACTGGGATTTGGGCCGTCGCTTCCAACAAATCGATGGACCCCTTTTCCCAACTCAGATTGGCGAGATGGCCGATGACGACCTCGTCGGACCGGACCTGCCACTGGGCCCGCGCACGTTCCCGGTTGCCGCCCGTGCACTCCGCGGGGTCCACGCCCAGTCCCTGCAAGAGGACGCGCTCCTCTGCCACCCCGAGCGCAACGACGGCAGCGCGCTCGCTCGGCGTTTGCACAAAGACGGCGTCCGCTTGGCGCAAGAGCCAGCGCAGATGCGGCGCGGTGTAGCTTCGGCGAATGGGGTCATTGGGATCGTCCGGATCGCCCAGGTGCAGAAATGGAGTGAGGACGAACGGCACGCGCCGCCGCCGTGCCAACCTGAGGGCACAGGCGATGGGCCACGTATACGGAAAGGCGGAGGCGTGGACGAGGTCGAGGGGACCGTCGTAACATTTCGCGTCGCGGCGCATGCCGAAACAAATTGGATTGCACGGCTGCGTCAAACATTGCCAATAGCGGTTGGGGAAAAGGGATAGGGCTTTGAGCAGATAGCGCCGGCCAGGAAAACGCCAAAGCGGATAGCGGCGCACAGCAACGCCGCCTTCATTCACACCCTGCTCGACGGGTAAGGAAGTCGCGTTGCAAACTTGCCCGGCGCGCGACCAGAAAGCTTCTAGCGCGAGTGCGTTGCTGGTCCACACAGTGACCTGGTCACCGCTGGACGCCAAATGTCGGCTCAAGCGCGCAAAGTAGGCTTCGGAGCCTCCCAGGGCCGGCGAGTAACGCTGAATGAAGTGGGCTACGTGCATGAGGCGCGGCAAAGTTGTTACAACCGGCAGAAGACCGACCACAATCGGCAACTCCAGCTACAGTATTGGATTCCGCCGCCCTCTGGGATACGATGTAAACACTAGCCCGACGCGCGAACGTGGGAGGAGCCGATCGTGATCCACTTGCGGGCACAACTTGTTCCGCTTGAAGGCGGCGCCCCGATCGAGGTCGGCAAGGACGTGACGCTGATCGGCCGCAAGGAGGAGTGCGACGTCCGCCTGGATCACAAGAGCGTCTCCAAGCTGCACTGCATTCTCGTCAAAACGGACGGACTTCTCCTAGTGCGCGACCTGGGCAGCACCAACGGCACGCGCGTCAACGGGCAGCGCATCCGCCGGGCCGCCCTGTTGCCCAACGACAAGCTCACCATCGCCAACTTCCATTACCGCATCACGTTCGGCCCCGCCGCCCAATTGCCTGCCGCGCCGGAAGAGCACACCATGCAAATGGACGCCAAGGAAATGGCCAAGCTCATGCACAAGCAAAAAACCGGCGAAGGCATGATGGACAGCTCCGTGGAGATACCGATCATGCAAATCCAAGCCAACGCGCTGCCGGATGTTTACGACGACGACGGCAAGAAGAAATAAGCGCGCCGGCACGCTCCATCGCCCCTCGCCCTAGAGGGAGAGGGGTCGGAGGTGAGGGGGCCCTCATTTCCAATCCGCAATCCGCAGATTTCGAAAACTCAAGTCCGTTGTCGGATCGTGCCCCTGGATACTGATGTGTCCTGCTTCGAGGCGGCAACCAGTGCGCGCGTTGTCGCTCTTGGGCCGATGATCGGTCCAGTCGGTGACTTGGAGGCCGTTGACCCAGGTCGCGAAGTGATTCGCGTGCGCCACGACGGTAAGCGTGAACCATTCGCCGTCCTTGGATGCTTCCTTGCGCGCCGGTTGGCGGCGATAAATGGCGCCCGTGCCGAAATCGACGGCCGTGTATTTCATCTTCTTCTTGCCGACTAGTTTGTTCGATTCCGGATCGTACTCTTCGAGCGCGTATTCCTGCGTCGGTTCGGGCGTGAACTGGTTGCGGATTTGGGCCTCATAGCCGTTTTGATATTCATTGTCGCGGCAACGGAAGAAGATGCCGCTGTTGAGGTGTTTGCCGTTGCTCATGCATTCGAGTTGCACGACGAAGTTGCCGTATTTGCCCTCGGTTTGCAGGTCGCCGGGGCCGTTGCGCACATTGATCTCGCCTTTATCGGTGACGGTGAAATCGGACTTCTTGCCGGGGAATACCTTCCAACCGGAGAGATCTTTGCCATTGAATAGCGCTCGCATGTCGAGCGGCTTGAGTTTCAGGGATTGAACAAGGAAGCGTGATCCCGGCGGAACCTCGAATGCCAGAGAGGCGTACGGCGGGGCCTTGTCCAGCTTGACGCCGATCGTTTGACTGGACGGCACTCCGGAGCGCGGGTAGTCGACGCGGGAAATCACCAATTTGTTGTCGCGGAAGAAGCGTATATGCGCAGTCTGCCATTTCGCACGATCCTCGACGCTGACGAGCTCGCTTTTGCCCAACATGAGGAACTGCGTGCGGTTTCTGCCTTCCTCCTTGAAAGTCAACATGGCCTCATAAAATCCGAACTCCGTCGTCGTGCGAATCGCCGCGCCTTCTTTGCCGCCATCGAGCGCGAGCCCATCCTTGCCCACTTGGGCATCGCCCTTGGTCGTCCAGCCGAACACCGTTTCGCCGTCGAAGAGACGCAACCAGCCGTCCTGAATCTCCTTGGGCGTCAGCGCGGCGCTTTGTCCGCACGCCAAAGTGAAACAGACTGCAACAACGGTGCTGTGCATGTCCTACTCCTCTGTCTGACTTCTGACTCCTAAACTAGCGTTTGCGCCAGATGGCTTCTTTCCGTATTCCGAGTTTTCCGACGGCCGGCTCGATTTTCGCATAAAACCGCGCCGCATCGCCTGGATAGCCCGCGGTCGGCTTGATGCCGGGCACTTGCGCTTGCCAAAAAGCGTTGAACTCCAGCATCAGCAATTCGCGCACGTATTTGCAAATCATTGACGCCAACGCCACGCTGAACGAGCGGTCATCCGCTTTGGGGGAAAACTCGACGCGTATGGACCGACCGAGTCCGTGCACCTCGTAGACGCTGCGCGCCAGGCCTTCACCACGGCAAAGAACTACTCCTTCGGAAAAAACGTCTTGCAACAGCATGCCGTAGTGATTGCGGCCGCCGTGCTTGTCCACGACCAGGTGGACGGCTTCGTCGCCCGGCAATCCCAGACATTCGCGCGCCAGCGTGGTAAAGCCGTCCTGAATAGGCGCGGCTTTCGTGTCGCGCTCGTCGATAAGCCGATTGAAACGTTCCGCCCCGACAAGAACGGAACGAACCAGACCCAGGCCAACGCCGCATGCTTCACAAGAATGGCGCCAGCTTTCGGCGGCATGGTGCAGCTCTTGTAGAGGAGTCTCCACCGGCAGCGAGGTTGTGCCGTGATACCAGCGCTCCCCGACAAACTCGTCCGCCGCCGGTGGGCAAAGACACGCCAGAAAGACATCGATTGTCAGTGGGGCGAACATTCCTGTTTGCCCAACCTCGTGGCGCGTGCGAAGGGTATCCGCCCCCCACAACGACGCCAGCGCCGGCTTTTCCAGCGCCCCCAGGTTTTTGCCCGCGCCGTAGACCTGCTTGGAATCGCCGATCACCAATCGACCGTCGTCCTTACCGCCCGGCCGGCGCACGCTTTGCGAAAGCACCGACCACAAGTCGCATTCCGGTTCCGGCACGCGCCACGCGACCGCGGTCATCACCAACGGGCCAAGGTTGGGGCCGTAGCCTGCCTCATCGATGCCGACCTGCCAAGCCACGCTATCCTCCGTGATTTTTCTTTGCGGTCTTTGCGCCTTTGCGAGAGACTATCTCGTAATCAGGACCGGAATGCAATCAAAAAGCCGTTGCCGATTGCGCGTCGCTCTTGTTTCGCTGACTTGAGCGCGAACGTAAACGGTGTCAAGGAGCAGCCATGAATCGTGCCGCCACTGAGTATCGTTATGAAAAATTGACCTGGCCGGAAATCAACGACGCCGTCGACTTGGGCAAAGTGTGCATCGTGCCCTGCGGCGCGGTCGAACAGCACGGTCCGCACTTGCCTTTGGACGTGGACCTCATCTGCCCGACCGAGGTTGCGCGCGGCGCGGGCCGCCAGATTCCCGGCAAGGTGCTGGTTCTGCCCGTCGTCGCCTACGGCTACACCGGCCACGTGATGGATTTTCCCGGCACGATCAACAACGACTTCGAACACTTCATGCATCACGTGCTCGACATCACTAAGTCGCTCGCTTACCATGGATTCAAGAAGATTATCTTGCTGAACGGGCACGGCTCCAACATGCCCAATCTGGACCTCGTGGCCCGGCGCACAAACTTGGAAACCGACGCCGAGTGCGTGGTCGTGGCCTGGTGGCAGCTCTTGAGCGTGGACAAGACCTTCATGCCGCGCTGGCGGCAAAGCAAATTCCCCGGCGGCTGTTCCCACGCCTGCGAGCTGGAAACGTCGTTGTACCTCCATCTCGACGGCGACAACGTCCGCAAAGACAAGATCAAAAGCGGCGTCATCAGCTTCAATGAGGAGAATAACCCGTTCAACTGGGTCGATCTGTTCTCGGCGGGCCCGGCGACGGTCATTTCCTGGACCAGCAGCTATTCGGAGACCGGCGTCTTGGGCGACGCCGAACTGGCCACCGCCGCCAAGGGGAAGGAGGCGTACGAGGAGGCGGTCAAGCAGCTGGTGCGCTATGTGGAGTATTTCAAGGACCGGCCGCGCGACGAACGCCGCGACCGCCACCGGCACAAGCCAAGCATGCCGATCCCATGGGGGCAGCGGCCGCTGAAGTGAATGCACGTTCAACATTCACAGTTCAACGTTGGTTGTAATCGTTTAACCCTGAACGTTGATCGCTGAACGTTGAACACAGAACGTTGAACGCGGATCGCTTGACTGTATTAAGGGATGATCGCCGATCGAGGAGGATGTGATTCACATCGACACTGCACGTCCCGAGGAATTACTCCTTGCCTTTCAGCTTGCGTTTCAGCACCTGTCCAAAGAACTGCGGGCCGAACGCGTTAGGAATGCGCTGGCGCTCACAACCGCGGGCGAAATCAACCCCGATGGCGTTCTTGTCGCACGGGATGACAAAGGCCTGGCCGGCGTCCAAGTCGCCGTGCCGCTGGCCGGCGCCAACGGGCTCTTGTGGCCGCCGCAGACGCGCGTGCCGGATTCCGCGCTGGCGGACCGCCTCGTGCAAGCCGCGCTAACCTGGCTGCGCGAGCGCGGGGTCACGTGCGCGCAAGCCCTTCTCACTATGGAGGAAACGCATCTGGACGAACCGTTGCGCCGCGCCGGCTTCCGGAATATCGGTGCTTTGCAGTACATGGTCCACCATCTCTTGCACGTCCCTGCGCCGACAACCAAGCTCCACCTGCAAACGTACGACCAGGTGGACCATCTGCTTTTCGAACAGATCGTGGAACAAACCTACGAGGGCACGCTCGATTGTCCGGAGCTCAACGGCGTGCGCACGGTTGCCGACATTTTGACCGGACACCAAGCCCAAGGAAAGTTTGACCCCAAGCGCTGGTGGCTGGTCTGGGAGCGCGAGGCGTGTGCGAGCCCCCTCACCCCCGCCCCCTCTCCCCCCCAGGGGCGAGGGGAGAAGTCGCCCGCGGGCGAGAATGTAGTAGGCACACTCCGTGTGCCGTTGTCCGCCGACGGCACACGGAGTGTGCCGGCTACTTTGCCCGTCGGTGTCGTACTGCTCACGCAAGTGCCGGACGGACCGGCTTGGGACTTGTCCTATCTTGGCGTCGTGCCATTGGCGCGCGGCCGTGGCTTGGGCAAGGCGATGGCTCTGGAAGCGCTGGCGGAGGCGCGGCGTGCGCGTGCGCCCCAGCTGATGCTGGCAGTCGATGCACGCAATACTCCGGCGCTGCAGCTGTACCGTTCCGTGGGCTTTTTGCCGACGCAGACGCGCCAGATTTATCTTCTTGTTTTCGAGCGCATCGTCGCCGGTTGACCACACTGACTTGCGCGACGAGTGCGTTTTCCCCGATTATTTGCTGGGATTGCGGAGTGTCGCGCGTGCGCTTGGCGCGCGCTTGGCGGGCGCGACAGCTGGTCACGCGCGCGGCATCGACACGTTTTCCACGCGCCGCGCGCGAAAAAAACAGCGCCGCAAATTTTTCCCAAAGTTTTTTCGCGCGAAAAGCCAGTGTTTTCATTGGTGAAGTTTCCGTGTCGTTTTTTCCGCGCCAGAAAAGTGTTGGCAACGCCAAAAGTCGAATCTAGAATGCTCCTCTCCGCGTAACCAAAAGGCGTCGGCTTCCCAAGCGACGCCGACCCAACTTCACTTGGTGACGAGTTTTCAGAAACTCCGCGCAGCCTCAGGCTGCGCGCTTGGAGGCGGGCCGATCGGCCCGCCAGGAGGCGCGGCAGGCCGGCAGCCTGCCCTCAGGGAAGGGATAAGGATGATCGCAGGAGATTTGCTGGCAGCGCTGGGACTGGCGCTGTGCCAACGGATTGGGGAGAAACGATATGCGTTCTGGATTGAGGGAAAAACCAAGCTGATCTGGGAGCCCCTCACCCCCGACCCCTCTCCCGAAGGGCGAGGGGAGTTCGAGCGGAAGCCGCCCGAACTGGTGGTCGGCGTGCCCAATCACTTTTATCAGGATTGGCTGGAAAAGAAATTCGGATCGGAGTTTCACGCGGCGGCCCGCGCTGTACTCGGTGACGAAGCGCAAGTGCGCTTCGTCATCGACGCGGAGTTGTTTCGAGCGGCCCGGCACAAGGAGGTGCTGGCCGCCTCTCCGCATCTTGCGGGCAGGACGGCGGTCCAGGACAGTCCGGACGGGCCAGAAGACCCGTCCTGTCCCGCACGGACGGGGTCGCCGCACAAGGAGCCGGCTGTCGGACCGGCCGTGGTTGGCGCCACGGAAACTGCGCCGCGTGCCAAGGACGTCTTGCGGGCGAAAGCCCGGCCGCGGCGCTGGCGCCGACTTTCCGAGTTTGTCGTCGGGGCCTGCAATCGGGTGGCCCACGCCGCCGCCGCCGCCTTGGTCGAAACCCCGGAGCTGTGCGCGTCGCCCTTGATCCTGCACGGTCCGGTGGGCACGGGCAAAACCCACCTTTTGGAAGGGGTCTATGCCGGCTTGCGGCAAGCCCGCCCGGAATGGCGCGTGGTCTTCGTCACCGCCGAGGCCTTCACCAATCGCTTCGTGCAAGCGATTCCACACGGTAAGTTGTCCGTCTTCCGCAAACAGCATCGTGAGGCCGACGTCTTCTTGATCGATGACGTGGATTTTTTCGCGAAGAAGGCCGCCACCCAAGAAGAGTTTGTGCACACGCTGGACGCGCTGTTGGCGGCGGACTGCCTGGTCGTGGCCACCTGCGACGCCCATCCGCGCCTGGCCGACGAGTTGTCGCCGGAGCTGACCGATCGGCTATTGGGCGGCACGATTTGGGGACTGGGCTTGCCGGACCAGGCAACGCGGCGGGCGGTGCTGGCGGCGAAAACCTTGCAGGCCCAGCGGCCGCCCCTGCCCGAGGACGTGCTGGATTTTGTCGCCGAGCACGTGCGCGGCAACATTCGCGAGCTGGAAGGCGCGCTCAACAGTCTGTGGCATTGGGCGAAAGTACAGGAGCAGCCGATCAACCTGGCCGTCGCCCAAGCGGCGCTCGCTGACGTGCTCCGGCACGCCGTGCGGCTGGTGCAATTGGACGACGTGGACAAAGCCGTGCGCCTGGCGCTCGGGCTGGAAGCGGGCGCGCTGCAATCGAAGCAGCGCCACTGGCATATCAGCCATCCGCGCATGTTGGCGATCTACTTGGCGCGCAAGCACACCAGCGCTTCGTACACCGAAATCGGTCTGCGCTTCGGCGGCCGCAATCACAGCACCGCCGTCGCCGCCGAAAAAAAGGTGCGCTCCTGGCTGCAAAAGAACGAATCGCTGCAGCTGGGACAGCGGCCAGTGCCGGTGCGCGATGTCATCGAACGAATCGAGCGCGAGCTGCAACGCTGAAACCCAAAACTCGAGCTGCGAATTTGTTTATTGCCGGTCGATTTCGTCCAACAGCCTCTCGTAAAGCTGATGGGCGTTTTCCGGTGTGATGTCGGCGGCGGTGACGGGGCGGTCGGTTGCGGCAGTCTTTACGAACTGCGATTCGGCTTCGTCGCGGCGACCGCCGGAGCTTACGCAGCCGGCGACGAACCAAGCGCACAAGAGTCCAAGAAGCGTCCGTTTGTTCATGGCTGTTCTCCCTTGGCGGCGGCCCGAAGGTTCTGAAGTTTGCGCGCTGCCGATGTTTGCCCGGTGAGCTTCTCGGTGGAGAATTCCATGCCGAGCTTGCTTTCCAGAAATTGTTCATCGGCAGTCAGCGACCTCGCCCCGCCGGCCTTGGCTTGATAGACTTCCCAGGCCCGCTTTTCCAAATCATCGGCCTTCGTCAGCAATTCGGTGTCTCCGGTTTGCAGGGCGACTTCGCGGAGCTTGTCGCACACTTCCTGGCGGCGCAGCAGTTCTTGCTCGGCCCGTTGCCGTGTCGCTCGGGATTAGCCTTGGCCGGTACAGCAGCGTCGGACTTCGCAGGGGCCGCGGATTTCGGCTTGGGCATTCTCTTGCCCAGGTTCCAGGGCAACATTCGCGTGAACCAGTTCCCCGAGGACTTGGCCTTGCCGTCTTCCGCCTGAGCCAGCGTGGCTAACCCCAATGCCAGGGCCAGCGCCCAAATCCAGCGACTGCGCATGATATCCCCTTTACGGCAGACACGTAGGACGGCCACGACTCTTGCGCTCGACGGACAAGGAGGGCGTGGTTTATGCCAAAAGGCGCGGGGCTTGTCTAGCCGATTTGCAAAGCCACAATCTTCTTTGACTTCGTCTTCGCTTTCTCTTACCCTGACCAAAAACAAATCGCGAAAGTGGGAGCTTTGTCATGTGCCGGCTCGCATTGTCTTTGGCTTTTGTGCTTACAGTGTCCTCCAGAGGGCTTGCTCAGGACGACGCGGGCGTCAAGCAGACCATCGCTTTCGTGCAAAAACTGCAAACCAACACCGGCGGATTTTTGTCGATGGCTCCGCAGCCAAACATCCGCCTGGCGCCCAACCTACGGGCAACGTCCTCCGCGGTCCGCGCCTTGCATTACTTGGGCGGCAAAGTCCCCGACCACGATGCATGCGCTAAGTTCGTCGACAGCTGTTTCGATCCGGCCAGCGGCGGCTTTGCCGATTTCGCCAAGGGCAAGCCCGACGTTTTTTCAACCGCTGTGGGCATCATGGCAGTCACCGAACTGAAAATGCCCACGGATAAATACGGGCCGGCAGCAATCAAGTATCTGACCGAAAACGCCAAGTCCTTCGAAGAAATCCGCATTGCCGCGGCCGGCCTGGAGCGTTTGAAGGCGCAATCACTCAAGAGCAAAGAATGGCTCAAGGAAGTCGCCAAGCTGCAGAACAAGGACGGCACGTTCGGCAAAGAGGCAGGGCTAGCGCGCGACACCGGCGGCGCGGTGGTCACACTGTTGCGCTTGGGCGGCGAGCTTTCCAATCGCGACCATATCCTGCGCGTGCTCAAGGAGGGTCAGCGCCCAAGCGGCGGCTACGGCAAGGGCGTCGATTTTGGCGCTGACCTGGAAAGCACCTACCGAGTCATGCGCTGCTTCGTGATGCTCAAGGCCCAACCGGAGCGCGTCGAAGGCATGCGCACTTTCGTCGCCAAGTGCCGCAATGAAGACGGCGGTTACAGCGTCGTGCCCGGCGACACCTCGACGGTCAGCGGCGCCTATTTCGCCGCGATCATTCTACATTGGTTGAACCAGAAGTGAGCCGGCCATAAAACAACCTCATTCTTTAGCTATTTGGCCGGTTTTCCCGAAACGGCTTTGCCGATTGTGCCGGGTGCATTCCCACCGCCCACGGCAATCGGCCAACACAAGGTTCAGCGAGCCGTAAAACCAGGTCGATCACAACTAAAGTTACGCAGGATGCGCAGGGACAAATCTTCTCCGGCGACGGAGCGCGCCGATACCGGCTCGACCGGAGAGCCCCCGGACAAACTGTTTCGGGCCAGTTTGACGAATTGGCAAAACTGGGAAAGTCGAGCCGGAACTAAAGGACTTGCACCGAGGATTTGACCATGAACAAGAGCGCGCATTTTAACACAAGGATTCTGCGCACCGGGCTTTGGAGCTTGGCCGTCGCCTTCCTTGCGGCGGGGCCGGCCGGGGCACAGGTGAAATCGGCTCCTGCGAAGTTAACGTTGCCCGAACTCATCAACCTGGGATTGGAAAAGCAGCCGGCTTTGGCGGCGGCGCGAGCCAGCCTGGCCGGGGCCCATAGCGGCCAGGCCGGCGTCAGCAACATGCCCCTGTTCGCCCGGCTGTTCGCCCCTGATTTGCCTGTTCGCCGCCAACAAGCGCATTTGGGCGTGACCATCGCTGCCGCCGCGCTGGAGCAGGCGGAATGGGAAACCCGCTATGCGGTGGTAAGGAACTATTACTCCATCTTGTATGCCCGAGAGCAACTCAAGGTCATAAAGAGCGCTCTTGGCAAGCTGGAACGGGCCAAGGCCGACGCACAAAGACTGCTGGACAAGGGCGTTCCGGACTTCAAGATTACGAAGATCGATGTGCAGATGATGGCCGCGGCCATCGAGCTAGTCAAAGCTAAGGAAGCCGAAGCGCGGACTGGCATCCTGAAAGCCACCGCTGCTTTGCGCGAAGCGCTCGGAGTGGGCTTGGATTATCCGCTAGATGTGGTAGAAGCCTCCCTGCCTGAACCAATCAAGGGCCCGAACAAGGAGGACTTGATCGGACAGGCGCTGGCCAACCGCGGCGAGATGACTCAGGTCAGCACCGCTCAACAAGTCACTCAGCTGGAAATCGCCGCCCAGAGCCGCATGCTGTTTTCGCCCCAGGGACGAACCTTCGCCGCGGCTTCGGACATTCACGTGCAACCGATTCCTCAAGGAGTCGCCAACGGCGAATATCGCCCCGGCGCCATCGGATTGGAAATGCCGGCCAATCTCGTGGGCCGCCGCTCTTATCGCGTGCAGCGGGCCAGCCACTACAACGAACGGGCATTGGCTGTCGTGGACAAAGCCCACAACCTGATCACGCTGGAGGTGGAAGCCAACTATCTCAAATGGCTGGAAGCGGACGAGAAGGTGCGCAATCTCAAAAAGGTCCTGCCGATGACGATACAGATTGCTGAAGATGTCACCAAACGCTTCGACACGGGCCATGTAACCGGCGAGGAACTCTTGCGGGCGCGGACACTCGAGGACCAGGTGCGGGCGACGTACAACGAGGCGCTGTACCAGCACGCACTGGCCTTGGCCGCCCTGGAGCGCGTAACAGCGGGCGGCTTTCGGATCACGGCCTTGAAGGAATAGCCAGCCTGCGGAACCCGGCTCCTTCTTGAGTAGGACAGATTTTCAATCTGTCCGTCCTGCGGACAGGTTGGAAACCTGTCCTACTTTAGAGGCGAAGGAGCCAGACCAACCCCGAGCGACGGCGGCGTGGGATTTTGAGGAGGCCCCAGGCCGCCGCCGTTTTACTCCAACCCCCGGAACAGTGAGGAGTGCATGACCCACAAACTGGCCTGCGCGGCCCTAGCGCTCGCGACGCTTGGGCTGACATCTCTTTTGGCGGACGCGCCGGTCGCGCCCGAGCCTGTCAAAAACGATCCTGTCCGCATTGGCCTTGTCGATAGCCTGTTCACCGACGTCCACCCAAAGCTTGTCCAATTCGCCACCAGGCCGTTCGTCTCCATCATGCGCAAGCTGACGGGTATGGAAGGCGAGTTGCTCGCCGGCGGCAATCCGTACGACATCGGCAAGAAACTCAACGACAAGCAAATGGACCTGGCCGTCTTTCATGGAGTTGAGTTCGGCTGGGCCCAGCAAAAGTATCCCGAGTTGCGCCCGCTTATGATTGCCATCAGTTATCACCGCAACCATCGGGCCCACCTTGTGGTCAACGCGAAGTCTGAAGCCAAGTGTTTCAAGGACTTCCGCGGTAAAGACCTATGCGTGCCGCTCAAGACCAAGGACCATTGCCGGCTGTTTCTGGAACGCAGTTGCCTGGAATGCGGCCAATGCGATCCCAAAGCCTTTTTCACCAAGATCGTGCCCGGCAAGAATTCAGAATCTTCCCTCGATGATCTCGTGATGGATCGGATTCCCGCCGTTCTGACCGATACGATCGCTCTGGAGACTTACCAAAGACTCAAACCCGGCGCCCACGCTCGCCTGAAGGTGCTCAAAGAGTCGGAAGTGTTTCCGCCGGGCGTCATCGCTTACCGCCAAGGGGCAATGGACGACGCGCGCTTGCGGAGATTTCGCGAGGGGATGATGCGGGCAAACCAGGACGAAGAAAGCAAAGAAGTGATGGGGCTTTGGAAGTTGACTTCGTTCGAGCCGGTGCCGGACGACTTCGCCCAAGCGGTCGCGGACATCATCAAGGCCTACCCGCCGCCTGCCGATGTCTGCGAGAAAGTCTCCCAACGATAGTCGCTTGTTTGCGTTTCGCGCTCAAGTCATCTCTTCCCAGGGATGAAGTGAGCGCGAAACGTAAACAGTCCATTGCTTGATCACTTGCCCGACTTCACTTCGACCACCCGGAATTGCAGTTTCCCTAAAGTCTCGAGCAGATTCCGCGCCGCTTTGTACTCGCTGCCGAAGGACAGATGCGCGGCGTCGATTTCGGTTTGCCGCATGCTGGCGTCCACCGGCACCCAGACGCCGTCCAGGACGACTTCGTTCCAGGCATGGCCGCCGAAGGCTTTCTGATCGTCGCCGACATAGAGCAGGCCGGAAACCTCACGCGCCGGCACGCCGCTGGCCCGGCACAGGTTGGCCGTTAACAGCGCATACGATTTGCAGTCGCCGCGTTTCTTGTCCATCAAGTCGTGTATGTTCGGCAGGTTGGCGCTCAGGCTCGGCGTAACAAAGTCGTGCACGAAATCGATGATCCTCTTCACCTTCTCTTCCGGCGTCTTGGCGTCGCCCACCGCTTTCTGCGCCAATTCCTTCACTTTGGGATGGCTAATGCAATACGCCGTAGTCTCGGACAGCGCTTCGTCGATCTCTTTCTGCGTGGGTTTCGCTTCCTTGCCGTGTTTCTTGCCGAGCTTGATGATACGGCCGCCGGGTTTGGCTTCGATGCTCTGGCGCGGCCCGTCTTCAAACACGTCGCCTTCTTTGCCCTTGATCTCGAGAATCAGCTCCCTCACTTTGCCGGTCGGGCCGAGCGGCCGGTCCACCTTGGCCATGCCCAAGACGAACAGGTCTTGGCTGTATTCGGTGTTCTTGGCCTGCTCTTCCGACTCCAGGCGCAGCTCGAAAATGCCCGCGAACTGACCGGAAAGAAGCCGGCCCTGGTCGTCGTGCCGCGACAGAATGCGCAGCTTTTCTTTGCTGCTTTCGGTTTCAACCTCGAAGTAACGGACCTCGACGCCGCCGACGAGGCTGGTCTTGCTGGCCAAAAGCTTGCTCGTCTGCGTCTGCGTCTTGAGGTCCTGCATGTCGAAATCGGCATACTCAATTTTGTCTCCGGGCTTGGCCCCTTGGCGAATCCAAATCTCCGAAGCCATCGCGTCGGCCAGGTTGTAATCAGCCGGGCCGATTTGTTTCTTCGTGGTTTCCTTGCCGGCGCTGTGCGTGACCGCGAAGCCTTTGTCGTTGCGCGTGAGAGTTGTCTTGGGCGCGACCGCGCCGGATTTCTGCTCGAACGAGCCGGACACGAGCGCGTGCGGGGCTTTGTTCTCGAAGCGCAAGTCCTGGCTGATGGTCATTTCCGCTTTCTGGCCAAAGGAAAACAGCTTCATCGACAGCACGAAGGATTCGCTGATTTCATCGGCGACCCGCGCCCGCGTGGTGCGGAAATAGCCGATCTTTTTCCCCTTGAGATATAGGCCGTACCAGTCGGTGCGGAGCGTGGAATCAATGGCCTTGGCGTCGATCTTAGGCCGATACAACTCTTGGGCATGGCCGGGCGCGGCGGTAAGAGTCAGAAAAACAAGGGAGAAGACCGAAGGAACCAAGAAGCGCAAGGGCATGGAAAATCTCCTTGTGTGCGGTACATACGCGATGGCAAACGGCGCAGGCAAGGAGTAATATACCACTTTTTCCGGCTTTACTGGCGCTGCCTGGGGCAATAAAAAACCGCTTTCATTTCCCAGGCGGCAATGAGTTGCAGTGCGGCGGGGAAGCGTTACAATGTTCCTTCAATGTCGGCTCCGAACCCGGCGTCCCGCGCGCGCCGGCCGCGTGGAGCAAGCCAGCGCGCTTGCTCCTCGGAGAACATGCGTCCCGGCTGCTCGTGGTGGTGAAGCACGCGCACGCGCTCGCTCAACCAAAAGCACAAGCGGGGACATATGTACTACCGGAAGAGGGCGCTGAAAGGGCGGTCGATGGAAAAGTACCTGTGCTGGAGCGCCATGGGCATCTCCGGCCTCTTACT
>JAKEHV010000406.1 GCA_022614915.1 Gemmataceae bacterium | reverse complement strand
CCCTCGGTGGTGTTCGGGCCGGGCGACATCGGCAAAGCGCATACGGCCGACGAGTGGTTGCCCTTGGACGAATTGGAGCAAGCGGTGGAGATTCTCTGTCGATTTGCATGTTCCGAGCCGCGCTAAGGAACTTGTCCGAGCCGCGACCGTGAGGGAGCGGGTAACTCAGGGTGCCCCGCTCCCTCACGGTCGCGGCTCAGACGAAGGCGACGTTGTTTCCAGCGTGACATTTTTTCCGCAATCCTTTACAGTAGACGATTGACAGCCAAGACGTTACTCCAAGAACTCGGAGGTTACGACAGTGAGCATCGTTCGAACAGGCCTTGCTGAGACCAAGCATTTCGCGGAAGGCTACGAGGCCATTTTCGGCAAGAAAAAGAAGTCGAAGGCCCAGTCGCAGACGAAAAAAGGGGCGAAAAGGAAAAAGGCGAAGAAAAAATAAGTCAGACCAGATGGGCGCAGCTCACTATTGTCGCGTGAACCAAACGCTCTCGCCCAGCGTATCAAGTAAAGGGAATCGTGAATTCCGCCGACGACTTGACCTGTTGCACGGACGAGGAGTTGTTGGTCTCGTTTCGCAAAGGAATGCGCGAGGCCTTCGGAATTCTCGTGCGCCGCTACGAGGGCGAATTGTACGGCTATTTGCGACGGTACCTGGGCGACGGGGAATTAGCCGAGGACGTTTTTCAGAACACTTTCCTGCAGGTTTATCTCAAAATCGGCAAATACGAGCAAGGACGTCCCGCGCGGCCCTGGTTGTACACCATCGCTACTAATCAGGCCATTGACGCGCTGCGCCGCAACGGCCGACACGTTGCCGTCAGTTTGGACCAGGACCGCGACGAGAACACGCCGGTCGACGCGCCGCAGTTGTGGGGCCTCTTGGAAAGCCGCACGCCCAACCCGATGGATCAGGCGCAGGGCGAGGAGACGCGGCAGCTGGTCCGCGCGAGCGTCAATCGCTTGCCGGAGTTTTTGCGGCAAGTCGTCATACTGGCGTACTATCAAGGACTGAAATACAAGGAGGTGGCGGACATTCTCGGCATTCCAGTGGGCACGGTGAAATCGCGGCTGCACGCTGCTCTTGTCAAGCTGCAAGAAGCATGGGCGACGGCCCCTGCACTGAAACCGTAGGACAGATTTTCAATCTGTCTTACTTGTAGGATGGGCATTCTTGCCCGTCGCGTCGGACAGGAATGTCCAACCTACTTGGAAGAAGACATGAACATGCAACGCTTGGACGAAAACCTGCTCGGTTATGTCTTGGACGCCGTGGATGACGGAACCAAGGAGCAGGTGGAAAATCGCCTGGAATCGGACCCGGAAGCGCGGCAACGCTTGGAACAGTTGCGCGCCGGCCTGGAACCCTTGGCGGCCGACCGCGAGGAAATTGTGCCACCCAAGGACCTGGCGGTGCGAACGTTCGCCCGTGTGGCCGAGCACGTATGCAAGGACCGTGAGCTGCCGCGCGCGCCGCTGACGATTCCCTCGGAGGCCGCAAGTGTTTCGTTCGCGTGGTGGCGGCGTGCGGATTTCCTGGTGGCCGCTTCGATTCTGCTGATGGTCGTCGGACTGCTCGTGCCGGCGATTTACGCCATGCGCGAAAAGGCCCAGCAAGAAGCGTGCAAGGAAAACCTGCGGCAATATGCCATGGCGCTGCGTAGCTTCCACGATCACCATGGACAGTTCCCCAACGTGGCCGCCGAGCATCCGCGCCACGCCGCCGGCGTGGTAATTCCCGTCCTCGTGAGCGCCGGCGTGCTTGCCAAGAACGCCAACGTGCGCTGCCCGAGCACCGGCCCACATATGCCGTGCCCGACGACCCTCGAGCGAACTCGTGACCTATCGCCCGAAATCTTCTTCCAGCAAGCCGACCAGCTGTCGCCGTGCTACGCCTACTCGCTGGGCTACCTGGACGCGGATGGCAAACCGCAAGGTCCGAAAGTGCCCAAAGACCATCCCGCCAGCCTGTTCCCGCTGATGGCCGACTGCTTGCCGCCCGATGCCAACGCCGCCAACAGCGCCAATCACGGCGGCAAAGGCCAAAACGTCCTGTTCGCCGACGGCAGCGTCAAGTTTGTCAATACGCGCAATGCCGGATTCGGGGGCGACGACATCTTCAAGAACAAGGCCAACAAGGTGGGCGCCGGACTCGACATGTTCGACGCGGTCTTGGGCCATAGCTCGTCGAAGCCATAACATGTCTGGTGGACGGATCGACGTGGAAAGGAGTTCCCATGCAGCGCATCCTCCGCGAACAAGCCAAAAAGTACGCCTTCGATTGGGAAGACAAGCCGCTCTTGCGCGTCCGGCCCGGCGAAAGCTTCGAAATCGAGACCTACGACGCCAGCTCCGGCTACATCAAGACAGCAGCCGACAAAGCGATACCTTCCCTGCGGGCGGGGTTCGACCGTATGCCGCCAGCGGTGAATCCCATCGGCGGTCCGGTCTTTCTCGAAGGGGCCGAGCGCGGCGACGTGCTCGTCGTGACCATCGAGGACATCGTTGTTGATTCGTATTCCTGGGTTGCGATTGGTCCGCGCCGAGGACCACTGGGCGAATCGACGCGCTGGCCGGAATTGTCGTCTGACTATACAACCAAGATCTTTCAGCACACACCTGGCCCCAGCGGCACCACCCGCGACGGCACGCTGCACTTCTCCGACAAGATCTCCTGGCCCATCACTCCTTTCATCGGCACCTTCGGCGTCGCGCCGGACCGCGAAGTCACCACCAGCCTCGACGGGCAAGGCGAATGGGGCGGCAACATCGACGTCCGCGACGCTGCTCCGGGCAATAAGCTGTATCTGCCGATTTATCATTCCGGGGCGCTCTTTTACCTTGGCGATGTGCACGCTAGCCAGGGCGACACGGAGTTCACCGGCACCGCCGCGGAAACCAAGTCGACGGTCCGCCTCAAGCTCGAAGTCCTGAAGAAAAAGTCCATCCCTTGGCTGCGCATCGAGAAGCCGGATTCCATTATCGCATTAAGCGCCAATCGGCCGCTGGAAGTCGCCGTCGAGACCGCGACGACTCATCTCATGGATTGGATGATCACGGAACACGGCTTTTCGCCGATCGACGCGTATTGCCTCGTGAGCACATGTCCGGATTTCCGCATCAATGTCTATCAGATGTGCAAGATCTTCAAACTGAGCTTTGTGGCTGGCGCGGAATTGCCCAAGGAGTACTTATCCTCCTGAATCAAATCAGATTCGGAAGGAAGTTCTATGAAACGCATGGCTTCTTTGGTCCTATGCATCGTTCGTTGCAAGGCCCCCCGGCGAGATCGAGCGCTTCGTGAAAGAGCACAAAGGCAAGAAATAAGACCGCAAGAAGTGCCCGCCGCCGCGTTTATTCTTGGGACGGCGCAAGTCGTCCCTTCCGCTGGAAGGGCCCCTGCAACGCGCAAGCGCGGCAGGGGCCCGCTTGTTGTGATGCTTGCGTGGCACAAACCCTGCGCTACCACCAAATCGCGATGCGGTTCTTGCCTTGGGTGACGAGATTCACGTCGTGCGAAAAGACAGGCCGATGGATACCGAGCTCCTTGGCCTTCCAAAACTCGAGGCGCAGCGTGTCCTCCAGAGCGCTGCGTGACAGCCAGAGTTGTCCTGGCTGGTTCTTGTTCGGTGGATTGACAAACTTGCCGTTTTCCCACTCCAGCCAGTGGCCTTTGCCGTTGATGTCCACCACCTTGATTGCTTTCCACCAGGCGCCCGAATCCTTGAGCGGGTAGAGTTGGATCTGCACCTTGTCGAGCTGCGTGTTCTCAACCTTCGGGGAGATCGTGGCCCGTGTACCGTCCACTAAGAGGACGAGCTCTGGGGCGGGCGTCGCGTAAGAGCGGAACTTGGCGACGTGGAAATACTTCGTCATGTGATGCTCTTCTTCCCGGAACGCATAGCGGACCTGCGTGCCGATGCGGTTCTGGTATTCCTTCGGCGTGTGGTGGATGCCCGCGGAGACCTTTTCCATCCAATTGTTGATGCCATGGTCGAAGTGATTCTCCACCGCCAGCATGCGTGTGCCTTTCTCCTTGGCCAGGCCTTCCACATAGCGTTGGAAATCCGGCCGCGCCAGGTACGGCGTGCCGAAAGTGACCATCGCCTCGACGGGTTGCCCCTTTTCCAAAAGTGCCATCGTCAAATAATGGCTCCATAGGCCGCCCATGCTGTGCCCGGTGATAATCAGTTTTTTGGACGAGCCGCGACCGGTGTCCCTGCCTGATGCGAGAGCGCTTTGCAGGTCTTTCTCGATCGTGGGCCGCGCCGCTTCAAATGCCTCGTAGAAGCGCTTGGGGACATAGATCATGAAGCCGCTCTTGCCCAAGATTTTCGACAGGCCTTTCTTGTGTTCGCGGCTATCCCAAAACAGGTCGTCATGAACGCTTTGGCTGCGGCCCTGAAAGCCGATGATGGCTGTGCTCTCGTTCCAAACGATGCGATAAGTGATTTTTCCCGGTCCCACATTGCCGGCCCCGAAAAAGTCGCTTGGCCGGTGCGGAAAACCGACCGCCACCATGTTGTCATGCGTCAACGGGGCAGCGTTCGGGGCGCTCGCGGCCAAGGCCAGGGCGGCGGCGTGGGCGATCAGCCGGTCGGTGGCATTCGGTTGCACTTTGGCCGGCGGCTGAGCTTTGGGATCCGGCCGCGGTTTGACGGAACGGCCGGGTGACTTTGATTGCGGCTTGTCTGGCTGGCGCTGGGCATGCAACCCACTGGTCAGCATCAGGGCGACGCACACACTCGAAAGAAGCAGAACTTTACCCTTGAAGGTGAACATTGTTAGTTTCCTCGTAGATTCCGATGTCAGGGCAGAAGCGGCGAACCGTTCGCCTTTTCCGGTCGGCCGATCCGGTCCCGTCCAGCCGGACGCTCGAATTGGCCTCTATTCCAGGTTCCAGGCTGGGACGGTTTTCGCGCGGAGAATTGGCGATTCATGGCGCAACCATGGATGGGCGCGTTAGGAGCTGCACATCGGCGGCGAAACCGTCATGGGTCGCACGGTGGCGCAAGTCACGAATTGGTCGGTGCTTGTGCGCGTTCAATTGCCCGATGCACAGGTCGTCGCATTCGGAGTGGGGGTGTGAGCGGTTTGCACAGCAAATTGCGCAGAAATGATTCACTTGTTACCGCGTGCATCGTGGACCATTGCGTCCACATCGACCCAAAGACGGCGCCAGGTTTCGCCCTCGGCTTTGTCAAGCTTGGCCAACTCGGCGTCGTCCCGCAGGCCGGCGAGGTCCGGGTTGCGCTGCCAGTGCTGGAGATTGCCGGCAACAGCCTGGGCGGCGGCGGGCTTCGAAGCGAGGGTTTTCGTCCAGTAGTTCAGCTCGGCGCGCAGCCAATCAAGAGCCTGGCGGCGCCAGTGCGACCGCGCCGCGGCATCGGGCGGAGGCTCGTCACGCCCGCAACCGGCGGCAGCCAGCGCCGCCACGCAGGCTGCGTTGTACAGGTGCCGTGCGCTCGTATCTTCCGACAACTTCGGCGCGACACTCAAGGCTTCAGCGCAGAACCGCGCCGCTCTCTCGTAGAGCCCCTTGATGCGGCACAGCCGGGCGTACTCCAATCCCTCGGCGGCGGTCGCGGGCTTCTCCCGGCCGGCGAGAATGCCAGGCAGTCGTCGGTCGAGCTCGAGCATGCGCTCGCAAAGAGCTACCCAGTTCTTCGAGGGGTACGGCCAGCGCGGGTTGCGCGTACCCAGCGCGTCGCCGCGCTTAAGGTAGGTCAGCGCTTCGGGAAATTCACCATTGTCCAATAGCGCCAAGCCAAGATTGCAGTGCGACTCCGCGTGCTGCGGCGCCAAGCGGACGGACTCGCGCAAGGCGGCAATGCCCTCCGCTAGACGTCCCACGCGCACCAAGGCATTGCCGAGGTTGTAATGCCCGGTGTAATAGGTCGGGTCCAGGCGAACGGCCATTTGATAGGCAGTGATGCCCTCGTCGTCGCGTCCTTGCCGGAAGCGGAGGTTGCCGAGGTTGAAGTAGGCGAGCGCCAGCTCCGGGTCGCAACGCAGCGCTTCCTCAAGGGCCTCCAATGCTTTTGGCAAGTCCCCTTTTTCGAGGTAGGCGTTGCCGAGGTTGTTGTGGGCCATGGCGTAGTCCGGCTTGAGGGCGATGGCCTGTTGGTAGGCCGCGATGGCCTCATCCGTGGCGCCGATGTTGGCCAGTGCGTGGCCAAGGTTCAGCCAGGCGCCGGGGCTTTCTTTGCGCAGCGCGGTGGCGATGGCATAGAAGCGAACCTGGTCGTCCCGGCGCGGCGGCTGCACTCGGCCCAGGAATACCGCCAGTTTATGATTGATCCAAAAGTCGTCGGGGTGCCGGCGTTGAGCCCGGCGCAAAAACGCCGCTCCTTCCGCCGGGCTGTCTTGCTCCCCGAGGAAGCTACCCAAGAGAACAAGGATCGGTTTGGGTTGTGCAAGAGCTTCCGCCTGAGCCGCTAATTCTCGAAGCGCCAAAGCATCGTTGTTCACCAGTGCGTTGCGCAGGCGGTTGCGCCACAGATCGGGATCGGCAGCCTTAGCCGCCGCGATAAGCCGCTGCCAGTCCGCAGGCGTCGCGCCTTTTTTCGGATGCTTGCTGCGGACGAAAGCCCAGTGGTCCAGCGCCGTTGCCAATTCGACCGCAATGGGACGGGCGCGGATGCGGGCGGCAGCAGTTTCCGGGTCAAGCGCGTCCACGTCGATACCGTACTCGCGAAAGGCGTCGGCGTAGGCTGGATCGGCGCGCCCTTCGTCGAAGCGGCTGCTTTTGACATCGACTTCTGCCTGCAGATCGCGGACGTCGTCCAGCCGCACCAGCATACTGCGGTCGCGCTCGGCCTCGCGCGCCGGCGGCAGCTCACGCTGCAAGGCGGCGAGCAACGACTCCACTTGCTGCCGAGTGTTCGGCTCCTCCTCACCCGCGTCCAGGGCCGCCTTGGCGCGGGCGGCGGCGGACAGCGCTGCTTCCAACTGCTTCAGGCCGCCGCCCGGCAGACGGGCTTGCTCGCGAAAGGTATTTGCCTGGGCCAGAGCCTGATGGACTTGCGCGTTCGTTTCGGCGATACGCTGGGCGCGCTGCCGCTCCGACCAGCCCCAGCCTCCCGCCCCCAAGAGCACCAGGCCTGTGAGCGACAGAGCCAGCGCCACCGTCAGCCGGCGCGACTTGCGCTCTTGGGTGGCTTTGGCTCTGGCCGCAACGGCCGCGAATTCCGACTGCCGCAGCCGCTCCTGCACCGAGGCCAGATACGCCGTCATTTCCTGTGCGACGATGCCGCCGTCGCGGGGCCGGTCGTCCGGTATGGGCGCCAGACAGCGAATCGCTAGCGCCACCAACTCGGAATTAGCGCCGCTGGCACGCAGACGCGCCAGCGCGTCGGCCAGATCGCCTTGGGCCGCTCGTTCCAGAACCGCCCACGTCGCGTCTCCGGTGAACGGCGGCCGGCCGGTAAGGATTTCACAGAGAATGGCACCCAGCCCAAACACGTCACAGCGCTCGTCAACTACTTCGCCGCGCGCCTGTTCCGGCGCCATGTAGGCGGGCGTTCCCATGACCTGGCCCACCAGCGATGCCGCGCGGGACGCGCCATGCCGTGCGGTGCAGACGACGGAGTCCGAGGCGCGGCCGTCGGGATGGGAACGGGCGCCGGGGTCGTGGGTCGGCAGTACTTTGGCCATCCCCCAATCCATGACTTGCACTTCACCAAACGCCCCAACCATGATATTGGAGGGCTTCAGGTCGCGGTGGATCACGCCGCGTGCGTGGGCATATGCCAGCGTCTGGCAGAGTTGCTCAAAGATTGCGAGGAAGCGCGGCTGCGCTTGCGAAAGGTTGCCCCGTTCGGCCAGCAAGGCGGCCAGCGTACGCCCCTTGATCAGCTTCATCGTGAAGTACGGGCGCTGGTCCGCCAACTCACCTAAAGCGTAGACCGGCACAATGCCCGGATGCTGTAACTGGCCGGCGATCTGGGCCTCGTCGACGAAATGTTGGCGGACTGCCGGATTGCCATGGTGCTCGGGAAGAAGAACTTTGACCGCCAGGTCGCGCCCCAGGTCATAGTCGCGGCCGCGGTGAATGACGCCCATGCCGCCGCGGGCAATCTCGTCAAACAGCCGAAGCCTGTTGGGAGCACCGGCAATCTCCTGCTCCCTTGCCGGCTCGGTCGTTCCCGATTGGCCGCCGCGCCAGCCAATGCACGACGTGTCGGGAGTTTGTAATGGGTTAGTGTCTTTTCCTGGGGGCAAGCCGTTGGCTTGGCCGAATGCGGCCGCAAGACCCGCGTCTAACAGTGCTTCGACGCGATCGTCGGGCGGCGGCACGTCGCCGGGTCGGCGTGCATCCGACATGGCAGACTCCTTAAAAAACGGCGTGGGACTGTTTCAGGTTCGCAGGGCAAGGCGTTTTCGCGCGGCGATTCGACGAAATTAGCCCAACGACGCCAGAAGCTCGGCGCCGGCCTGTTCGATTTCCGCGGAAGTGCCGGGCTGATGAAAGCCGACGACCTCGAGCAAGGCGGCTTTGAATTCCTGCCGGGCCCGCGCGTACTCGTGGTGCAAATCGGCTGGATCGGCTTGCCAGCGCTGGGCAATTTCCCGAATCGGCAGCCCCTCGTGGAAGCGCAGCCGCAAAAGCTCGACGCGCCGCAAGGCGTCTGCGCCCGACTGCGCGGCACGTTGGGCCTGCCGCGCTGCCGCCTCGCGGATGAGCGACTGCGCCCAGGCGCGGTCGAAGACCTGCGACAGGCTGGCCTCGGCGGCTTCCACGGCGGCGAGCTCGCAGCTCGACTCCGGCTGGCGCTCCCGGCCACGCGCCCGCGCCGCTTCCATGCGCAAAGCGACGTTGCGCAGCATGCCATACAGGAAAGGCCGGAAACCGCCGGGCCGTTCCCGGTCGACGCGCTGCAAGACACCGCCTTGTTTGAAGCACTCGACGAAGACCTCTTGGACCGCATCGTCGAGCTCGGTGCCGAGGGGGGAGCCCCGCCACCGGGCCGCCAGGTAAGCTTGAACGACCGGGGCGTAGCGCCGGGCGAAATGTTCACGATCCTCGCTCCGCCCCGCGGCGGCGCCTTGAATTACCGTCCAGCAGGTGGATACGCCTGGTGTCATCAGCCATCGATGCGTGCGAGCAGCCCTTCTTCATCCCCAAAACGTCATGCAACAACCGGTTTGATGGTACGCCGTCAGGGGAAACGCGTCAACGCGCCGCCGCGGGAAATCCTCGGAGACGCAACAACATTTGCAAGATGCGCTTGCGCTGCGCATAAAGACGCAGGGGCGTGAGCACGCCGCCGCGGCCGCGTTGCAAAAGAAACTGGCCCAAAGCCGCGACTAACGCTGGTTGGACATTTCTCAGTGACAAATCCCCGTTAAGGGCCAACAAAAAAGCCCACGGTCGAGGGTTGACCGCGGGCCTTGGGAGAAGCACTTTGCAGCCGCGCGTGAGGGAAGGCGGCAATCGGGTTAGCGTTGCGCCGTCAAAGTAATGCTGCTGAAATCGACTCGGATGTTTTCGCCGGCCGTCATGAGCACGCGCCGCGAATCCGTGATGGTGTCGCCGTCTTGATCGAGCTCCACGCGGAGCGTGTAGTAGTAGCGTTGACCTGGTTGCAGCGCCGGCGTGTTGAACGCTCGTTCGCTGGAGTTGAGCGGGCACGGCACGTTATCGACGTAGAGCCGCGCCTCGGCGGGCAACGTCACCGTGATCCGCGCCGTGTTGGTCGTCGTCGATACCTCTTTGCCTTTCGGCGATTCAGATTTCTGCTGCTCGCCGGCGTAGCCCGCGCCTGCGCAGCCGCCGCACCCAACGCAACCGTGGCAGCCCGAGCAACCGTAACAGGCGACCGGGCCTTGGCAGCCATGGCAGCCCCGGAAGCCGGCGCAGGAGCATCCGGTACAGGCAGTGAAGGCGCAACCGCCACAGGCTGTGAACGCGCAGCCTGCACATCCTGAGCAACGCCGTGCGCCGTGACAGCCATGATTGAATAGATTGCGAGCAATTCCATGACACCCGTGGCATCCGCTGCCGCCATGGCACCGGAACCAATTGCCTTGGGCGTCGCCACCGGCGGTCAACATGGCCGCCATGAGCACGCTGTACAT
>JAKEHV010000053.1 GCA_022614915.1 Gemmataceae bacterium | reverse complement strand
GAAGCGCGCAAAGCTTGCAAAGAAAAGATCGACGACTTGGGGAAGAAATTGAAAGCAATGCTTTAGGGACAGCAGCGCTTCAGCACGAACTTGCCTTGGTATCGGCAGCTCGAAAACTCCGCGACAAAGTCCGTGTCGGTCGCTTCCGCCCGATACGAAAAAGTGCCGAACAAGATGCCGACACGGGACTCGCCGGAGAGTATGTCTTTCTCTCCTTCTTTGCCGGTGACAGCCAACGTAACGTTGTAGCGAAACGGAATGACGCCGCAAAAGCGGCCGGTGAAGGTGACGCGATAGGTGTCGACGCCGCACCTGCAAAACAAAGCGCGCAACGGCCCGGAATGGCCGCTGTTGCAGTCGACCCAAGATCCCGACCAACAGCCGTCGAGGTCGGCGCCTTCGACTCGCGACAAGGAAGCAGCGGACAAAACCACGCTTGCAGCCAAGAAGAGTCGCAACAGCCGCCGTTCCATAATGCAGCCAAGAAAAAGAGAGCAATGTGCAGACACGAATCCAACATCGACCATTGGACCTCACCGACTTCACCGCTTCCTAGTGGGAGTGAGGATTTGCGCAATGCACGGGATAGAATGAAAGGAGTGATTTCTCCATTCGTCGAGGCATGAGATGGCCAAGCTTTTCGAAGAAGACGGCATTCGCTTCCAATACCCGGAGAATTGGGAGTTGCAGCGCGAGGACACCCAGAGCGGTTGGGCGGTGTCGCTTCAAAGTCCGGACACGGCCTTTCTCATGGTGTCCTATGACCCGGACATGCCGGAGCCGGAATTGATGTCGCGCACGGCGCTCGAGGCGCTGGAGGGCGAATACACGAATCTGGAATCGGAGGAGTGCATCGAGTCCGTGGCGGGGCAACCGGCGGTGGGGCACGATGTGCGCTTCTTTAGTTTCGACCTCACCAATACCTGTTGGATTCGCAGCTTTCACGGCGGCGGCGGCACGTTGCTGGTGCTCTGGCAAGCCAACGACTTGGAATTGGAACGCAGCGAACCCATCTTGAAAGCCATTTGCTCTTCGCTCAAGGTCGAGGAAGAGTAGTAGGCACACTCCGTGTGCCGTCCGCCGCATCGGCACACGGAGTGTGCCTACTACTTTGCCGCCCGCGCGCGTATCGGCTGATTGCGACGCGTCTTTTTCTTCCTAATGCTTACGACCTCGAAGCCCACGGGCCCTTTGTTTTTGGGATCGCCGTTGTAGTTAATGGTGATTTCCTCGCCGGCCTCAATCGCGCGCAGGGCCCGATAGCGAATGGCCGCGCGCTCGTGCTCGTAGTCCGCGTTCGGACGGTAGGAGTGGTTGTACAAAGAACCATAACCCAGACAGAGCGCGACCTTTTTCCGCGCCCATTCGTAAACGTATTTGCCCAGGGCGGGGTTGAACTTGCCGCCGGGCAAATGCTCAACGGGAATGACGAGGACCGGCGCGGTTTCGATGACGGCGCCTTTGCGAATGCGGCGGTTGGCGAAAACGCCCCGTCCTTTGCCGGGGACTTGGCGAATGCGAAGCAACGGCTCCATTGCTCTGTTTCCCACTCGTACGCTCGGCAATGCTCCTGCACATGCTCTGGCACTATCATAGTAGACTAGTCGCCTCTGTGGTCACTTCGGCGGCGAGCACAACTCGATCACATGCCCGTCCGGATCGGTGACAAAAACTTGCATGTAGCCGTCCGGGCGCGGCTTCACGTCGGCGACAATGGGAACGCCCTGCGCCTTGAGCCGGGGCACAACGGCAACGGCGTCGTCCACGAGAAAGGCGACGTGGTGTGTGCGGGCGGAGCGCTTTTCCGGCGGCACGAGGTTGCCCGCGGGCCCGGAGCCGGGGAATTCCAGGATCAGGTGAATCTGCGTGACGCCGGCCTGGAACCATAGGCCCGCGAAGGAAAACGCCGGCCGCGGCACTTCGCGCATGCCCAACACGTCCACGTAGAATCGTCTCGAGGCTTCCAGGTCTTTCACGACCAACGTGTTATGGTCGATGCTCTTGACGTGAATCCCTTTCGCGCCTCGTAGGATAGGATTCCGATCCTGTCCGCCTTTGAGGACAGGATCGGAATCCTGTCCTACGGGAGTGGCTTTCAACATCAATTCCACCGCCTCCCGTCCGGTCATGCCGGCGTGAATCCCCAGCGACTCGGCCTTGGGAGTAGTCCCGACAATCGTGGCGTCCAACAGGTCCTCCGGCTCGGTCAACGGACAGGCCGGCGTTCCTTTGGCGATGGCGATGGCTTGCCCAAACTCCGCCGGCGTCTTGAGGTCGTAGATGCCGCAGCCAACAATGCCCGCCGCCGTGAGGATCGAGCAATACTGCCCCTTCTCCCAGCGGTGGCTCATGCCAATCGCCGTGCCGTTTTCGAATTGCAGTTCCCGGTGCGTGGTCCGCGGCAGAATGTCGATCATGGTTCGTCCACTCAAACGTGTCTTGTACGACTGTATCAACCGGCTGCGAAGATGCCAAGCGATTTGACACGTGCATTTCCGAACCTATGCTTGAATGGCGATTTCGGTTTGCCGGCCCTGACGAATGCGTCGGGCCAGTGTTAATTTACAGGAGAGGTCCATGGCTGAGAAACGCAAGAAGATTTGGATCGACAAGCTGCAAACCTGCGTATTTTTGCGGCTTTCCTGCTATTTCCTCATCTATCAAGCGGCAGCCTGGACTATCTTGTTTGTCTGGCGCGACATGTGCGCCGGCTTCGCAATGATGTTGGGCGATTCGGACGGCGCTACCGTGAGCTATGCCGCCGCCGCCGCGATGATCGTTATCTTTTTTGGCTTTTTCATTTACGACTGCCTACGATTCACGCACCGCATCGTCGGGCCGATCTACCGATTCCGCAGGACCGTTCAGGCCATCAACGCCGGCGAAGAGGTCCAACTCATTCAGTTGCGCGAAGGCGATCAGCTGCACGGCTTGAAAGACGATGTCAACCAAATGCTCCGCTTGCTCGAAGAACGCGGTGTCATCGTCCTCAAGAAGGCGGAATCCAAGCGGGAAAACAAACAGCCGGTTTCGGTGTAAGCGCCAAGCAAGTCATGTCGCTTGGAAGAAAAACGCAAATCCTCTTTCAAATCGTCTCGCCTCTTGCCTAGTGGGTGGGCTTGGCTTAATCTCACGCTGCACCTTCAAGGAGACAACCCATGCACCGCCGTCATTTCCTGCAAGCCGGCGCCGCGACCCTGGCCGCCGCTGTTCCCGCTTATGCCGCCCAGGGCAACGAAAAACCCAAGCGCGTCGGCCTCATCGGCTGCGGCTGGTACGGCAAGATCGACCTCTTCCGGCTGATTCAAGTCTCGCCTGTCGAAGTCGTGTCCTTGTGCGACGTCGATCGCCGCATGCTGAACGAAGCGGCCGAGATGGTCGCGGGCCGGCAGCGCTCCAAACGCAAGCCGCGCACCTATGGCGACTATCGCGACCTCCTAAAGCAAAGGGACCTCGACATCGTGCTCGTCGCCACACCGGACCACTGGCACGCGCTGCCGAT
>JAKEHV010000405.1 GCA_022614915.1 Gemmataceae bacterium | reverse complement strand
GAACTGCAATGACTTCGTGCCGGAATCCCCTTCCACCAGGGACGCGTCTGAGATGCTGACGGCCGGTTCGTTGTTCATAATGGTGACCATCGCCTGGCCGTTGACGATTCTGGCCCCCGCCTTGGAACTGTCGAGTCGAACGAAGAAATGCTCGTCAGGCTCCAGAACGAAGTCGCCTCGGACAGGAACCAGGATCGTCTTGCTCATCACGTTCTTGGCGAAGTTGAGCGTGCCGGAGACGGCGTCATAGTCGCTGCCAGCGATCGCCGTGCCGTCGGCAGTGCTGTAGTTTACGCTGACGGCATTGCTGTGCGGTTCGGACAGGGTCACGGTGACCGCCACATTTTGGGTGCCGGTGTTGCCTTCGAGGATCGCGGCGTTCCAAACCGACATCACGGCGGCGGGCGTGAGCCGGTCTTCGAGCGATTCGAGAGCCAGGCGGCACGTAGCAGGCCGAAGCGCCTTTCGATCGCGATTGGAATAGGGGCGGGCGATCAGGCGGTTGAGCAGAGTGCGGAACGACATGGGAGTCTCCTTAGGAGTCGGTCTGCACGGGAATGGCGACTGCGGGCAACCACGCGCGCAGACCGAGCGCCGGGGCAGTGCTGGGCCGGTGAGGAGCTTGCTTGGCGGTAAGGACTCACCGGCCGCGTTTCTCAGAACACCTCGGAGTCATCAAGACGGCCAAAATTCGTCGTCACTTCATAACAACACCGCGAGGATGCGTAGATGGCGCGGGAATCCGAAGTATTTCTCAATTTGGATTCACCGGCCCACTGTCGAACCAGCCGAGGTTGCGCCAAAAGGCTCGCCGCGATACAACGCCTGGGCAGCCCGCAACTTTCGGAAGAGCCGCAGCTGGCGATACGTAACTTGCTTTTCCGAGAGTTTCAACAGCTGCGCCACTTCGGCGAGCGGGCGGTCTTCGATCCAACGCAAGACCAGCAGGCGGTGATTCACGGGCGACACCTTCTTTTCCAGATCCGCGAGCAGCAACTGCATCAACTCTCGATCCCAGCGGACTTCCCACTCTGCGGCGGGGCCCGGCGCCCGATCGGCAACCGCGCGCATCTCCATGTCGTCGGCCAGCCGGACGGGATGGCGAAACTTCTGACGGATGAGGTTGAGCGCCCGGTTGCGAACCAGCGTGTACAGCCAACCGCGCAGGCCGCTGCCTTGCCGCTGCCAGTCGAACTCCGACAGGTGGACGATCACCTGCGCCCACACTTCTTGAACCAAGTCCTCGCTCTCGCCCGCGTCCAAATGGAATTCCCCGGCCATCCGACGGAGGATGCTCGTGTAGGTTCGATAGAAACTGTCCCAAGCGTGAGTTAGCACCGCATCGGGAGCAAGCTTCTGCAAGCGCTGATTCAGGTAGGCGCAGGCATTCTTGACCAAGGTCTTTTCGCCAGAGTCTTGCGATGGCGCCGATGTTGGAAACGCGGCTTTCATGCAGCAATAATTTAACATTTTTTTGGCTCATGTTTCCTGAACAATTCCGAATTGCCCGCACGGTTGGCGCCCGGCAGGCTAGCGCGCCGAAAGCACTGTCCGGCAAATCGCCGCTCTTGGCAGAACCGAGCATCGTTTGACGCCGGACCGGTGCGGGGCTTGCTTGGCGGTAAGGACCCCACCGGCATACTTTGTCGTCAGTATTCCTTTCCGCTGCTGTTGCTCGACCATCGGAATAACTCGCTTCCGCACTACAAAGCGTAATCGACGGTGAAATGGGGCCAAGAAAACGAACGAACTATCAGATTCACCGCTCAGGGTGTTCGTTGGGCATTGCCGGCGCGCAGACCGAGCGCCGGGGCGGTGCCGGGCTGGTGAGGGGTTTGCTTGGCGGTAAGGACCCCCACCGGCCGCTTTTGTCATTACACGTTTGACGTTCTCTTAATCACTTCGGTGTTCTGTCGGGTGCGTCCTTCCGCGGGCATTGGCCCGCAAGTCTGCGACGTAAGCCCACCTTCCAACGCCGGCGATGGGACCTGTGCGGTCCAAACAACGGGCTGTTGGAGATCGAATACCGGATCACGATTGACCATCATACGGTTCCCGGCGAGCGGAAGCGGCTCTCCACCTATATAGTTCCTTCAGGCGTCCGGACGAGGCGGTATTTCTTCAACGAAACTCACCGTTAGCCGGCAAAGTGCGTCCCCCCCCAAAAGCAAGGACGCCGTGGGTTCGGGCAGGTTGCCGACCCACGGCGTCGTTTCGCCCCCTGCGTCTGTTCTGGGGTGAGCTACTCCAGCGGGATGAGCGTCATCGCGCCAGTCGCTTTGCCGCCCTCTTTGAGGCCGTACGTCATACCGCCGCCGACGGCCAAGGCCCTGCCGTCGGGAGAAAAGGCCACGCTGAGGACCGGCACGGTGACGTCGGAGATGGTCCGTTTTCGCTCGCCGGTCTGTGTGTCCCACAGGATGACTTCCACGTGCCACTTGTCGCCCTTCTCTTCCGCGAAGTTGCCTCCCGTCGCCAACAGTTTTCCATCGGGGGACAAGGCGGCAGACATGATTGCACCCTTGTGTCCTTCCAGCGTCCGCAGCAGTTTCCCTTTCGGCAGATCCCAGAGCTTCACCGTCTTGTCCCGGCTTCCACTCAACAGAGTCTTCCCGTCTGGTGAAAACGCGATCCCTTCGACCGAACCGCTATGCCGGTCGTCCAACACCGCCTTGGTTTCGCCCGTCTGGCCGTCGAAGAGTCGTATCTTGCCATCAGAATCCCCGCCGGCGAACAGCTTGCCGTCCGGCGAGAACGCCAGACAGGTCACGTCGATTTTCCGCTCGGGCGGAACCGCGTCCGGATCATCGAAAAGTCGCTCCCCGGCCTTCGTTCCCCCGATCAGTTTCACGTTCTTGACATCCCATAGCTTGACGCAGTAGCCCCCTTCGTCGCGCCCCGCCAACGCGAGCCTCTTGCCGTCCGGGGAAAAGGCGACCGCCGACCAACGAAACACCACTCCAAAACTGACGTGGCTGACCTTGTGTTTCAACTTCAAGGTCTTCGCGTCCAGCAACCGCACTTCCACCTCGGGAATCTCGCGTTCGTAAGAACGGCCGCTGGCAATCACCACCGTTTCCTTGTCAGGAGAGAAAGCAAGGGCGCTGATGGAAGTGTATTTTTCTTCTGGCACCGATCCTTTCAGCTTCCCCGTCCCCGGATCCCACAGTTTGACGGTGTCGCTCGGAACCAGAGACTTACTGTCCCCCTTTTCGACGAGGTCGAAGGTGGTACCGATGGTCGCTACAACCTCCCCGCCCTGACTCCACGCCACGCGTTTGAGGTATGCATCCTCCTTCACGACGATGGGTTTGAGGGCGGCCTGCGGCTTGTCGCCCTCTCGGGCGGCAGGCTTTTCCGCCTTGGCGGGCGGTTGCGGTCCGGCTGCCTGCGTTTGGTAGAGCAGCCCACCCGCACTCACGGCAAGAGCGGTCATCAGCGCCAGCACCGCCGTTGCGGTCTTGAGTTTGGTCAGGAACATGGTTTGGATACCTCCTTTGAACAGGGCTAGGACGTTAGCGGAAACAACCTTTGGGGTGATTTGGCCGGCGAGAGCCGCCAGTGCCGCGCTGCTCGTTGCACCGACTAACGT
>JAKEHV010000404.1 GCA_022614915.1 Gemmataceae bacterium | reverse complement strand
GCGCCCATGTTTTCGTATGGGTCTTGCAGCTCGATTTCCTCAGCCACGGTGACGCCGTCCTTGGTGACGTTGGGGCTGCCCCAGCCCTTATCGATAACCGCATTGCGGCCGCGCGGCCCCAGCGTGCTGCGAACGGCGCGGGACAGTTTGCTCACGCCGGCCAACAGCTTTTGGCGAGCCTCGTCACTGTATGTCAATTGTTTCGCTCCCATTCAACCATCTCCTTTCGTAAGCAGCTTTTCCCGTTTGGGATGTTGTATTCGCTTGACCCGCAGTGTCCGTAGCCACAAGCTTGTGGCGTGACCTCGGAGCCGACAAGCGAGCCGCTTGTTGCTACGGTTAAGTTCGTTGTCCCTGCGGCTCGCAAGCACGACTGATTTCAGGGAATCTCCATTGGTGAATGACGACGCATAAGCAAGCGGTATGCCGCACGGACGCATCATCGTAAGTCACAGTCCTAAAATGATTTAGGAACTCTTAGAGTTGACAGACGCATTGGATTCCTGCCAAACTGACAGCATGCCCCTTTCCCGCGTCGCCAAAAATGACAATTCGTTGCATTCGTTGCACGGAGGGGGGTGTGTGGCAGTAGATGCAATGAATCCGGGTAACCAATTGCCATTCCACTAGTTGCGGCAAGAGAATTCGTTGCGCGTCGTAATATGACCAGAGACGAATGCGACCTAATTGCTTTGCGAGGAGTGAATGGTTGTTTAAGATGATGTAAAGGAGTGGTGAATTTGCAGAACTCGACTCGACGGTTGCTTCGTCTAACTGGGGTTCATGACAGGGTCCAACACATGATGTGTCTGCGCTGGAGTCGAATCCTTGGCGTCCTGGCCTTGTTGGCGTGCGTGACTTCGGCATGGGCGGTTATCGCCGCGCCCCGGCCGCTGCGCGTCTTTGTCGATAGCAGCACTTGGATTGCACAAGCGAAGATCGACCAGTTCTTTCCGGAAAAGCCTGCCCTCGTTTTCCAAATCGAAGACGGTGTCAAGGGCAAGCCGGGCCAGAAGCGTGTGCCGGTTGTCTTCAAGCTCGATCCCAAAGCCGAAAACGAAAACTACATACCGCCCCTGCTCAAGCGCTTGGGCAAAGACCAACAGGCGCTGCTATTCGTCAAGGAAATCGGCAAGACGGTCATCGTGTTTGGCTTCATGAACGGCTCCTGGTTTCACATCGTTGGACAGAAGTCGGACGACAAGACCGCCTGGAGCCTGATCTCCGGCGAACCGAACCTGCGCGGCACCTTTAAGGGCACGACCGCGGAATTGCGCAAGCTGGTGGAAGACTACCTCGCGGGCAAGGCGAAGCTGCCGGAGCCGAATGAGAAAGAGATGCCAGGCTTTGGACCAGAGATTGAGACAAAGAAATCGGCGAGCGGGGGGCGTGAGCCCCCTGATGACGTCGCGTGTTCCGGCGGCGCGAAGTCATCAGGGGGCTTACGCCCCCCGCTCACCGGCGGTCCCCTGTTCGCCGTGATTCCCACGCTCGGCATCGGAGCCCCGTTGGCGATTCTGGCCGCGTTGTTTCCGGCGGTTTTTGGCGGCGCCTTTATCCTGTTTCGACAATGGGCCGCGTTTTTGACGGTTCTCAGCGTCAACACCACGTTGTTCTTGCTCTACTTGCTATTCGGCGTGCATCTGCGCGGCAGTTGGTGGGGAACCGATGCGGCGTTGTGGTTCGTGTTGACCGTAAACGTCTTGCTCGGCACGCTCTGGGCCTGGCGTCGGCAAGTGTTCAACCTCTCGCTTGGGCCGGGCGCGATTGAAACGCCGCGCCGCACGGAGACAATCTTCCTGTGGATTCTTGCGGCCATCTGCGGCGGTTTTTCCTTGTTCCTCTGGTTCGTCTCGCAGCGCTTCGAGACTTCCGATTATTTGATGTTCGTGTTCGCCGCCGGGATTGTCTTCGCCGCGATCGTTAACCAAATCCGCGGTTGGTTTTTCAGCCAATCGCTCAATCCGGGCCGTTCCACGGAGGGTCTCATCCTGGGCGGCGTCCTCGTGGCGCATCTGATAGTGGCCACCACGCGCTTCGGCTCAGGCGTCAGTGTCGACGGAAGCGTCGAATCGGGCAACGCCGGGAGCGGTGAGCGCGTGGCGGAGTTTGTCGGCAAGCGCTGGGACTTCCTCGCCCCCGACAGCGGCCTCATCGCTTCCGGCGTGCTCGTCCATCAAGACCGGCTCTACGCCGCGGCGGCGCACCCCGGTTTTCAGGTCGGCACGCTCTATTGCTTGGACCGGCACTCGGGCGACGAGATCTGGGAGTTTCACGACGAAGGCGGCCTGAAGCAGATGATTTCGTCGCCGTGCTTGGCGGATGGCCGGCTTTACATCGGCGAAGGTTTCCACGACGACAAGAACTGCAAGCTTTACTGCCTAGACGCCGCCAGCGGCAAGAGACTCTGGGACTTTCCGACCAAGGGGCAAACCGAATCGAGCCCGACGGTCTTCGCCGGCAAGGTGTATTTCGGCGCGGGCAACGAAGGCTTCTATTGCGTCGATGCGCTTACCGGCAAAGAGGTATGGCGCTTCCCTGGCCCCGACTACACAGGCCGCCTGCTGCGCTTCGGCGCCGGCGCGACGGTCGTAGACAACCGCGTCTACATCGGCACTGGGATTGACCGCAACCGGCTGGACACCGATCCCGGCGAGACCGCGCTCTTTTGCCTCGACGCACAGACCGGCACGCTGATTTGGAAAACGGACACGCGCCTGCCCGCCTGGGGATCGCCGGTTTTCTACAAGGGGCAAGTTTTTCTCGGCGTGGGCAACGGCGATGTTTTTGAGGATGCCAAACACACGACGCCGCGCGGCGCCGTCTACTGCTTCAACGCCGACAGCGGTGAAGAGATCTGGCAATACCCGCTGGACAACGGCGTCATCGATCGCGTCGCCGTCGATGAGGAGAATGTTTATGCCGGCTCGCGCAACGGTTACGTCTACTGTCTCTATCGCGACAAAGGCCGCCGCCGCTGGCGGCAATACCTCGATTCGCCCGTTGTCGCCGGTCCGGTGTTGGCGCAATGGGGCGGCCGAACCGAGAGCGTTTTCGCCGTCGGCACGCGCGGCAAGATCGGCTGCCTCGACCCCACATCGGGCGATATTCAATGGACCTACAACCTCGCCGCGCAGTCGCCCCACATCTCCGCGGCCCCGCGTCTTGTCGTCAACCGCACCAGCGAAGGCACGCGCCGGCAACTGTACTTCGGCGCCGGCTTGGGCGACATCGTCAGCGGCCGGCCGGTGGTTTTCTGTTTGGAAGACGCCCTTAAACGAAATTAGTTTTGGAGTGCGTGCGACTTGTCGCCGCTTTAGGATTTTTGGATTTGGGAGTCGCCGCAGTTCTCCTAAAATCCTAAAGCGGTGACGAGTCACCGCACTCCTAAAATCCCAAAGCGGCGGAAAAGCGCCGAACTCCAAAAAGGTCGTGCATGCAACATCGTTGGATCTACTTCTTTGGCCAAGGCCAGGCGGACGGCGGCGACGACTGCAAGCACCTGGTCGGCGGCAAAGGGGCCAGCCTAGCAGAGATGACCAAAGCCGGCCTCAAAGTGCCGCCCGGCTTCACCATTTCCGCAGAATGTTGCGACTTTTTCTACAAGCACTCGGAATCCTGGCCCGACGGTTTGCGCTCACAAGTCGAACGAGCCATGGCCCGGCTTGAATCCATCGCCGGCCGTCGCTTTGGTCTCGGTGACAACCCGCTCTTAGTCGCGGTGCGCTCGGGGGCTGCTCAGTCCATGCCGGGGATGATGGACACTCTGCTCAACGTGGGCCAGCATGCCGATCCTTGGCGACAGCTCGAAGACGCAATCACCGAGGTGTTTCGCTCCTGGACCAGCGACCGGGCCGTCGCCTTTCGCAAGCACCATAAGATTGAAGGGCTACTCGGCACCGCGGTCAACGTGCAGATGATGTGCCCGTCCGAAGTTGCCGGCATCCTGTTCACGGCCAACCCGGTGAATCCGGCTCTCGAGCAAATGATCATCGAATCGTCCTACGGTCTGGGCGAAGCGATTGTCTTGGGCAAAGTCACGCCGGACCGCTTCGTGCTCGATCGGCGCGACCAGCGTATTCTGGAGCGCCACATTGCTCCCAAACTCGATCCCACGTGCGTAGATGAGCACAGCGAATCTGCGGGATCTCTCCGCCAGCCATCACTTTCCGACGCGCAAATCGAAGAACTTGCCCGGCTCGGCATGCGCGTCGAGAAGTATTTCCAGCATCCTTGCGACATCGAATGGGGCTTTGCCGACGGCCAGTTCTATCTACTCCAGTCGCGCGCGATAAAGTTCTCGCCAAAGCCCGTAGAACAAGCGGCCTCGCTTGTTTCTAGCGCGACGTCGCCGAGCGGAATCGTCGCTACGCCTGCCGAAGTGGAGCAAGTCCGCCAAGAGGAAATCGCCGCCCTCAAAGCGAAATCCGCGCCGGGCGGAACCGTTTGGGCGCGCTTCAACCTCGCGGAGATTCTGCCCGAGCCAACGCCCATGACCTGGTCCATTGTGCGCCGCTTTATGTCCGGACAAGGCGGCTTCGGTCTCATGTATCGCGACTTGGGCTTCGATCCCGATCCGGCCCTCGATGAAGAAGGCATTTTCGATCTGGTGTGCGGCCGGCCCTATTGCAACTTGACCCGTGAGCCGAGGATGCAGTATCGCAGCTTGCCCTTCGAACATCAATTCCAGCTGTTGAAAGCGAACCCAGCCAAGGCGCTTTATCCGCAAGCCGTGCTCAATCCCGCCCGGGCGGGTTGGAAGTTCTGGCTGTTTTTGCCTGGAATGTTCTTCAAACTCTGGCGTTCGAGCGCGCGGCTAAAGAGGATCAGCAAGACGTTCGCGGAAGATTTTCAGAGTCGCATCCTGCCCAATTTCGTCCAAGACGTGGAAGCTGCGGAAAAAGTCGATGTCGGTCAATTGAGCCCGGCGGAGTTAAGCGAGCGCATTCAGCATTGGGTCAAGCGCGCGCTGGTCGACTTTGCTCGTGATAGCTTGAAGCCGACCGCGCTTGCCGGCATCTCCATGGGCAACTTGGAGCGCACGTTGGCCCCGCGTTATCAGTCAACTCCAGCCAAAGACGGTGTCGGAGCAACACCGAGCGGCTTGCAACAAGCGCAGGCGGCAATACGCGAGCTGGTGATGGGCGTGAGGCCGACTCCGGAAGCGGACTTGCCCGGTGCCATTCGCTCACTGGCGGCGGGACGCATGAACAAGGACGAGTTCATTCGGCACTTTGGCCATCGCGGACCACAGGAGATGGAATTGGCGCAGCCGCGTTGGAATGAGGTTGCCAAGGCAGTAGATCAGCTCATAACGGACGCGGGTCCCACGCAAACCGAGCCTTACTTCTCCCCTCGCCCCTTGGGGGGAGAGGGGCCGGGGGTGAGGGGGATGCACAACATCGACAAAGCGGCCTTGGCGAAAGTTTGGGACACAATTGCGGCCGCAACGCGCTTGCTGCCCTCGCAGCGCGCCGTCCTCGAAGCGGAGCTGGAGACGCTGGATCAGTATCTGGCGCTGCGCGAAACCGCCAAGCATCATCTCATGCGCGGCTATGCGCTCGTCCGGCGTCTCTTAGTCGAGCTGGACCGGCGCTTCCAGTTGGACAGCGGCGTTTTTTTTCTGACACTGGATGAATTGCCGCGTCTTGCACAACAGAAAGTTGCCGACGAGGAATGGCACAATCTCATCGCCCATCGTCGTCGCCGCCGCGAGATTGCCCTAAGTTTGGCGACACCGCAGGTGCTGTTCAGCGACGACCTGGAAGCGATTGGCCGTGACGTGGAGATCGCCGGCGCGGAAGTGCTCGATGGCGTGCCGCTGTCGGCGGGTACGGCGGAGGGGCCGGTCTGGATCGTGCAGCAAGTAACCGGAGCGGAGCCGCCGAGCGAGCCGTACATCCTGGTGTGCCCATCGACCGATCCGGCCTGGGTGCCCCTGTTGGTGAACGCGCGCGGCCTCGTCATGGAAACTGGCGGCGTACTTTCGCATGGCGCAATCGTCGCGCGCGAGTTCGGCCTGCCAGCGGTCGCTGGCATCGCCGACGCGCACCGCCGGCTGAAGACAGGACAACGCATCCGCGTCGACGGCGCGTCCGGAAAAATCACCGTGCTTTCCTAGAATCTCGTCTATAATGGAAAACCCGGTTTACGTTACGCGCTCGAGGAATCCTTGCAAAAGCAGGATATGAGCCGGACAGAAAAGGAAACGAATCTATGGAGCCCTTTGTTCGAAAACCCATGCTCGCTCTGGCGTTGGCGGCGTTGCTCACCAGCGGTTGCAACAGCGCCGATCGTGACGACAAACAGCCAAACTTCGTCCTTAGCGCGAACGAGGTTCGCCTTGCGAAAACCCTCGCGGAACATGAGCTCGGCATCGAGCCGCATGCCCAAAGCCGCGCCGACCGCGTCGTTTTCGTCAAAGTCGATCTGTTGCCGGCCGCCGAGACAGAGCGTTTGGTAATGGTCCACCATTACCGCTATCAGGGCGATGAGACCATTTTCACGATGGTCAATCTCAAAGCAGCGGAAATCCTCAGTCAGGAAATCGAAGCGCACTATCCCACTGCTCTCGCGCCGGGAGAAATGGAGCGCGCTTTGACGTTAGCCCGCGCGGACGGGCGCATACAGCCCGTGCTGCAGATCGGCAACATCGTCATGGAGGCACGCCCGATCCAATTCTCTAAAGCGGGCGATCCACTGTTCGGCCACCGCGTCGCGCACGTCCTTTTGCAGCGCGACGGCGATTACCTTGCCACGCCGGTCATTTACGTCGACCTGACATCCGAAACCGTAAACCTCAAGAATTGATCCCGCTTCCTCACGGGCGCGGCTCTGACTCTAGAAAAGAAACGCTAAGGAGCATATTCATGTTGTCGCGATGGAAAATGGGGCTGTTGGCGGGCGCGTTGGCGGTTCTCGGTTTGTGGGCAAGCGCGCGAGCGCAGCAGCCGGACAAGGAGCCGAGTCCCTTTCAAGTGCCGCCGCAACCTAAGCCGGTGAACGAAGTCATCCAGGAGTTTCCGTCGAACGATGAAATGCGCACTGCCTGGAAAGTGCACTGGGCCACTTCGACCGGCTTCGGCCTTACTCTGCAAGGCGCCTGGTTCAAGCGCGCCCCGAAAGAGCCGTGGATGCAGGTGGTGGGCGACTGCCGCCTCTCGGAGATGTTCGTGCCGTATCACAGCGGCAGCCCGCGCTTCTGGGACATCTCCTACAACTTCTCGCTATGCAAAGTGAACAAGAACGAAGCCGGCCCGCACGGCAAAGTGCTCGGCAATCCGCCGAACGTGGTCTGCGAAGTGCGCGACCGCGGCCTGGCCTTTGTCGACACCGGCAAGGGCGGCCGCCGCGGCCAGAAGCTCGTCCTCTTCGCCACGCTCGACGCCGCCAACTATCGCTATGTCATCGAATACGGCTTCCAGGATGACGGCGTCATCACCTTCCGCGTCGGCAGCACCGGCCGCAACTACGGCAGCCGCGAATGGGAAGGCCACATGCACAACGGCCTGTGGCGCGTCGACGTCAACGTGGACGGCCCGGCGAACAACTCCGTCTTAGTCATGGAGCACATGGAGCCGGTGGGCGCCGAGCAGGCCAACGCGAAAACCATTCACCGCCCGTTCAACGACGGCCGCGAAGGCTTTGAGGATTGGGACCCGCTCAAGTTCACCATGCTGTCGATTCAGAACGACAAGAAGCGCAACATCCGTAATCAGCCCGCCGCCTGGGATGTGATGCCGCTCCGTCACGGCAACGCCCGCCACTACGGCCCGGACAACGAAGAATGCACGCAGCACGACTTCTGGGTCACGCAGAACCGAAAAGGCGAAATCTACTACGTTAAGCTGCCCAAATATGTCGCCAAGGCCGAACCGATCATGAACACCGACGTGGTCGTTTGGGTCAGCACCGCCGGCCATCACGAACCGCGCTCCGAAGACGGCGAGATGAAGGGCACGTCATTCAACGGCGTCACTCAGCTCATGTGGTGCGGCTTCGACCTTCGGCCGCGGAACGTGTTTGACCGCAGCCCGCTCTACCCGTAAGCCTCAATGCGCCGGCTTTCTTCAACTTCGACGTGGTGGTACAAGCGGGGATTCCCGATTGTGTGGTTTGGTTTCGTGGCACTCATTGGGTGCATCCCTTTCGCTTTTGCACCGCGACAAGCGCCTTGGCCGTTGATCTTCGTTCCAATCGGAATGACGGTATTTGGCTACATTTTCATGCGCTGGTTCGTGTGGTCGTTAATCGATCAAGTCTGGCTCGCCGGAGAGGAACTGATCGTACGGAATCGGGGCGACGAAGATCGGTTTCCAGTGACGAACATCATCAATGTGGAAGCATCGCTGGGCAACCCTGAGCGCATCACCCTGATTCTCCGCGAGCCGTGCCGCTTTGGGCGCGAAATACTGTTCATACCGCCGACTCGTTGGTGGCCGCTTTCACGTCATCCCCTTGCGGACGAATTGATTCGCCGCATCAACAAACTGCCGGCACCTTAGTTCGCGGCGAATTCCCGCAGTAAGACGGACTGTAGCTACACACTTACGATTGGGCCGCCGGCTTATCGAGAAACTGACAGACGCTCGACTCATCAAACAGCCGGCGTTCTCCAGCGGGGCCTACATACACAATGATTTGAACGCGATATGCAGCGGCTTCTGGATGGTGAATCTCCAAGCGATCGCCGCTCATAAACTCAATCAGGTATGGACGAAACGGCTTGCGTTTGGCAAAAGCCCTTAACGCTGCCTGGATGTTGTCATCGGTCATGAAGCGGATCCCGGCGTAAGGGTGCCGATGGTTTGCACGTCTTCGTACGAAAAAAAGAATACTTCCTTATCAGCGCTGATAAAGCCCGCCGAACCGTTGCAGTGGGCCACCGCCTCCGGGTCATCGACGACAAAGGAAGGACCGACTTTGAGGTCGACACGAAAGGGCGTGAAAGGTTGGTGCGTGAGGAGCGATCTCAACAGATTCTCGAAAACAGATGGTGTCATAAACAAGCGCCTCGAATCAGGGCCTTTCGTTTGATCTTATCACGTCGGTGGCATCTCGGAGGGCGAACACATTCGCGTAGGGGATCATGAGGATTTCGCCGTTGGGGTGAATATAGCCCACTGTGCCGTCGGAAAAACCGATCGCGTCGGGATTGTCGACAAGAATCGAGCGACTGTCCGTTAACTCGATCACAAACGGTCGGAAGGGCGTTTTGTATTTCAAGCCTCTAATTGTCTCTTCAATTTCTGGCACGCTCATCGATCTTGCTTCTTTGCCTGTCCTTCCGTTATTCTCGCCTGGCTTGTGACAATTGCAATGGCAATCGAAATGTCCAACAGGCACAGCGAAACCTTCACCTTTCTTGCCTAAGGGCCTAACAGCTCCCGGATCGGCTGGGCGTCGCGGTGCACAAGGCGAACGGTGCGGCCGCCGGGGCCGGTGTTGACCTTACGCGAGTCGATGCCGAGGATTTCGCACACGGTCGCCATGAAGTCGGCCGCCGTCACCGGCCGTTCCTCAACGGTCGCGCCGAGCCGGTCGGTGCGGCCGATCACTCTGCCGCCGCGGATGCCGCCGCCCATGAGCACCGTGCTCCACGCCCGGCCATAGTGGTCGCGGCCGCCTTGATTGTTGATCCGCGGCGTGCGGCCGAACTCGCCCATCCAAATCACGAGCGTGCTGTCCAAGAGGTCACGGTCGCGCAGGTCCTGGACGACGGCGCTCCAGGCCGGATCGAGCACCTCAGAGACTCTTCTCGTGCCAGCCAAGTTGTTCGCGTGGGTATCCCAGCCGGTGAGCACGACTTCGACGAACGGGACGCCGACCTCGACCAGACGCCGGGCCAAGAGGCAGCCCCTGCCGAAATCCCTTAGCCCGTTGTAGCCTTGTTCATTGGGGCCGGGCTGGCGCGGCGTGTACCTTGTTCGCGTGGCCGCCGGCTCCAGCGATAAGTCGAACGCCCGCAACTGCTCGGCGCGCATGAGCTCCACCGAGCGTCGATAGGTCGACTGATGCGCGACGGTCGAGCCGGCGCGGTACCGGCCGCGGAAGGCGTCGTCGAGCTGGGTCAACAGGTCGAGCCGGCTATTGAGTTCCTCCTGTTGCACGGCAGGACGCACATCCTCGATGCCGCGGTCAAGGTTCGGCAGGATCAAGCCGCGATGCTGGGGTCCAAGGTAGCCGGTGAAGGCGGGGTCCAGCCGATCCGTCAGGTTGCAGACGACGAAATTCGGCAAAAGAAACCCGGGCTGGCCCAACTCCGAGGAGACGATAGCGCCCATGCTGGGCCATGGCACCTCGCCGCTGCCGCGCGGGTAGCCGGTGTGCATGAGGTAGCGGCCGCGGTCGTGATCGGACTCCACGGTGTTCATGCTGCGGATGATCGCGCCATGGTGGATGAGCCGGGCGACCCCGGGCAAATGCTCACATATCCGGATGCCGGGCACGGAGGTGGCGATCGACTGAAACTCGGTGGCCGTCTCGACATCGTGCTTTGGGTCGAACGTGTCGATGTGGCTGGGGCCGCCGAGCATGTAGAGCAAGATACAGGATTTGTGACGCCGGCCCTGCGCTGCCTGCTCGGCCGCGTGTGAAGCTAGCACGGGCAGCCAACCGGAAGCGGAAACCGTGCCGACACCGGCAGCCGTGAGATGCAGTAGATCACGGCGGGAGAGGCGATTGCGGAGTGTGTGCATCGTTTGCTCCTTGATTCCAATCGTCGATTAATGATTGCTGACAAACTCCGCACTATTGATCAGCGTCCACAAGACCGCCGCGTATCCCTGCGCCAGCGTCGCGTCGTTGCGCCGCGCCAGGAAGTCCGCGATCAGCTTGCTTTCCGCCGCGCTTGGCCGCCGGGCGAACGCGGTCAAGTAAAGCTGCTCAATCGTCTGCGCGCGGTCCATTCCCGAGGCGGTCAGGCGTTGCACCACCGGCGAGACCGTGCTGAGCTGGGCGGCGTTCATCAGCTTGAGCGCTTGCGGAATGCCGTGCGTGTTTTCCAGCGGATTGGCTTCTTCGCCCTGGGCCGCACGGAAGAAGTCCACGAACACTTCGCGCGGCGTGAACTGCGTGATGACCGTCAGCTTGGTCTTGCGTTCCGGCAAGCCGACCTTCAGCTCCCCAAAGCCGGTGGCGATCTTGAGGCAATCGTAAAACACGCCGGGGCCCATCACCTTGACCGCCATGTGGCAATACTTGTCGTGGTTGTCGTCGTTGTCCTTTTGAGGCACGCTGGTGCGCTGATAGGCCTGGCTTTGGCAGATGCAGCGGATCAGGTGTTTCTGGTCGAAGCCGCTGTTCTTGAACTCGGCGGCCAACAAATCCAGGATGGCCGGATGGCTCGCCGGGTTGTCGTCGTGCAGGTCATCCACGGGGTTGACGAGACCCCGGCCGAAGAAGTGCGCCCACATCCGGTTAACCGCGGCCTTGGCGAAGTACGGATTCTCGGCAGCGGTCATCCAGCGGGCCAATTCATGTCGCAGAAGCTGTTGCTCGCCGGGCTGGTAGTCTGTCGTCTTGCCCAAGAGCCGCGCGGGGACGGTCTTGCCGATGTTCTTGAGCGCGGTGGGGGGAATGACCACGCTGAGCGGTTTGTCTGTCGTGGCCGGCGTCTCTTTCCACTGCAAGCCGCCCTGCGACGCCTTCTCGGTGCGGAGCCGGCTGAAGAAGGCCGCCATGCCCCAAAAGTCCGTCTGCTTCCACGACTCGGTGAACGGGTGATTGTGGCACTCGGCACATTGGAGTTGCACTCCCAGAAACAGCCGGCCGCTCTCGGCGGCAAGCCACGCGGGATTCGGGCCCTTGCCTGCGCCTTCTTCGGTGTTGAGAAGGAGGAAGAGCGCCTGCGGATCGGTTGAGGCCAAGCGCTTGCCGCGCGTGCTGAAGTTGAATTGGCCCTCGGCCGTCAAGAGGTCCAGCACGACCTCGTCCCAGCCGCGGCCTTGGTTCAAGCTCTCGGACATCCAAGCGATGAAAGGTTCCCGGTAGATCGGCATGTCCTTGACGTTGATGCGATCGCACCACAGGTCGGCGAAGTGCAAACCGTAGTCGCGGGTGGCGAGCAACTCCTCGATCAGTTTGGTGCGCTTTTCGTCATCTTTGCTTTCGAGGAAATCTATCACTTTTTCCGGCGTCGGAATCTTGCCAATGATATCGACGTAAGCGCGGCGCAGGAATTCCGCATCGTCCGCCGGACCCGAAGCACGAATGCCCTCGGCATCGAGCACGCGCTGGATTTCGCGGTCGATGGCGTTGGCTACAACCGCCGGCGATTGACGCTTGAATAACTGCGGATTGCGGATCGTGAACTGCGGCTTCGGAGGAGGCGGCGTCACTTTGGCTGTGGGTTCGTCGGCCTTCTTAGGCTGCGGCTTGCGGTTTCCTGGTTGCGGCGTACCGGCCACGATGCGGGCCGCGGTCTTTGGGTTATCTTTGTCCGCCCAGACCTTCACTTCCGTACCCACGTCAATGGTCTTGGTGACGCCGAGAAACTCCACTTTGGTCTTGTCTTTAACGATGGCAAAATCAAACTTCTTGGATTGGCCGCCTCGCTGCTTCACTTCGACAGCGATGGACTTGTCGGCTTCGAACGCGACCACTTTGCCGGAAGCCGTCGGTGCACCGACGTCGGACTTGGGACGTTGTGCCCATGCGCTTGAGCTTACGCAGAGCAGCGTCACGAACAAAGCGGCCCGCATAATCCAAGTGCGATTCATGGCGTCCTCCGGCTGGGGACTCTTTGCGCCTTTGCGCCTTTGCGAGAGTTCTTGATCTAGTCTCACGCAAAGGCGCAACGAAGAAATCTACTCGTCCTGATTGCGATCGCGACGTGCGGCGGTCCGGATCTGGGTGACGGTGTTGGCTTCATCGACGACGATCGTGAGCATGGCGCCCGCTTTCAAGTCGGCGAGTTGGGCGTCTTTGCCGTCGATGGTGACCTTGACATCCTTCGCCACCTGATATGTCTTGTCTTGCTTTTCCGCCCTGCCGCCGCCAACGATAACGGTGATGGTGTTCTTGGCCGCGTCGGCGGACTTCAAGGGCGCAGCGATGGTCGGGCTGGCAATGTTGATGCTCACAACGGTTTTCTGATCGGCTGTCAAAGTGAGCGTAGCCTGGCTGCCCTTCTTGAGGTCGGCGAGCTTGGCTTCCTTGCGGTCGCGCATAACCTTGACATCCTTCGCCAAGGAATACGTCTTCTCCGTCTTGCCTTCCGGCCGCCGGGTCGTGCTGAGGGTGACGGTGTTGGCGGCGGCATCGACGGCTTCCAGCTTGCCGGTCACCGTGGGGGCTTTCTTGTCTTCGTCCTTCTTTGGGCGCTGGGCCAACGCCTGGTTCGAAGTTTGCTCCACCACTTGTTCGAGGGCCGTTGCTGGCGGGTCGGCTGCGGCCTGGGCGTG
>JAKEHV010000403.1 GCA_022614915.1 Gemmataceae bacterium | reverse complement strand
GTGCTGATGGTTCCTTTCAGCTCGAGGACGAGAGCGTGGATTTCTTCCGCAAGCGACGTGAGCTTGGCAACATGTTCAGGATTCTTCAGGTCGAGAAACGGCCGCGTATGCACCTGGCCCGTACATGCATGGACAAGAAAAGACGCGCTCGTGTCGTTCTCCTGCAAGATTTCTTGGGACCGGCGCAGAAAATCCGGCAGTCGCTCAAGCGGTATACCGACGTCTTCGACGAATGGAACCGGCTGAACGCCGCCCTTGACGCCGTACAGACTCGGCAAGGCGGCTTCGCGCAGTTGCCAAAGTTGATCGAAATGATCCCGGTCCGTCCCCAACACCATCGACAGGGCGTCGCCGTGCGGAGGGCCGAGGCGCTGCGCCAGATCGGCCGCCAAGCGGCGCGCCGCTGACGGCGACTCGGCTTCGAACTCAATCAAGAGAATCGCCTCGGCGCCGGCGGTCACAGTGGCCGCGTCTTTGGCGCGCACCATGCTCAGCAGACGGCGGTCGAGCAACTCACAGGCGACTGCCCCGCTGTCGCTGACGTGTTGCGATGCCTTGAGCGCCGAATCGAGGCTGGCGTATCCCAACAGAATCAGGGCCCGGCCTTCGGGCAACGGCACAGTGCGCAGCGTCGCTTCCGTGAACAGGCACAGAGTTCCTTCCGAGCCTACCAGCAGCTTGCACAGATCGATGTGCCCGTCCGTCCAAACGTCTTCCACATGATAACCGCACCGATTGTAACGCGTGTGCGGCTGATATTGCTGGATCAAGGCATTGTTCTGCTCCAATAGAAGCGCAATGCCGTTGGCAATGTCGTGCCAGTGGGCGGGCCCAAAATCGGGGAGAAAGGGATACGGCTCGCGCCGGGCGACGGCGGTCTCTCCGGTGTCGAGAACGACGCGCAACGACGCGACATAGTCACGCGTGTAGCCGTAGCGCAGCGAGCGCGAACCGGATGCGTCGTTGGCCAACATGCCCCCCAAGGTGCAGACGGCAGCGCTGGCGGGATCGGGAGCGAACAGGCGTCCCTGGGCGGATAAGCGCTGGTTCAAGTCGGCCAAGCGAACGCCGGGCTGCACGCGAACTGTATCGACGCCGACATCGAGAATCGCGCGGAAGTGCTTGGAGAGATCGAGCACGAGCCCGGCACCGAGAGATTCACCGGCCAAACCGGTGCCTGCGCCGCGCGGCACCAGCGCGAACTTGTTCTGTGCGGCGTAGCGGACCAGTGCCTGCACATCCTCCTCGTCGCGCGGCGCCGCTACTCCCAGTGGAGTTAGCTGGAAGATACTGGCGTCAGTGCTGTACAGGGCCCTGGACAAATCGTCGAAAAGCAGTTCTCCCTTGAGAAAGCCTTTCAAGTCGTCTCGAATGCGCCCGCGCTGTTGCTCATCCACCTGATTCTTGATTTCGGATTGGCGATTTTTGATTGGACGGGAGAGTTTCGCGCCCCCGATGGCACTCGAAAATCCCCGTCCGAGATCGAAAATCATTTCTTAAGCTGCTCCTTGCGAATCCGCTCTTGCCGGTAACGCTCGCCGGTGGTCAGCTCGAAGGGTTGGTGCGCTTCCGTCGCTGTGAAACCGCGAAAGTGGGCGTTGCAACGATAACACACCAGAGCGTCGCCCACCCAAAGATAAAGCAATCCGTCGAAGGCCGCCGATCCAATCAGGATCGTCCAAGTCAGCCACTTCTCATACATCCCGTACGTGAAGACGGAAACCAAACACGCGCCCACGAGGATCGTCATGCCCAGCCAGTGGGGAAAGTCCTTTTTCTTGTACAGATCGGCGTTGCCGCACACGGCACAGCGGGGCAGCGCGGGATCGACCGCGTCCAGGCGCATACGATGATCGCATGCCGGACACTGCCAATCCAGCGCCGCAGCCGTTCCGACTTGTCCGGCTGGCACGTTTGCCTGCTTCACAGTGCATTCGGCGCGAGCCGGCGCTTCGCAGACTGGACAAGCAAAGGTCACTCGCACAAGCAGCCTTTCACAATACAGCGCCCGTTTTCACCAAGAGCAACTGGCTGGTCAGCTCACCTAAGAACCCAAGAATGACGACTACATACAAAATGCCGGTGGCCGACTGCGTGGAACGAAGGCGTGCCGTCTCCCAAGCCAACCAGCACAAGACCATGGGCAGCACCAGTCCGATGATCCAGCGCACTCCCAGCCAGAGAATCGTCTCCGTTTCCAGGCTAACGGTGTAGGTGGTTTCCGTCCACCAATAGAAGCCCAGGCCAGCCATGGCAAAGCGCAAGACCAAGGCCGCGCCCAACACCGCCAAGAGCCTGAACAGCGGCGTGAGCGACATGGCAGGCGCGATGAGATAGGAGTGTCCCATCAACATCGCCGCCGTCGCGCTGCCCAATAGCGCTGCCGAGGTCAAATCATCGGCAACACCTACGCCCACGTGCGTGCGCGGATCAAAGGGGCTCGTCCCCCAGTCGGCGCCGGCTCGAACCGCATGTCCGCCCAGCAGCAGCGTCGCAGTCAGCGCGCACACAGCCAGTGTAGCAATCATGCGCCTTAAGGGATGTCCTTCGACATGCCAACTGACCGATCCCGCGAAGCAAGCGAGTACGCCGAGCGACCAGGTTATCCAGAAATACGGGCCAGCTACATCATAGAGGAAAAAAATCGCCGTCGCGAGCAGCCCCAGCGCCGTCAGATACTGGATGCGAAAAAACCGTGGATGCACTTGCGCGGTCGGCACCACCGGCAATACGGCGATGAGCCCGCACACCAAGCGCAGGCAAAACACGGGAAGCATGCCTTTATTGTATGGAGGGGCGAGCCCGTTTTGATCTCCTAGCGGCCCGAGTGAACGAGCGCCATGAGTTCGGTGCGGGTCGAGATGTTGGTCTGAAAAGCGCCGCGCATGGCGCTCGTGGTGCAGATAGCGCCGGGCTTGCGGATGCCGCGAATCGACATGCAGGTATGCGAGGCTTCGAGAATGACGCCGACGCCGCGCGCGTCGAGTTCTTGCATGACCAAATCGGCCAATTCCTCGGTCATGCGTTCCTGCACTTGCGGCCTGCGCGCCAGAATCTCCACCGCGCGGGCCAGCTTGCTCAGGCCGACGATCTTGCCGTTGGGCAAGTAGGCCACGTACGCTTTGCCGAAAAAAGGCAATAGATGATGCTCGCACAAGCTCTCGAAGCTGATGTCCTTTACCAGCACCATTTCGTCATACTTCTCGGTAAACGTCTTGCGCAAGACGGCGGTTGGATCCTTGCGCAAACCGGAAAACATCTCCTCATACATGCGCGCTACGCGCTCAGGCGTCTCGCGCAGGCCCTCCCGGTCCGGGTCCTCGCCCAAGGCCAAGAGCACTTCACGGACGGCGGCGGTCAAACGGGCATGATCGACCGAGCCGTTGAGTGGAGAGTTCTTGTTCAAGGACCGGCGTGCGCGCGTAGTTCGATCGCTCATGTTGTCTGCCCAAACATATTGCCGGTTCCATCCTGTAGAAAGAAACCCACGGGGACTCCGTGGGTTGGATGCATCCAAAAGATTTATAGGCCGCACAGGCGCACTGTCAAGCGTTTACGTTTCGCGCTCCCGTCGACCGTGCAATGGCAATGTCTTACGTCAGTTGATAGTCGTGGCGTTTTTCCCGATCGGAGGAAAGGTACTGGACGAACTCCCAATCATTTCCCTCGGCGTCGAGAAAGTAGACGCGCTTGCGGAAAGGATGGGAGTTGGGCACCGTCGATTCCTCGTATCCCGCGGCCAGCATCCGATCGCGAAGGGCATCCGCGTCATCGACCTCGAAGCCCAGATGGTTGACGCCCGGCAGGCCGCTGTATGGTTCCCAAGGTTGTTCCGGTGAAGTATCGGCGGCTTGAAGAGCTAGGTAGGAATCGTCGGTCCCGATGTGAACCCAACGCGAACCGTCGGCGTCTTGGTGGTCGGCGCGGATGCGGAATTCGGGAAAGGCGATTTGCAAAAAGCGGATCATCCCGTCAATGTCGCGCACACACAGATTAGCATGCTCCAGTCGCGCACTCATGACTAACCTCCAGGGGATCCAGTATAGCAAGATTGACTCGCGGCACGTTGCAAACGTGCCCCACGGCGTTGGAGATTGGATGCGCGCTGCAGACGCCAAGGTTCATTCCCCCGCGAATTTCCGCGGGGGATCGCGATAGTTCAAGGGCGGTTGCTGTCCAGGAAGCAGCAAAGATTCGTACGTGCGGCCCGTCAACCGCTGGCGAAACTCCGCGCGGGCCGCGTCGATCAGCTTCGGGTCTTGGAAGAGGTCCCATGCGCCCGCGGCCATTACCTTCGCCGCCAGGTGCATGCCTTTCTTGCCGATGCTCATGCCGCCCGCAGCCGTGGCTTGCCAGGAGTGGCCCGGCGTGCCGGGCACCCAGCACGCCGTGCTGAAACCGCTTGTCGGCACGACCCAGGACACGTCGCTGACGTCGGTGGAGCCTTTGCTAGCGCCGCCACCGG
>JAKEHV010000402.1 GCA_022614915.1 Gemmataceae bacterium | reverse complement strand
TCAAGCGAATGATGATGCCGATGACGTTGGCCACGACGTCCAGGAAGGAGTCGAAGCCAAAGACGATCGGCTCGCGTTGTGGCCGGCGACGGCGATACATGATTCATGTATGAACCACAGAGACACAGAGTCACAGAGAAGACAAATGAAGAATGAACAATGAATTCTTCACCCTTCGATGCTGTCAGTGCTTTCTCTGTGCCTCTGTGTCTCTGTGGTTCAATCGCTCCCATCAATTCTCAAGATTCTCACGCAACATCGGGTAGCCCAGCTTCTCGAACAAGGGATAAATTCGGAAATACGTGCGGCGGCCTTCGGGGTGCACGCGAAAACGCAGCACGGGGCGATAGGGCGCTTCCCCGGGCCGGACTGTGGCTTGCCTTCGATTGACGAGTCCGACCACTGCCCGCACCAGCGCTTGATTGTGTGCCGCCTGTTCCGCTCCCCCCGACGCGTCAAAGACCTTTCCGCCCGGTATGAGCTGGGTTGTTGATTCAAAACATTCGATCGTGATGAGGTAATCGCGGTTGCCCAGCAGTTTGCCCAAGGCCGGCGGCACGGGCGGCTGGCGCGGACCGATGCGCGATTCCAACGGCGAGCCTTCCTCACCGGTCGGGGGCTTATCCGCGCCTTTGGCGATCGGGCTTGCCGACGACGAGCTGCGTTCCGGCAGCGCGGGCTGCGCGCTCTGGGTCAAATCCGCAGGCAACAGCTTGGGCGGGGCGACGCCCGATTGTGACTTCGTTTGCGCCGGCGTCGATGCGTTGGGAACGACGCTCGGCAACGGCTTAGCGACGCTGTTGGACGAGCGCGGCTCCGGTGTTGTCGCTTCGGGTTTTCCCTGCGCCGGCGGCTTCGAAGCTGTGCCGGACGGCCGCCACGGCAACTCGAAAGGCATCACGCTGCTCGTTATCGGAACGCTCGGAAGGCCGGTAGCGCCGGGCTTTGCCACAATCGGGCCGGGTCCCTCTTCCCCGACACCCTTCCCTCGCGGCGGCGAGGGCGGACGCCCTTGCTCGCGCGTCGGGCTCGTGTTGGGCGGCAGCACAGGCCCTTGCTCGCGCGTCGGGCTCGTGCTGGGCGCGGTCCCTTGCTTGCGCGTCGGACTCGATTGGGCAACGACGTCCGTGGAGAAGTCGAGCATCCAGGCGGCGTCGATGAATTCGTAGCCGAAGTCCAGATCGAAGCCGCGCAGGGCGGAGGTGGCTTGGTAATAGCTCTCGATGCCTTCGGGCCGGACCAAAAAAAGCACATAGGGATTGCGCGGATCGGCCGACGCGGGCGGCAAGTCGGACCCATCCATCGAGCGCTTCTCGCGCACGAGCTTCGCGCCGCGGTTTTGCACTTCCTTGCGAAACGCCGCCACATCGAAGCCCAGCGCGCTGTGAACTTGCCGATTGGGATGGAAAATGACTCCCTCCAGCGTGCATTCGACATAGATCGGCTTGCGGTCGTCGCCGCGCTTGCCGCGATAGGGCACCAGGGAATAGACTTCTTTTTCGCTGTGCTTCTGCGCCTTGAGATTCCGCAGCGTCTTTTCCAATAGATCGAGCTCTTGCGCCAAGCGTGCCAGATCCTCTTGGGCTTTGGCGCTCTGGCGATCTGCCTGGGCGAGCCGGCTGGTCAACTCGCCGAGTTGCTTTTTCTTCGCATGCCATTGCGCCTCTTCGGCGGCAAGGAGTTTTTGCATGGCCAGTGCCGCTGCGTGCTCGGCTTTTTCCTGACCCAGTAGCTTGGACAATTCAGCCTGCAAAGCGCCCAGGTGCTTGGCCCACTCGCGCTCCTGGCTTAAAAGCAGCTCGTGAAGCTCTTGCCGTTTGCTTTCCCACTCGGCTTTGCGGTGCTCATCGTCGGCCGTTTGCTTTTGGCGAACTTCCGTTTGTGCTGTCCTGGCCGCGTGTGCTTCGAGTGTCTTGTTGCGGGCGACGATCTTGGCCCGCCGATCCATGACCAATAGAAGCAGAATGAGCGCCCCCATGGCGCCCAAGAGGACAGCCAGGAACGGAAAAGTCGAAACCTGCAGCCTGTGGCGTGATCTTCGCATGGCTCGATTATTGAACGTTCAATGACCTAAAGCACGTCAGGCGCTGGGTGCCATGCTTTCGCCGATCCTTTGCAGCGAGATCGACCTCTGGACCAGCACGGCGAAAGCATGCGGAGGCGCCCAGATACCTGGCGCTTCGCATGCCTTGGCGGTGCTCGTCCTGGGTTCGCTGTCGCTGCACACGATCCGCCAAGGCATGCCACCCAAATTGCATTCTGTTGACGAGCAAGAACGGCTTGCACTCTGTCCAACTACGCCGCCTTCTTGCCCGTAATCGACAACGCCGGCGTCTGCAATTTCGCCGTGAACAAGTGAATGGCGGCGTTCAAGCTGTGCACCGCTTGTTCGAAGGCGCCGATCTGCGCCAGGGCGGCGACGTTCTGATTCAACGATTCCTGCATGCGCACCAGGTTGGCCTCGCCGTCTTGCAACAGGGCCATGAGCTCCGTTTGTTGCCGCAGCGAGTCGGCCGCCTGCGCGACGCCCTGGAGCAACGCCTCCTGCCGGGCCAGAATCTTTTCCTCGAATTGAACCAAGCGCTGGCTGTGCTGCATCAGGGTTTTGGCCAGCGCGTCGTGCAGCGTGGCGGCGAATTCCGTGCGCATCTGGGCGCCGGTCTGGGCCCACGTGCTTTCCGCCTTGCGCATGCTGTCCATCCAGATCGCTGTTTGCTGGCTCATCATCTTCTCGGTCGCGGCCAACAGGACGCCGGTGTTCTGGCGGAGCGCATCGATAAACTGGGCGCTGTCCGGCCCGCCGCGCTCGAAGCGGTGGGCCAATTCGCTTTCCACGTAGACATCCACGCCGGCCAGCACGTTTTGCTCGAGCTTCTCGACCACGTAGGCGCAGAACATGAGGATCATGGTGAGGAACAAGGCCAGCGCCGTCGTGTCAAACGCGGTGGCCAGGCCGCCCGTCACGCGGTCGAGCGATTTTTCGAGCACCTCGGGCGTAACGCCGTAGATCGCTTCGGTGATGCCGAGCACGGTGCCCAAAAAGCCGAGGATGGGAATGGCCCAGGTGATGAAACGCAACAGCGAATAGCTGCTTTCCTGGGCGATGGCATCGTTATCGGACAGAGTGCGGAGCTGATCGTCGAGCTCGTGGGCGGCGCCGCGCTTCTTGACGAAGTCGAGCACGCCGGCCACGCGACGGCCCACAAGCGTGCGCTGAAGGCGGCGCGGCTTGTTTTCAAGCGCCTCGTGCAATTTGCCCGCCTCGGTGGCGGCGATGGTCTTGCCGTCCCACGCGGGCACAAGCTCCCGGCGCAAGGCCGCCCGCTCCCGCAGGACGCCTGCCAGCTTTACAAAGAGCACGCACAGAGCGGAGCAAAACAGGATCACCTCGGCGTGCTCGACGGGATGCTGAGCGTAGCGCGCCCATTCCGTGTCCTTGAGCGGGCCGTTGGCAACGTACCAGAGCAATGTCGATCCGGCGGCTATGCCGAACACCAATGCTGCCAGGGTCGAAAACGTGCCGCGCGCGCCTTGCTTCATTGCACCCTCCGTGGAAATGGCATCCTTCTTTCATCGTCCTTGGCGACGCCTCGATGATAGCAAAACTGCCGACAGCGCCTACTCGACTCCGGTGAGTTGTGAAGCTGTATAAAATGGACAAGGCCAAAAGACAATGGACCGAGGACTAACACCATGAGCGAAGCCCGCTCCCGCCTTTTGCAAGTGTTCAAGGAACGCGCCGTGATGTTCGGCAAGTTCACGCTCGCGTCGGGCAAAGTGAGCAACTATTACATCAACAGCAAAAAGGCGATTTTCTATTCCGAAGCGGTTTGGCTCTTGGGCGAAGCGCTTTGGGAAGTGACCAAGGACCTGGACATACACGCCGCGGGAGGCTTGGAGGTCGGCGCGATCCCGATGGCGGCGGTGCTCGCCCAGCGTTACCACCAGGCCGGCCGGCCGCTCGAAGGCTTCTTCGTCCGCAAAGAGGCCAAAAGTCACGGCAGCCAGGAACGCATCGAGGGCGTCTTGAAGCCCGGCATGCGCGTGGCGGTGCTCGACGACGTCTTGACGACCGGCGGCTCCGTGCTGCAAGCGGTCGAAGAAATCGAGAAAGCCGGCGCCCAGGTGGCGGCCGTCGTGTGCATCGTCGACCGGCTGGAAGGGGCCCGGCAAGCGCTCAAGCAGTATGATTTTCGACCGCTGTTCACCATCCGCGATTTTGGCATCGAGCCTCAAGCTTAAGAGGGTTTTGAGTTTCCTGTTTGTTGGGTTGCGCGCAATTGAGGTGCTTTCCGCAAGTCTATACAGCAGAGGCGGTTAATGACTTGCCTTGCGCGTGCTCCCAATACACACACCCACCCTAAACGTCCATTCTCCCCCGCCTCTTGAGTGCTCTTAGAACAAGTCCATTGTGCTTGAGAGCTCTCACCAAGGCGCAAAGTTTGACACCTTCTTGCTTTGCGCCTTGGCGTCTTTGCGAGGTTTTCGGTGTTGCTGCGGACGTGTGCCGATTTCCCTCGACAAACGCTGTTCGCCTTCGATATTATTTGCTTGGAGGCATACCGCATGAGCATTCAGGTGAAGGCGATTTACGAAAACGGCGTCTTTCGCCCGTTGGAATCGGTGCAGCTGCCCGAACGTCAACAAGTGACCGTGACGATCGACGGGAACGGCGAGGATTTTTCAGATTCCGGCGATCGGGTGCGGTTTGTACTGCCGCCGGACCGGTGGCAAGCCTTTTGCGACGCCTTGGACGCCGCGCCGAAGGACATTCCCGCACTGCGCAAGCTCTTCACCGAGGCAAGTCTTTTCGATGACGCCAGAGCCCCTTCAAAATCCGGTCCCATTTGAAAAGGCCCACGACGTCTCCGCATTCGATTGCGGCGCTCCACCGTTAAACGACTTTCTTCGCAAATACGCTTGGCAAAACCAGCAAAACCGTTCCGCACGGACTTATTTTGCCCTGCGCGGGAACCGTGTCGTCGGCTACTATTCCCTCGCGGCTGGTTCTGTCGAAGATGCCCTCGGTTGCCAAATCGCGGAGCGCTGGGTCACTCCCTCTTTCGGCTCACTCGCCATTGCGCGTGAGCGAGGCGAAGGTAATGCGTTCCCCTTGCGTCACATGGCCGGTGCGGCGACAATGACGACGATGCCGATTCGATTGATGTAGGAGTCCCGATATGTCCCGCGTGACACTAGAGGAACGAGTGGCCATGTTGGAGCGGCAAGTCGGCGTTTTGATTGCCAATGACGCTCGTGCCGGGCGTGCCAAGGACTGGCGGCGCACGCGTGGGATCTTCACCGGCGATGAGTTCATGAAGCATGTCTTTGAGGAAGGCCGCAAGATTCGCGAGAAGGACCGGAAGCGCGCCCGGGCTCGGAGCGCGAAAAAGCGACACGCCCATTCATGATTCTGCTCGACACCGATCATCTCACTGTATTCACCGATGCGCGCGACGCGCGGCATCGTCATTTGAATCAGCGCCTGGAGGCGGCGGCAGACGAAGTCGCTTGCAGCATCGTGAGCGTGGATGAAGTCTTGCGCGGGTCGTTGGCCATCATTCATCAATTACGCGACGTGCATCGGCAGATTCCAGCGTATCTTCGGCTGGGCCAGCTCTTCGATGTGTTGAGCGATTGGCAGATTGTGCCCTTCAATGAACCAGCGGCGGATCAGTTTGCAGACTTGCGCCGACAACGTATCCGGATCGGCGCCATGGACCTCTAGATCGCGTCCATTTCCCCGGTCAACGATGCACTGCTTGTCACCAGCAATCTGCGGGACTTTCGCCAAATCCCTGGGCTGCGCTGCAAAAACTGGCTGCAAGGCTAACGTGTCCCCGCGGACTTCGGACCCGGTCGCAATCGTGAACTGCCGCTAGCACGGCAACATCCCGCGTCGCTATACTAATTGCATCGTGCCGGCCGCGTCGTAGGCGAAACTACCCATGTTCGAAACCAAAACCAGACTGTGGGACGTCCATATCGCCGACGACGAGCCCGGCGCTCGTCGCGCCCAAGAGGAAGGCTCATTTGCATTGGCTGGACAAAAATCGGCAACCTTGCGCCCTACGACACGCGCGAGAAGATGAAAGCCTGCAGCATCCCCTCGCCCTCGGGGAGAGGGGTTAGCGGCGTGGGAGCAAGACGCTCTCCTCGCCCTCAGGGAGAGGGGCTGGAGTGAGGGGATTCCGGTTCGCGCATGTGATGAAGATCGGCGACGCCGACTATTGCAACATCCAAAAGGTGAAATGGCTCAAGCGCGTGCCGCGCATCATCATCTCGCAAGACGCGCTGCACAGCTTCGGCGGGTTTTCTACCGTGGCGACGTCCGACGACTATTCAAAGCAAACCGAATGTGCACGGCCAGCGATTGCGGGGGTTTTAGTCTTTCGTCGAAACAATACAATTTATCGGAACCCCATTCGGCCTCTGTCGTTTGTAACATGCAGTCGCAGGAGAGTGACAAATGTCGGCAAACTCACCTATCGATGAAAGTAACGTTCTGAAACAGGTCATTGATTGCTTGACCTCTCTCGCCGAAGATTCGAGGCGCCGAGTCTTGAAGACTGTTATGACTTACTTCGACTTCGACGCTCGTGCGCCTGGGCCGAATGGTTCCAGTGCAGCTTCTCGACCAAATCTGAATCGAGAACCTTCATTTGGCGATCGTC
>JAKEHV010000401.1 GCA_022614915.1 Gemmataceae bacterium | reverse complement strand
GTTCGCAAGGTGATCGTCGTACCTGGTAAATTGGTCAATATTGTCGTGGAATAGGAACGAAGTCTAAAAACAAGAAGATATTACCTATATGGATTGCATCGTTTGTGTGTGTGTCTGCAATGCAATCCATCCGCTTCTTTGACTGGACGGAATTTTGAAATGATCTCGTTCCCAGGCTCCGCCTGGGAACGCATTCCTAGAGGCTCTGCCTCTGTGTCCGCCGCGTGCCGTCGAGGCAGAGCCTCGCGGACGGCGTTCCCAGGCGGAGCCTGGGAACGAGAGATGCTCATTATGGCTGCGAGTCTCCTCAACGTGTATCGGCAGTACTTTCTGCAACTTTTGCCGCCGTGCCTCCAAAAGGTCGCCGGGTTGCCCAAGGGCGTCGTGCTCGATGAGAAGCAATACCGCGCGCAAGTGATCGAACCGGCCTGGCAGTTTCTGCCGCTGCCGTTGCGCATGATCGGCCGCAATAAGCTGCGCTGGGACGAGTTTCTCCTCGCTGCTCGCGCCGAGGCCTTCACCGCCACGTCCGACGGCAAAGTGTCGGTGCGAACCGATCTGGGCGCCCGACTGGACGCACTGGTTCAAAAGAAATTCGGTCAAGGAGCTGCGCCGCCGGCGGCTCCCGCCAAACCTTCAGCGCCGGCCGCGGCGCCCAAAGCGCCGCCCGTCGCCGCACCCGTCAAGCCTGCCGCGCCCGTGATGCCGGTGGCCAAGCCGGTTGCGCCGCCCGCTCCCGCGCCGCCCGCTCCAGTCGCCTCGAAGTCCGCGGCCCCCGCCGCCGTGTCGCCCACCGCCGCATCGACAAGACCGCTATCAGCCATCGACAAATCGATCCCCGTCGGCATCGACCTGGGCACCACTTATTCCGTCATCGCGCATCTGGACGCCCATGGCCGGCCCACCAGCATTCCTAATGCGGCCGGCGACATCATCACGCCCAGCGTCGTCCTTGTAGACGACAGCGGCCCCATCGTCGGCAAAGAGGCCGTGATGGCGGCGGCCATGGAGCCGGAGAAAATCGCCGACGTGGTCAAGCGCGACATGGGCTCCAAGTTCTACAAGAAAAAAGTGAACGGCGAATTCCTGCCGCCGGAGGTCCTATCGTCGCTCATTCTGCGGGCGCTCAAGGCGGATGCGGAGCGCAAGCTGGGCAAGGTGAAATTCGCGGTCATCACGGTCCCCGCCTATTTCGATGAATCGCGCCGCCAGGCCACCGTCGATGCCGGCAAGCTCGCCGGCCTGCAGGTCCTCGACATCATCAACGAGCCGACGGCAGCCGCCATCGCCTATGGTAATCAACTCGGCTTTCTCGATCCCACCGGCAAATCCGTGTCCAACAAGCCGTTGCGCGTCCTGGTCTATGACTTGGGCGGCGGCACGTTCGACGTCACCATTGTGGAAATCCAAGGCACTTCCTTCAAAGCAATCGCCACCGACGGCGACGTGGCTCTGGGCGGCAAGGATTGGGACGAAATCATCGTGAACTATGCCGCCGAGCAGTTCATCCACGAGCACCGCGAGGATCCGCGCACAAACCCCGCGAGCTTGCAGGAATTGTGGATGAACGCCGAGACCGCGAAGAAAACGCTGTCCGAACGGCCCAAGGCGACCATGTATGTCAATCACCTGGGCACGCGCATGAAGGTGGACATCGCGCGCGGGCAGTTCGAGGAAGCGACCGCGCCGCTCTTGGGCCGCACGCGTACCACCACGGAGATTGTCGTGCGCCAGGCGGGTCTCTCTTGGGCGCAAATCGACAAGGTGTTGCTCGTGGGCGGCTCCACGCGCATGCCGCAAGTGGTCCGCGTGCTGGAAGAACTGACGGGCAAGCCGCCCGAGCGCTCGGTGGCGGTGGACGAAGCGGTGGCGCATGGCGCGGCGCTATACGCCGGCCTGCTCATGAAACAGCGCAGCCCGGCGGCGGGCAAGCCGGAATTCTCCGTGACCAACATCAACTCGCACAGCTTGGGCATCGTCGGCGTGGATGGGTCGGGCCGCCGTCGCAATCAAGTTCTGATTCCCAAGAACACGCCGCTGCCGCATACAGTGCAACGCGTGTTTAAGACGCAGAAACTGGGCCAGGCCAACGTGGTCATCCGCGTGGTCGAAGGCGAAAGCGAACGGCCCGAAGCGTGCATCCAAGTAGGCGTGTGCACCATCGACAACCTGCCGCCGAACCTGCCCGCGGGCACGCCGGTGCAAGTGAGCTATGCCTACCAATCGAACGGTCAACTGCAAGTGACTGGGCAAGTCGTGGGCGCGAAAGCCTCCGCCACGACCGTATTCCAGCGCGAGAACGCGCTCTCAGGCGAACAGTTGCAGCTTTGGTCGCAGTACGTGCTGACGACGGCGGCTGGAGAAGACGAATAATCCCGTTCACGTCTCGCGCTCATTGTCTAACTTTGCCGAGCTTGAGGATTGTGCGGCGTGGGAAAGCGTCGAAAGATGCGCGTGCGGGTTGTGTCGGATTTTCCCGTCGTTCCCCCTCTGTCAAATCTTCCTGAAATGGGGGGATAGGGAAGGACTGTTGTGGGAGGGACAATCTGCCGAACCGGATGAAAGAGGTTCTGCGAAGGAGGAAATATGCGCTGGCACGGATGGTTAACAGACCCTCGCTCGCGCGTCGGGCTGGTGTTGACAGTCCCTCGCTTGCGCGTCGGGCTAGTGTTGACAGTCCCTCGCTCGCGCTTCGGGGTCGTGTTCCCTTGCTTGCGCGTCGGGCTCGTGTTAACACTGGCGCTGGGAGCGTGCGCGACGCAAGTGTTCGCCCAGCAGAAAGCTTGGCGGCGTGTCGATCCCGTGGGGCACGTTTTGAACGTGCCGGCACAACGTGGCACGATGCAATCGCGCCCCACAATTAAGCTCGGCCGCCCGGAACCGCTGACGCCGTACGAAGCCCCGAGCAGCCACGTCACCCTGAGCGCCCCGCAGCGCATCGTCCGCGCCCAAGGCTTTGAGACGCCTCCGCCGCCGCCGCCCCCGCCGCCGGTCGGCACCCCCGTCGGGCCGGGCGGCGTCGGCCCCTTGAGCGAAGAAGCCTACAACTGCGGCGTCGTCAGCACGCCAGCCGCGGGCGGCGCCGGCCACGGCTGGTGGCAGCGGCTCGGCGACAACATCAAGGGCTGTTGGGACGGCATCTGCGGCGGCGTCGGCAACACCTTTCAAGCGGGACCCGGCGGCGAGATGTTCCGCAGCGATCACCACTTCGACGGTTTCATCTCGCCCCTCACCAATCCGTTCTACTTCGAAGATCCGCGCGCGCTCACCGAGCTGCGACCGATCTTCATCTGGCAGCGCACGCCGAGCGGCAACCCCATCGCGGCCGGCGGCGACAACTTCGTCATGGCCCTGCAGGGCCGGCTCGCCTTCAATGAGTATCTCTCCCTCACCGTGCACAAGTTCGGCTGGGTTTGGACCGAGTTTGAAGGCGGCGGCCCACCGTTCACCAATCACTCCGGTTTTTCAGAAATCCACCTGGGCCCGAAACTCACCTTTATCCGCAAGGAATCGAGTGAGACACTCGCCGCCCTTGGCCTCGTGTTCGAAGTCCCGGTTGGCGACAGCGACGTCTTTCAAAACACCGGCAGCCTGTCGCTACGACCCTACGTCAGCTTCGGTCAACGCTTTTGGCGCACGGAATACGGCATGTTCAATTTCCTCAACACTACCGGCGTCGCCTTCGGCACCAATAGCGAGCGCAGCGACCAGTTCTTCACCAGCTTCCACTTGAGCTATGACGTCGGCAACCTGAAGAAGATCTATCCCTTGGTCGAATTGCACTGGGCACACTATCTCAGCAGCGGCACGAGCCAACCGATCAACTTCGAAGGCCGTGACCTCTTCAACTTCGGCTCGACCGATGTCCGCAATCTCGACGAATTGGTCCTGGCCTTCGGCGTCCGCTACAAGTGGTCCGAAGCAATCCAGTTCGGCATCGGTACAGAGTTCGGGCTAATGAACCGCGACCGCACGCTCGACAATTTTCGGCTGACATTGGACTTTATCTGGCGCTATTAGCCTAAATGACGAAACGCAGAGGGCGCAGAGAACGCGGAGAAGGAAGATGTAAGCCGTTTTTCTTCTTCCTCCGTGCTCTCTGCGCCCTTTGCGTTGAGTGATCGGCGTATTGCTTCTCGCAATCGCGGCGGGTTGGTGCTACGATGCCGGCGTCGAGGAAGCCATGTCCATCCAATTCACGTGTCCGTGCGGCAAATCCTTTCGGGTGCCGGACGACGCCGCCGGCAAACGGGGAAAGTGCTCCCAATGCGGCAACATCATCGTCGTACCCCAGCCCGAACCGGAAGCGGAGCCTGAGCCGGACGAGCCACTGCCACAGACGCGCCCGTCAGAATCCTTTCCGAGCCGCGCCCGTAAGGAAGCGGATTCGCCCGCTTCCCGTCCCCGCCCTCCGGCTTTCGACGAGCGCGCCAAAAAACTCGCCCGACAGCGCTACAAGAACCTGCTGCCGGAAAAGCCGACGACCAACTTGCTCGACTACGCTTATTGGCTGTTGCTTTTGACATTCATTCCGCTGACGATCACTCTTTTGTTTTCGAATCCGGACGACACTAAAAAGCGACTGGAGCGCTCCTTGGAAAAAGCGCTGCAGCCGCTCGTGGAGAAGCCGCCGGCAAAGCAGAAGTCCGTGCCGAAGGCCAAGAAGAACTTTCCCCTCATCGATGACGAGCCGTTCCCCTTCGAAGACTTTTTGTCGGACAATTTCATCGACCGTTTGCCCGGCGGCAGAATTGAGGGGGCATTCCTGCCGCGCAAGACCTACATGCACTGGGTCTTTGCGCTCTTGTCGGCCGCCGCGTTTTTCGGCATCGCGCTGTTCCTGTTCCCCGAGGAATCCGCCTCAGCCGGCCAGTTGCTGCTCATGGGCTTGTTCACGGCGACGATCGGCATCGTGCTCCTGCTGGTGGCGCAATTCTTGGCGGACTGGACTCAGAGTCACATCTTCATCAGCCGCAATGTCGTGCTCCTTTTTCTTTTCTGGATGGCCTGGGCCATCGGCTTCTCCTATCGGGCGGCCCTCGATCCGACTATCGACTTTGTCCCCAGCTTTCTGGGCTACACCTTCGGCGTCGGCTTTTGCGAGGAAGCTTGCAAGGCACTGCCCTTGTTATGGCACTATCGCGTCAAAGGCGCCATGCCCTGGCGCGCCGCCTGCACCTGGGGATTCGCCTCGGGCGTCGGCTTCGGCGTGGCGGAAGGCGTCATGTATTCCGCCGACTTCTACAACGGCATTGAAGCCGGCGACATTTACCTGGTTCGCTTCGTCTCGTGCGTCGCGCTGCACGGCATCTGGACCGCGTCGGTCGCTCTCTTCATTCACCGATTTCAGCACATACTGCAAGCGGACTTCACCTGGTATGAGTATGTGCCGCGCGTGCTGTTTCTGGTCGGCATTCCGATGATCCTGCACGGCCTGTACGACACGTTTTTGAAAAAGGACATGAATCTGTTGGCTTTGCTCGTCGGCTTGGCGAGCTTTGCCTGGTTTGCATGGAGCGTGGAAAAGACGCGCGAGCGCGAAGAGACGCCGCAGACGGGCCGCGCGTAAGCACGGTTGCGTCGACTGTATCGGGGCGTTACGATGAGTTAGTAAACAGCAGGGAGAGAATCATGTCTACCATCAACTCCAACGGTCAAGACGGCACGCGCTCGCTTGCCGACGAGCTCAAGCTGGAAAGCGAGCGGCTGCAACTACTGGCGAAAGAGCTCAAGGAGCGGGAAGAGGCGGACGCGGAAATGCGCGCGAACTATCCGTACTTCAAGGAATTCGTCTATGCGCGGCTGCGCGAGCAGTTCGAACGCGAGTTGCTTCCCGATACCGTCACTGATCTCGAAGAAATAGCGAGACAAGAGGGCGCGAGACCCATTGACGAAGCATTCCTTCGCGAACTGAGAGGGGATCAGGAAGGAGCCTAGCAATGTCAGCTGATCAACCATACCAAGTTGTATGGTCTCAAACGGCAATGGACGCCGTGAAAGAGATGGGGCGGCTCGCGGCAAGGACAGAAGACAATCAGAAATTGGCGGACGACATCGCCCGGTTGAATGAACGACTAAGAATCTACCCACCTCCGGGCGAGCTTCGAAAAAAACGCAAGTCCATAGAGCAGTACTTTGCCTTGTTCGCACGGATTTCACTGAATATTGCTGTCGATACCAAGCGCCGTCTAGTGATGGTAAGGAATTGTTGCGCAACGCCATAAGTCTTGGGAACTGCTCTTGTCCCGTTGACCGCCATTCCCTTATACTTTTCCCACCATGCCCAAACGCCCGGCGTCTCGCGGAGCGAGTACAGCCGGCATGGTCCGAAGATGCACCATCCATGGAAGGAGTCGCGCATGCTTCAGCCGTCGCGCCGCCCGCTCAAGTCGCACGCCGTTCCACGCACCCCCCTGCGTCTGCACTCCGACCAGATCGAGGCCGAAGTCGCCGAGCGCGTCGAAACGCTGGTGAACAAGATTGAGAAGCGCAGCGCCGTCGTCGGCATCGTCGGCTTGGGTTATGTCGGTCTGCCGTTCGCCGTCGAAAAAGCCAAAGTAGGCTTCAAGGTGCTGGGCATCGAGCACAACGTCGAGCGGGCCGAGCGCGTCAACCGCGGCGACAACTATATTCCCGATATCCCGGACGACGAGTTTCGCCAACTCGTCCATGAGGGGCTTATCGAAGCGGTCACGGATTACGCGCAGGTGCCGGATATGGACGTGATCGTCATCTGCGTGCCGACGCCGCTCACGAAAAACCTGAACCCCGATCTGCAATTCGTCGAAGGCGTCACGCGCGAGCTGTCGCGCTACCTCAGGCCCGGCCAGCTCATCAGCCTCGAATCGACCACCTATCCCGGCACCACGCAGGAAGTGATGCTGCCGATACTGGAAACGAGCGGCCTCAAAGCCGAGCGCGATTTCTTCTTGGCGCACAGCCCCGAGCGCGTCGATCCCGGCAACGCCCGCTACACAACCAAAAACACCAACAAGGTCGTGGGCGGCGTCGGCCCGCTCTCGCACAAGGTCGCGGTCACGTTTTATTCGCAAACCATCGAAAAAGTCGTGCAGGTGTCCAGCGCCGAAGCCGCCGAGATGGTCAAGGTTTATGAGAACACGTTTCGCGCGGTCAACATCGCCCTTGTCAACGAACTGGCTCTGTTGTGCGACCGCATGGGTCTCAACGTCTGGGAAGTGCTCGACGCCGCGTTCACCAAGCCGTTCGGCATCATGCCCTTCTATCCCGGCCCGGGCGTGGGCGGCCATTGCATTCCGCTCGATCCGCATTATCTGGAATGGAAGGCGCGCGAATATAACTTCAACACCCACTTCATCGCCCTGGCCGGCGAGATCAACCGCGGCATGCCGCGCTTCGTCCGCGACAAGGCCTTCCGAGTCCTGAACCGGCTCGGCGTCGCGCCGTCGCGCTCGAAAATCCTCATCCTCGGCGTCTCCTACAAGCGCGACCTGGGCGACTTTCGCGAATCGCCGGCCGTCGAGGTCATCAAGCTGCTCGAAGAGGACGGCGCCGACGTCGTCTACCACGACCCTCATGTGCCCAGCTTCGAAGAGCACGGCGTGTCGATGGACAGCGTCCCCTTGACCGACGAGCTTTTGCAGGAAGTGAACCTGGTCATCATTACGGCGGACCATACCAGCGTGGATTATCAAAGAGTGGTGGACCTGGCGACGCATGTCTTGGACACGCGCAACGCCACCAAGAAAGTGACAAAGAACCGGGAGAAGATCACGCTGCTCTAATTCGTGAGTGAAAATATGACTTCGCTCAAAGGCTCAAGAATTCTCGTCATCGGCGGCGCGGGCTTCGTCGGCTCGCACATCGTCGATCAGCTCTTGCACGAGGACCCGGCCGAAATCCGCGTGCTCGACAACCTGGTCCGCGGCAAAAAGGCGAACCTCCTGCAGGCGTTGCCGTCGGGCAAGGTCAACATGCTCGAAGGATCGATCACCGACATGGTGACGCTACGGGCCGCCTTGCGCCGCGTCGATTATGTCTTTCATCTGGCGGCGCTGTGGCTGGGCGAATGCGTCAGCAATCCGCGCTCGGCCGTCGAGGTCAACGTTGTCGGCACTTACAACGTCGTCGAAGCGTGCCGGGACGCCGGGGTCAATCGCGTCGTCTATTCCTCGTCCGCCTCCGTCTACGGCAACGCGCTGGCGACGCCGATGACCGAGGAGCACCCGTTCAACAACCGCACCTTTTACGGCGCGACCAAGATCGCCGGCGAGCAGTTTTTCCGTGCCTTCAACGACATGCACAAGTTGAACTACGCCGGCCTGCGCTACATGAACGTCTACGGCCCGCGCATGGACTATAAGGGGACGTATGTCAGCGTCATCATGAAAGTGCTCGACCGCATCGAAGAGGGCAAACCCCCCGTCATCCACGGCGACGGCAGCCAGGCTTACGATTTCATCCATGTCGAAGACGTGGCCCGCTGCAATATCCTGGCCATGAAAGCCACGCACGTCAGCGACGAGTTCTTTAACGTCGGCAAAGGAACGAAGACGACCATCAACGAGCTGGTGCAAAAACTGCTGAAGCTGACGGGCTCGAAGCTGAAGCCGGAATATCAACCGCAAGAGCACATCTTCGTCACGCACCGCCTGGGCAGCACGGAAAAAGCGGAAAAGCTGCTCGGCTTCAAGGCAACGAAGGACCTGGACGACGGCTTGTGCTCGGTGGTGGAATGGCGCAAGCGCGATCAGAAACGCCTGGCGGCATAGTCTGCAACACTAGCCCGACGCGCTAGCGAGGGCACACGTGTCGCCCGTGTGCATTTCGATTTCCTTCGGGGATTTCTCGCAGAATCATTGCAATGGGATGCTATCCGCAGCGGCAACGCGTCCGCCCTCGCTAGCGCGTCGGGCTAGTGTTGATATTATTACGGCAAATCGAAGAGCATCACTTCGGCATCGTCGCTTTGGCCGGCAATGCGGATGGTTCGTTCGTCGCTTAGCGCCGCCGCGTCACCGGCGGATAGTGCGTGCTCACCCAGCCCAACTTTGCCGCGAATGACTTGCAGCCAAGCGTGCCGGCCCGGCGTGAGTGGATGCTCCAGGCTTTGATTGGCGCTTGGCCGAGCCAGGTAAACGCGCGTGTCTTGCTGAATCGTGAGCGCGCCCCCGGCGCCGTCCGGTGACGCCGCGAGCTGCCAGCGGTCTTGGCGCTTTTCTGGTTCGAAGCGCTTCTGCTCGTAGCTGGGCTTCAGCCCCTTTGCTTTGGGGAAAAGCCAGATTTGATAGAGGTGCACCGGCGTTTCCTCGGACGGATTGAATTCGCTGTGCATAATGCCCGAGCCGGCCGTCATGCGCTGCAGTTCGCCGGCGCGCAGCACTTCGCCGTTACCCAGGCTGTCGCGGTGTTCCAAGGCGCCTTCGAGCACATAAGTCAGGATTTCCATGTCGCGGTGCGGGTGCATGCCGAAGCCCTGACCGGGCGCGACGCGGTCCTCGTTGATGACGCGCAAATCCTGGAAGTGATGGTGCTTGGGGTCGTAATAGTCGGCAAAGGAAAAGGTGTGATAGGTGTCGAGCCAGCCGTGGTTGAAATGGCCGCGCTCGTGGCTTTTGCGAAAGGTGATCATGGATAGTCCTCCTCTTATGCTCGTTAGAGGAGGGCACAGCACCGAAAGATTCCGCGCTCGCGAGGGGTTGCAATCCAAACCATTCTTGATGGGAAATGGAAACTCCAGGCGCTACTCTGCCGCGTCGCGCAAAGCGGCCGCCAACTCCCGGTATGGAGTGAGGCCGACGAAGCGCTCCACTTCCGCGCCGTTCTTGAAGACGAGCAAACACGGAATGCTGCGCACGCCATAGCGCTGTGCTAGTTGCTGGTTGGTGTCGATGTTGATCTTGGCGACGACGGCTTTGTCCTTCATGGCCCCGGCCAGCTTTCTAAGCGACGGATCCATCATTTTGCACGGCACGCATGAGGGCGCCCAGAAATCGACGAGGACGGGCTGCTTGTTCTGGAGCACCACCTCGTCGAAGTTTTTCGTCGTGACCGTTGCCGTGACGCCTTCGACAGCGCCGTTTTCGTCGTCGCTAGTTCCGCAACCGGACGATGCCATAAAACCAAGAAGCGCCATTGTCCAGACACACAAGCGACGACGTTGCGATTTTTGCATGAACCGCTCCATTAGCCTACGCCTATCTTACCTACTTCTTGGGATCGAGAATAAGGTCAATTTCGCGCCGGCAATCTTGCAGGTGGGCGCGGGTCATGGCGTCCTGGGTCCTTAAGATCGCCACGTCTACTCGGTCGGCCAACTGCTTCAACGCCGCCCGGCCCACGGCCCGGAAGTCGGTGCCGCTCGTGCTCGCGCCGAAAACAGGGCCGCCATCGTCCGGGACCGGGAACGGCAGCTTCGGCGTCGCGGTTGATTCCTTGGGGTTCAGCTCATCCTTCAAATGCGCGAGATAGTTGCGCTGCAGGCTGCGGCGGATCACATCGACCACCGGCGTCGTCATCTTGAGCTCCGACCAGAGCCCGTCCTGCACGTCGGTCAGGAATTGCAGCGCGGGATAGGCCTGCTCCGGTCCGACGACTTCGGCGTCCATGAGCAGCTTGAAGCGGCGAGCGCTCAGAAGGTTCTCCATGTGCGACTTTTGCTGCGACATGACGTCGTCCGCCACGCCGATGTACTTGAAGCGGTTGACGATGCTCGGCTGCAACAGCGGCTTGGGCGTCGTGAAGGCATGTTCGAGCAAGAACTTGACCGCTTGTTGTTGCGTTTCTTTCGGCAGCCGGGTGAAAGTATCCGAGCCACGGCCGCCCAGCGTGCGATACTCGACGACGCCGCCGACCAGCTTGGCAACGTGGTTCAGCCAGTTGCTGCGGTGCTTCAAGATGGTCTTGTAGGTGTCCTGCATGAGCGAGAAATCCTCGCCGAGTTCGGTCGTCGCCGACGGCAGCATGTCGATGACGCGGTCGAGGTTTTTGAGGCCCAGGGCGGTCGCCTCGAGCGGATTGTCGCCGACGTTTTCCGTGTTCACGGTGGGGTCGACGCTGCTTGGCCCGTCCTCGCCGCC
>JAKEHV010000052.1 GCA_022614915.1 Gemmataceae bacterium | reverse complement strand
GTTTCTTCCGGCTGGACGACTTCTTCCGTCCCTGGGACCGTCTGACCCTCGGCGTCGATTTCGACCTGAGTCGCCAGGGCAGGCTCGCCGTCGAAGTCCGGGTCCGCGAATAGCCGTGTTGCGGAGCCGGTGTAGTCGAGAATGTTGAAGTAGAGCTTGCCGTAGTCGTCGCGGACGCGCGTGCCCCGGCCGATGATCTGCTTGAACTCGGTCATCGAGCCGATGACGCGGCAAAGGACGATGTTTTTGCAGGTCGGCGCGTCCACGCCGGTCGTCAAGAGCTGCGAAGTGGTCAGAATGACCGGCGTGCGCGTTTCCACGTCTTTGAAGCGGTCCAAGTGGCCGCGGCCAATGTCGCCTTCATTGGCCGTGACCCGGCAGACGTAGTCCGGAAACTGCTGTGCAAGGTCAGCGTTCAGAGTCGTGAGCGCGCGGCGCATCTCGTCCGCGTGTTCCTGATCGACGCAGAAGACAATGGTTTTGGCGAAGCGGTCCGTCTTTCTTAGGAACTCGGTAATGTGACGGGCGATCGCTTCGGTGCGGGCCCGCAGAGCCACCGCGCGCTCGAAGTCCTTGGTTTCGTATTCCTCGTCGGGGACTTCGCGGCCATAGCGGTCGAGTTCGCCGGCGGTCGGCCGCCAACCCATCGCGTCCACGTCGGTGACGATACGATGGACGCGGTAGGGTGCGAGGAAGCCGTCGTCGATGCCCTGACGCAGGCTGTAAATGTAGAGCGGGTTGCCGAAGTAAAAGTAAGTGTCTCGGTTGTCCTGGCGCAAGGGCGTCGCGGTCATGCCGAGCTTGTAGGCGGGCTCGAAATAGTCGAGGATTTCGCGCCAATTGCTTTCCTTATGGGCGCTGCCGCGGTGGCACTCGTCCACGATGATCAAATCGAAGAAATCGCGGGCATATTCCTTGTACAGACCCGGCCGGACTTTGTCCTTGGCTATCGCTTGATAGATGGCGAAGTACATTTCGCGGCTTTTGGGCGCCCGGCCCTCTTCGATCTTGATGGCCGCCTCGCCGAAGGGAGCGAAGTCCTTGGCCATGGGATCGTCGACAAGAACGTTGCGGTCGGCGAGATAGAGGATTCTCGGCCGCCGATAATCGCCGGTCCGGTTCCAGCGCTGGCTCCAGAGCTTCCAGCAGATTTGAAAGGCGACGACGGTTTTGCCGACGCCAGTGGCCATGGTCAAGAGCACGCGTATTTGCCCTTGCAAAATGGCGGCGACGGCGCGGTTGATGGCGATTTCCTGGTAATAGCGCGGCTTCTTGCCGCTTACGAGATTGGAGGGCGTCAGTAGTCCTTGCGCCGCCGAAGGCTTGAGACCCATGCCTAGCTGGTAACGCTGCCAGAGTTCCTCGGGTGTCGGGAACGCCGAGAGGGTGCGTTCTTGGCCGGTGAAGTAATCGAATTCGAGGATTTCGTTGCCGTTGGTCGCGTAGGCGAACTTGAGACCGAGAATCTCTGCGTATTCCTTGGCCTGCTGCATGCCGTCGCCGGCGGGTTCCTCGTCGGCTTTGGCTTCGACGACTGCGAGCGTGAGGTCGCGCGTATAGCGCAACAAGAAGTCGGCAATCTTACGCTTGCGGCGGCGGACTTTATTGCCAGCGACGACGATCCGGCCATCGGTGAAGGAGACTTGCTCGTTGTAGAGGTGCGGCGTGTTGTCCCAACCGGATGCTTCGAGCTTGGGGCGAATCAGCCTTTGGGAGGTGTCGGCTTCGTTCATGGGCTGGTCGTCCCGTTTGTTTACAGTCCCTCGCTCGCGCGTCGGGCTGGTGTTAACGGGTCGCGCAACGCATCTTGCCGGTCGACCGTTAAGTAAACACTGAACAAATCAATCATACGTGCGATTCAGTCCGGGACAAGCAAAAAGCCGAGCACTACTCCTTAGCCGCGTGCCTCCAGCAGCCACACCTCCATGCGCGTGCCTTCGTTCACCTTGCTGTAGACGTGGATTTTGCCGCCGAAGCCTTCAACGATTTGCATAACGACGGCGAGGCCCAGGCCGCTGCCGCTTGCATCCTATCGCAGACCAGTCGCTGAGGAATTTTTGCCACAAACCGTAGTCGCAGCTAATTTCGCGTGACGGTGTTCGCCGCCGTTTGGGCACTAAGGACCTAGCCGGCCGACTCGCAGGCTCTCCGAAATCCCCACTCGGAGCGTGGGGTCTACGTTGAAATCAAAGCTCCCGGCAACGCCCAGGTGCTCGGTCTGCGCGCTTGGGCGATCGCCAGTCATCCATTGTGCAGACCGCTTGATCAAGGAGATGGACCATGAAGCTAGCCTCATTGTTCCGTCGCCGCGGTCCGAGCCGGCTTCGCAACCGAGCTCGCACGCGGCCCACGACGCGCCTCACCTTGGAAGCGCTCGAAGACCGCACCGTGCCCAGCGGCGTCGATGTGGTTTCCGGCGACCCCAAGGATTGGCCGAGTTACAATCACGATCCGGCAGATACGCGCTACAATCCCGCCGAGACCCAGCTGCGGCCCGACAATGTCGCCGATCTGGAAACTGGGCACGGCCAAGCTAACCAAGTCCACAGCCGCCCGATGAACGCGCATGGCTCGGGCCAGTTCACCGACGCGGTCGGCGGCTTTTTCGCCACCGGAATCGCGACTCACCTGGGCGCCTTCACCCACTACGGCACGCTGATCCTCACGCCGACCGACGACCCGGTCATCTTCAGGATCAGCGGCACAACGACGTACGAGGCGGCTAACGGCGACAAGCTCTACGCCGTCCTCGACGCTCAATTTCCAAACCGGCGTCGGCACCGGCACGGACACCTGGGACGGCGGCACCGGCCGCTTCGCCGACGCCAGCGGCTCTGTGCAGCTTACCGCCCAACTGCTCGAGGGCGGGCTGTTCGAGTTCACGCTGGAGGGAGACATCGACTTCTGAGCCGCGCCGTGAGGAAGCGGACACCGACAATCGTCATCGCGAAGGCTCGGGCAACCGGGCCTTCGCGATGACGGCACCGCGCTCGAGGTGCTCGCGTCATTCGTTCTCGTCGTGTAAGATGACGCGTCGAGGCGGTGTTCATGGCGAAATACCTGCGCTACCTAGCAATCGACTTCATCCGCGGCAACGACGTAAACGACACACGCGGCGACGTCGAGCTGTACGCCGCCGTGCGCGACACGGACGTGCCGTACCTGGGCTGGATGTATGAGTCGTATGCCACGCCGCTCTTGACGAACGGTATCGCCAAGGTCAACGTGTTCTTCACGGCCGCATCGCTCAATCCGGAACCGGTGGTCTTCCCGAGCTGTCCGGAAGACAAGCCGGGCGAAGGGATCGCCGACGTCTTCGAGTTCTTCGATGCGGCGCACTACCGCGGATTGACGGTGGCCGAGCGGCGCCTCTACTACCTGGACCGCATTCACGCGGCGCTCGTCCGCTGCGCCGGGCGGTTCGGCTGGGAGACGCGGCAGCTCGAGGAAGCGCGGGCCCGCATCGTGCGCAACGACTTCCGCTTCACGTTCTGGTGGAAGAAGCCGCTGTCGAGTCCGGACCGACGCTCGCGCGTGCAAGCGTTCTTCGACGTCACCGATTGCACTCGGGTCTATCTGGTCTTCTTCGATCGGAAGATGCAGGAGCGGCGGCGCGTTCTCTTGTGCACGCTGGGCGTCATCAGCGGTATCGGTGAGCACCTATTGCACCGCATCCAATGGCTCGACGCGCGGACCGTGCGGGTCACGCAGAAAAACGGCCGCGACTACTGGCTGTGCACAACCGACGGCGAGCCGGAGTTTCACTATCCCCGCGGCGAGAGCGGCGATCCCCACGGCGAGTACGATCTGGGCCGCATCTACCTGACCGGCGCCTTAACGCCGCCTGACCGCGAGCGCGGGTTGAAGTTGATCGCGTGCGCCGCGGCCAAGGGGTATGCCCACGCGATTCGGTTTCTCAAGACCGCTGAAGCCGTGTGAATATGCCAACCAGCGCCAATGCAAGGCTCCGCATGACAGTTAGCCTTAAACTATCGTTTGCGATAATGAAGCCGCCACATCTGCCAGGCCATCACGCCCGCCGCACTCAACTCGATCGCTGTGGACAGTTTCCCGCATTTGAAGATTGTACAAGGGGCAAGAACGGCTCGTTCTTGCCACCAAAATCGACCAGTTGGCAAGAACGAGAGGATAGACATAAAGACTTAATCAAGAATAACTTACAATCATCAAAATCACCGTTCTTGCCAACTCGTGCATAGGCATACCCTCCTCATTGTTACTTAGTGCTAACAACATTCTCTGTTCCAAGTGTCCAGTTCTTGCCTTCGAAATTACAAGTGTTTGAGAATGAGCCTGTTTTATCGCGCTAGAAAGGAAAAACAGCTCCTTGGGTGGGAGCAGGCGAATGCGAAAGTGCGGGCTTCATTCTCCTCTATTTGACATTTGCATCGACCGAGGCTCTAATGCACTTCCCAACTCGATTGCCATTTCCGGCCGAGACCTACCATGAGCGATTCGAGTGCTCCCGAGTCCAAGTCGGCGGATTCAACGCCACCGCCAGGACACCGGCCCTTTACTTCGTACGCCGAGGGCGACCGCTTCAAGGGCGACACATTCATCGAGTACATGATCTACGATGACGAGAAATTCATCGTCTTTCTCGATCAGGACGGCTTTGTCTGGTATGAGTGGAATCCCGAATTCGAAGAGCAGACAAAGAAGATCAACGACTTCGACAGAATTCGCAATCGGGTCGGAGTGCTCGAATCGATCGATGTTAGCCATCTCAGCCACGATCAACTCCTGTCGTTCAAGCGCTTGGTCGGCGATGCGCTTGTTTGCGTCCTTCGGGAGGGCAACGCGGCTACGGCCGATGAGAATCTCAACCAGGCTCAGCAGTACATCAGCGCCCGCAACCAGGAAGCGGCCCGTTTTTGGTATGTGATGTCGGGCTTTTGGGGGACGGTAGGCGTCCTGTTGGCTTGGATAGCAATTGCCGTCTGGCTACGGAACCGGCTCGATGACGGGCTGGTCGATTGCTTGTTTGGGGCCTGTGCCGGCGGGCTCGGCGCCTTCCTGTCCATCCTCACCAGGCTCGGCAAGGCAAATCTTGACGTTTCCGCCGGCATGAAGCTGCACATCCTGGAAGGGCTGAGCCGTATTGGCGTGGGTGTGCTCGGCGGCGTCGTCGTGACGATAGCATATGCACTGGGTTTGCTTTTCTCGACGTTGCAGCCGGGCAGTGCGTCGCGCGACTTGCTGATCGTGTTCATCAGCATTGTAGCCGGCATCAGCGAGCGCCTGGTGCCGACGCTGATTAAGAGTGTGGAGATCGGCGCGGTCAAGAATGGCGAAAAGGAACAAGCGCCGGCCAAGCCTCCGCTGAAACAAAACTCAAACAACTCTGTGTCAAATAAGGAGAAGGGTCAGCCACCGTTGACCAAGTAATCATTCGCGGCGTCCTGATGCAGGTTATGGACCGCAGGAAGCGGCTGTGGTATGTTGGCGGCCATTCACTCTCGAAACGTGAGGTGCCCCATGCCCAAAGAGTACGTCGTTATCTTCCATGTCCTCGGCGCATTTTGTTTCGGTCTAGTTGTCGGCTGGGTCACATACGGAATCTTGCGCCGCTCGCAGCGCAATGTCTTGACCGACATCACTACAGTCATTAGCGCCCTGGGCGGCGCCGCGGTCACAGGTCTATTCACCGCGGAAAGCGGCGCTTTCGGCGCTTATTGCATCGGTTTGGCAGTGGGGTTCTTTTGGTACTTGTGCCGAGCAAGCAAGCCCGGCGCTCCCGACTGGCTGGGCGAGCGGCCACAAGCAGGTGGCGGCGACGGCCCGCCGACAGCCCCGCCACTGCGGGAATGAACTTCAACTGGCGGCCATGGCGACGCCTGCGGGGATGTCCGCGTAGTCCAAACACAAGTCCGAGCGGGCAAACAACGTGTAGGCCAGACCGAGCAGGTTGCCTTTGTTGGCCAATTCCCAGCGCATTTGATAAAGGGCAACACCGGCCGGGACCTTAGCAGCCAGCTTCTGCATCAGGCTTTCGCCGATCTCGATGGCTAAGGGCAGTCGAATGTTGACTTCGGTGCCGAGCACACCGCTCGCCCCTGCGTAGATAAACGCCGACACGAAATTCTGCAATTGCTCCGGTTTGAGATCGGCGGTGTGGCAGCCGTTGATGCAAATGAACGGACGCCGGCTGCGCCAACCTTGGAGATTGGGCGGCACCGGCGTATCAGCCCAATCGTGAATCGTGCCGTCGCCAATCCAGTGTTGAAAGTCGTTGCCGGGTCCGACGACTAAGAATGGTTTGCCGTCTTTATCGTTGACTCCATGGCAAAGGAAGTAGGCGATCGTCGCTTCGGGCAGCATATCGCGCACCTGGTATACGTCGTGCGCGGGCAGCGGCGGGTGCAGCCGCCACGGAGCGATCGCGGCCAGCGCGGCCTGATGCAGTTGCAATCGGCGTTGGTCGAGTTTGGGGTCGGACGTAAATGCCAATCCCAAGTTAGGGGACGGACCGCCGGGAATGTCGCGCCGCGCGTCGCGCAAATCGGCAGTGCCGTTAAACGGCGGCGGCACGGACGGCGGCTGCTCGACGATGTGTTTGAGACCCCAGAAACCAAACGGGCAGAGGACGTTTTCCTGATGGTTTTTCGCGCCCGCGTGAGGACAGGTTTTCAAGTACTTCACGCCGAGGCGCGGTCCGTTTGCCCATTGCTTGCAGACATCGCAAAGGTGATATTCCGGTCCCGGCATGGGAATGTCATAAACCAGTGCCCACGGGAATGCGTATTCGGCGCGTTTGGCACGGGCGATCTGAAGGACCCCTGGCGCCACCAAGGCGGCGCGAAGCTTCGCCGTCCAATCGCGCGCATCCAGCCCGGGGTCTTCCGTCTGAGCTTGTCGCGTGATTATCCGGAACAACTCGGCCCCCTGCAGCGCCAAGGCATACAGGTCGAGTTTAAACTGTTCATAACTCTTGCTGTTGTCCGCCTGAATTCCGTTCGTGTCGGCAATGGGTGTGCGCTTCGGGTCGCGTTCAAAGAAACAATCGAGCAGGGTCTGCCGCGCCGTCGCCAGCATCTTGGCGCTGCCGACCGGATTGTAGGGAATGGCTGCCGTCGGCACCGTTTGCACTGGAGCAGTGAATGTACCGGTAGGGTCAAACTGACCGCGAATAAGTATGCGATGGCCATCGGCGCCGTCGTCGTTCAAGGTTAAATTGAGTGCAATCGGCGTGGACTGGCCAAACAACTCGCTTTCATTCTGTAGTTGGCGTCGGCCCAGCAGTTCCCCTAGCTCCTGAAAGCGCGAGGTCAAAACGTAATCGATTTCCAAAGTATTGGCAGCGTTTAGCGGCGTGTCTATTTTCCGGACTACGTGCGCGGTAAGAACTCCAGATTGCAAGAGATTGTTCTCAAAATAAATCGCCAGGCGAGCCCGCGCGCTATAAACCGGTTCCGCATGGTCGTTGGGAATGACGGGCGCGGTCAAGCGCAGCCGTAGGGGGCCGCTGTGTTGCGCCCGCTTGCCGTCCAGGATCGGAGTGCTGCGGCCCGTGCCGGCGGGCAGCCACAGCCGGCCGACAACCAGTCCCGGCGTGAACTGGTCGCTGGCGACGACAACTTGGATCGCGTACCCTTCCGGTCCGGGGGGCAGGGCCTGTTCGGGAAACTCGGCATTGCCTTGAACGATGCTGGGTATGCGACTCCACCTTGGGCCGATGTCGACGAGTAAATCGTAGGCTTGGCCCGTGATCAACCCCGCGGCCGGCGGCAACACTTGCTCGGGGTCGGCGTCGTCGGGCGCGGCGAAGTTCACGTTCAGCACGCGCGGCGCGTGCGAGGCTTCTTGAAGCGCTTCCTGCCCAAAGCGGTCGGCGTGCTCGGTCAAGGTCGCATCGACATCCGGAAGAGTTGCTTCCAAGGCGGCGACTACCGCGCGCGATTCGGCCAGTGGAATCACACCAGTGCCTTCGTGATGGAACAACTGGTCTCGAACGCCCCGCATGTTGGCCGCCACGTCTCGCCAGTCCTCTAGCAAGGTCTGCATATCGGGGTGTTTCTCGCTCAACTCGCCGGCTAGGCGTTCGTCCAATTCGATGATTTGAGATCGGTGCAACAGCTTTTCCCTTGGTTGACGCCTTACCTCCATTATTTGACCGGTTCGTTCCAATTCCCGGCCTAATTGGTACATGCGCTGCTCCAATTCATTCCACAAGTCCATGAACTGCAGTGTGTTGGCGCCCAGTTGTGTCATTCGCAGGGTAATCCGCAACTGTTGCTCTTCATCCCAGTCGTGCGGGGCGGCAGCCTTGGCCAGATCGTGATTGTGAATGATGTCGGCGTACAAGTTCAGAAAATAGCGGTTCAAAAGCCACGGGTCGTCGCCTTGAACGACAAGGGCGGCTGGGATGCCGCCGCCCACGAGGTAATCCGCGAGCCAATCCGCCGCGGGTAGAGAGCCGAGGTTCACATGCAGTATGACCAGCCTCGTCTGGGCCAGTACGAGCATATCGCGCAAATCGCCGGCCCGAAGCGCATCAGCAATTCCCCGGCCGGTCAAATCTAAACAAGGCTCCCGACTGAGGTAGCCCGCAATGACGTCGGCGCTCAAGTGGAGCACGTCCATGATCTTGATTGGGCCGGCTTGGCTGCCGCGCCAACTCGGGTCAGGAAAGTCTTTTTTTCGAAGATCTTCCGGATCGAAGTCCGGCAAAGGGGGTGGAATGTTGTCTGGGTACAGGGGAGCGGAGAGAAGATCGCTCAACCCATGGGAGTCGAGGCCGGGCGCCCAAACGTGGGGAGATAAAACACTCTGCGCCTGCTTCCAACTATAGTTGCGGAACAAAGTCGCAACCGCCCCAGGCAGATTGAACGGGACATTTTTTGCACGCGTCACATACTCCGGCAGGGCCAGGACTAGATCGACCGGCAGAAAGTTAACGGGCGAATGGACGATGGCCGGCACGTCCAGAATGCGCGAAGTGAACATGATGGGCTCCAAAGCGGGATGTTCGCATGGGATGCGGGCACGAACGGTCTTAGCGAAATCGTCGTATACCGCCCCGAGAGGCAAAAGGCAAACAAGAAATGACATTCGTCCGCCGGCGTCCGTTGTTCTTTGCGTTGCGACTCTTCCCGGCGCTGTTATAATCGGTTCTCCTATCGGAATTTTCGCCCGGCACGGAAAACCGGGCAGCGGGGGTTCTCGTCTTTTGCGGTGGATTATGGGCAGACACGACGAGCGGGCAGCGATACGCGTCCTGCCGGAGGCCAACGGACAGCCTGCGCCGGCCGAGCTGTTGGTGCGCACCTTCAACGACCTTCGCGACGAACTGATCAGCACGCTCGTCTTCGTGCTGGGCAACCCGGAAGACGCCAAGGATGCCGCTCAGGACTCCTTCGTCAAGTGCTGGAACGCCCGCGATCAGATGCACCAGGTCTTAAACTTGCGGGCCTGGATCTTTCGCGTGGCGTTCAATACGGCCAAGGACATGCAGCGCAGCGCCTGGCATCGCCGGGTCAAGCCTTTGAAGGCGGAGCAATACACCATGGCGACACGGGAAGCGGCGCCGGCCGCCGTAGCCGAAAAGCGCGAGGCGATGGACCGCCTGCGCCGGGCCATCCGCGACTTGCGCTCGGAGGAACAAGAAGTTTTTCTCCTGCGGCAAAACGGCGACCTCACCTATGAAGAGATCGCCGAGATGCGCGGCGTCCCTGTCGGCACCGTGAAAACCCAGATGCGCGCCGCCTTGGAAAAGCTGCGCAAGATTCTGGTTTGAATTATCGATCCCCTAACCACAGAGACACAGTGACACAGAGAAGAAAAAGATAGTGAATCAACTTCTTGACAATCTCTATCTCTTCTTCTCTGTGTCTTTGTGCCTCTGTGGTTAGCACCGAACGGACGGCGACCATGACACATGAACAGTTTCGAGAACTGATTCTTCCTCATCTGTACGGCCTCTTGAGCGAGCAGGAAGCGGCCGATTTCGCGGCGCACCTGGCGTCGTCGGCGGAAGCGCGCGCCGCTTTGGAGGCAGTCCGGGAAAAGCAGACGCTTTTGGCGGAAGCTGCGAAAGAATCGTTCACCGAGGTGTCGTTTGCGCCGCCCAAAGAGACGCTGAAGGCGCACGCCGCCCCGGCTACCGCGAAAATGCCCAAACGGCCGCGCGAACGCCGCAACACCTGGATGCGCTGGGCCGTTGCCGCCTCGTTGCTGTTTTTCTTTCTCGCGATCGGCGGCATTTTCAGCATTGCCGGCTGGAACTATCACAAGAACCAATACACCGAGGCCACGCAACGATTCGACAAAGCGAGCTTTGCCGTAATCGATCTCCAGAACAAGATTAAAGAAGAAAGCCGCAAGGCGCGGGTCGAAATCGACGAGATCAAAGAACAAATCCGCAAGCTGGTGGATGGCTGGAACAATGAAACGGAAAACCAGAAGCGCGTGCTGCGCGACCGCTCGACACAGGTCATCATCAACGGCCCACGCAATCTGCAAGCCGGCGGCGCCAATGATTTCCAGATCGACGTGCAGCCAAAGTCGTCCACAGTTCAAGCGAAAAAGGCCGCTTTCACAAAGTCGGCGCCGTCGCTGGTCGCCAAAGTCGTCAATCCCGCCACGAAGGAAGTCCTTTTTCAAAAGGAGCTGAATCAAGCCCGTGGCCGAGTCAACATTCAACTGCCGCGCGACCTGCCAGTGAAGCCGGGCATGGACCTTGCCCTCGTTGTCGAAACGAAAGCCGAGGACGGCGCGCCCGTGGAAGTGCGCGAACACCTGAAGCTCATTGCCCCGGAATACATGACGCACCTTTATACCGATCGGCCCATGTATCGCCCGGGCGAAGTCGTGCATTTCCGCTCCTTGACGCTCGAACGCTTCAGCTTGAAGCCGGCCCAGGAGCCGCTGCGCTTGCGCTTTCGCGTGACGGGACCGAACGGCGTGGAGTTCTTCAAGGGCGAAGGCAGCGCCGAGCTTGTCCACGAGCAAACCAAGCAGCCGGTCAAGGGACCGGACGGCGAGAAACTCACCGGCCTCGGCGCCGGCGAATGGGCGATTCCGCCCGAACTCCCCGGCGGGCAGTATCTTCTGCACGTAAGCGAAGCCAACGATCGTTTTCAGGCGGAAAAACGCGCGTTTCTCATCAACCAATGGCAAGCGCCGCGCTTCAACAAGGAAATCATTTTCGACCGCAGTTCCTACGGACCGGGCGACAACGTTGTGCTGACGGCGCGGGCCGCGCGGGCCGAGGGTGGGCCCATGGAGCCCCTCGAAGCGCATATCCACGCTACGGTCGATGGCCAGGTGGTGCAGAACAACACCCTGCGCACCGACCCGGCGGGCAATCTGACTTTCAGTTTTGCGCTAAACGTGCCGATGACCCGCGGCGACGGCATGATCTCCATTCGCTATAGCGACGGCGGAACCGTTGACACCATTGTCCGCCCGATCCCGATCGTCCTCAATCGATTGCAAGTCGAGTTTTATCCCGAGGGCGGCGACCTCATCGCCGGCCTGCCCAATCGCGTCTATTTCCAAGCCCGCACCACGACCGGCAAACCGGCGGACATGCGCGGCCGCATTGTCGATGACAAAGACGTCGTGGTCGCCAACATTCATACGCTGTCTGACGACCAGGAGCCGGGCGTCAATCAAGGCATGGGCCGTTTTGAATTCACGCCCGAGCTGGGTCGCAGCTATCAATTGAAGATTGATTCGCCTATCAAGATGCACGGCAAAGGCGGCAAGCAATACAGCTACCTGTTGCCCAAGGTGAAGCGGGACGGCGTCGTGCTCCGCATTCCGCAAGGCGTGGCCGACGACACCATCGACGTGCAGGTCACCAGCGCCGGGAAAAACCGCGATTTGCTCGTGGGGGTCTATTGTCGCGGCAAGCTGCTCGACCATCTCTATGTCGAGGCCAAGGCGGACAAGCCGGCGGGCGTCACGCTGCGGCCCACGCATGGCATCGGCGGCGTCTTCCGCGTCACCGTCTTCGAAAAACTCGCCAACGGCGCGGTCCAGCCAATGGCGGAACGGCTGCTCTATCGCCGCGCGCCGCAAAAGCTGCAAGTGACGGCGCGCACCGACAAAGAGATTTACTATCCAGGCGACCGCGTGCAGCTCACCCTGGCCGCCGAGAACGAGAAAAAGGAATTCGCGCCGGCGATCGCGCTGGTGGCCGTCGCGGACCTCAGTGTGCACAAGCTGGCCAATGACAAGACCGCCCGCGCCATGCCGACGCATTTTCTCCTAACCAGCGAAGTGCGACAGCCGGAAGATCTCGAATATGCCGACTTCTTCCTGGGCCATCATCCCAAAGCGGCCCAGGCGCTCGACCTGCTTTTGGGCGTGCAGGGTTGGCGTCGCTTCGCCGAGCAAGACCCTAACCGATTCCAGAACAATCGCGATGCGGCCCGTTTCCTCTTGGCAATGGCCCCCGGCGGCCGGCAGACCAACAATCCGGAGAAAGACGTGCTCGACCAGCTCGACGCCAAATTCGCTCCGGAATTCATCATGCTGCAAAAGAAGCTGGCCGGGCGCGAAAGCGCGGAAAACGGCACGCCCGAGACGATCCAGGACCTGATTACGCAACAAACGCTGATGAACACGCATCAGGGCAACATCCAGAACACCTATAGCCGGTTGGACGACTATGAGCGCATGCTGGGCCGAATTGGCTTGGGCCTGCTTGTCGTCTTCACGCTGCTCGGTGGACTTTTATGCCTTTACGGCGGCATGAAGCGTATGGCGCGCGGCCGCTCCGGCGTGGGCTTTTTCGTGGTCGGCGGCTGCATTCTGTTGTTCCTGATCATGGGCAGTTTGGCCGGCACGTTTTACCTCATGGGCAGCCGCAACAACATGCGCGACGACATCTTCATGGACGTACGCGGCCCAGTGGCCATGAAAGTCGCCGTGGCCCCGCCGCCGCCGATGATGATGGCGCCGGGCATGCCCAACGTAGGCCTCGGTCCTGAGGGCGTGGCGGAAGGGCCCCCGGGCGTGGACATGGCGAAGGCAGTTCCCCTGGAGAAGGAAGTGCAGTGGTTTGGTGCCAACGCACAGAGGCCCAACGCCGCCGCACAGCCGATGATGGCGCCGATGGCACAAGCGGGTGGGATGGGCATGCCGCCCGGTGGTGGCATCCCCGGCGGTCCGCCAATGGGCGGGTTCGGCGGAGGGGGCATGGCCGGCATGGCAATGCCCGGCATGGTTGAACCCGGCATGGAAGGCGGCGGACTCATGATGCCGGGCGGTCCTGGGGCGCCCATCGCCTTTGACCCCGAACGTCGCTTGCGCATGCAGGGCAACTTCAAAGAGCTGATTCAGCAGCGTTTGGGCCGGGCTGTCTCACTCCCGTCGGCGAGCGATCCGTTTCTCGTCCGCGAATACGCGCACGCGCGCGGGCTGCGCCAGGAGGAAGTCCGCACCGATTTCACAGAGACCCTGCTCTGGCAGCCCGCCTTCGTCTTGCAAGACGGCAAGGGCAGCCTCGCATTTGATCTCTCCGACGCCAGCACCCGCTTTCAGGTCGTTGTTTTCGGCCATACGTTGGACGGCCGCATCGGCGCCGCCACTATCGAGTTTTCCTCGCGTCTGCCGGTCAGCATCGAGCCAAAAATGCCCATTGAGGTCACCAGCAGCGACAGAATCCAAATCCCGCTCGCGATCGCCAACGACTCGAACAAAAGCCTGCCCGTGGGCGTGCAAGTCTTTCCGAAGAATCTCAAGTGGATCACGGACGAGAAGCAATTGCCGCTGCCGGGACGCGGCTTGGAGCTTACCCTCGACCCGAAATCGCGCGAGCGCGAAGTTTTCGAATTTCAGCCGACCATCGTCCAGGGGCTCGCCAACCTGCGCTTCAGCGCCGACTTTGGCGAACTGGGCAAAGACGTCGTCGAACGCTCCTTCAAGATTGTTCCCGAAGGCTTTCCGGTCGCCGGCTCGGCGAGCGGACTATTGGAAAAGTCGGCCACCCACTTCTTCGAGCTTCCGGAAAAAATCGTTCCCGATACGCTCAAGTGTCAGGTGCAAGTGTTCCCGTCCACGCTGGCGGAATTACAGAAAGGCCTCGATAGTTTGCTGCGCGAGCCATGCGGCTGCTTCGAGCAATCCTCGACCAGCAACTACCCCAATGTGCTCATCCTCAACTATCTGCGCGAAGCCGATCTGGCCAATCCGGAGCTTGAAAAGCGTTCGCGGCAACTCCTAAACAGCGGCTACGCGAAACTGACTTCCTTCGAGTGCTTGGATCCCAAAGAGACGTCACAGCGCCGCGGTTACGAGTGGTTCGGCCAAACAGCGCCGCCGCACGAAGCGCTCACCGCCTACGGCCTCTTGCAATTCCGCGACATGGCCCGCGTGCACCCTGTCGATGAGGAAATGCTCAAGCGGACGCAGGCCTATCTTCTGGGCCAGCGCGACGGCAAGGGCGGTTTCAAACGCAATCCGCGTGCGCTCGACAGTTTTGGCCGAGCCCCGGAGCACGTGACGAACGCCTACATCTTTTGGGCATTGACCGAAAGCAAGATCGAAGAAGACCTCGGCACCGAGCTTAAGGCGCTCGAGGAAAAGGCAAAAGACGCCAAGGACCCGTACTTCCTTGCCCTCGTCGCGGCAGGGCATCTCAACGCCGGCAAGAGCAACGTCGCCGTCGAGATCCTGAAGCAACTGCGTGAAATGCAAAAGGAGGAAGGCGAAGTGGCGGGGGCGGCGACCAGCATCACCGGCTCCGGCGGCCGCGATCTCCTTATCGAGACCACCGCACTGGCCACCCTCGGCTGGCTCAAGGCCAATCGCCCCGACGAATTCCACAACCACATCGACCGCGCGGTCAAGTGGATCGGCAAACAACGCGGCGGCTACGGCGGCTTCGGCGCCACGCAGTCCACCATACTCGCCCTCAAGGCTCTTATCGCCCACACCAAGGAGAGCAAGCGGCCCGTCGAGCCGGGAAACCTGGTGCTCTATGTCAACGATCGGCCCAATCCGGTCGCCGTACTCAACTTCACTGCGACCGCCCAGGAATCGATCACGCTGGCTGTGCCCAAAGGCGATTACCTCGTCGCGGGCAAGAATCGCCTCCGCGTCGAGATCAGCGGCAAAAACGAGTTCCCTTACACGCTCTCCTGGTCCTACCAGACGCTGAAGCCGGTTAACCCGCCCAAAGCACCGGTCGAGTTAACCGCGACTTTGAACAAAACCGAAGCGAAAGAAGGCGACACGGTTCGCTTGAGCGCAACGGTGGAAAACAAGAGCGGTAAGGGCCAAGGCATGGCCGTCGCGATCCTCGGTCTGCCCGGCGGCCTGGCCTTGCCCGAAGACATGGCCCAACTCAAGGAAATGGCGGCGCTGCGCGAGGACGGCGCCAAGCCGGGCGTCATCAGCTCTTGGGAACTGCGTGGCCGGGAACTGGTTCTGTACTGGCGCGACCTGGCCCCTGACGCCAAGATTGAATTGAGCCTCGACCTGGTTTGCCGCGTCCCCGGCGTCTACACCGGCCCCGCATCACGCGCGTACTTGTACTACAACGCGGACGACAAGTATTGGGCCGATCCCTTGGCAGTGACGATCCGGCCATGACCTGACGTTGCGAATGAGCATGCGATTGCAAGCGGCTTTCTCAACGAGCTTACTTCGCCGTTAAGCGGGGTTGACAATTACGTATCGCAACGCTCGCGCCACACAAAAATGGATTGCCTTGCGCCTGCGACTTTTGCACACACCCACATAGTATTGCGGCAGAAGTTTGCTCCAAAAGAGCCTATCACCAACTCCGTGTGTCGCAAGTTGTCCCGTCCAGGGCGCGATTAGTTCGCCAGCCAGTCCGACAACAGTTCCTCCTCCGACGCCAACAGCGCAAACAAACGGTCGATGCCATTCGTGGATGCGCGACGAGGCGAGTCGGAAAAGCGGTTTTCCAGACCACCTGATTGAGTTTGGACGACACGGGGCGAACGGGACGGGACGTCGCGGCGCACTACGCCCGCGGTGGCAGGCGTGCCGAGCAATCCGAATGGCCGCGACGAAGCGGGCGCGCCGAGGGGCGGGAAGCCGGGGAGGAACGGCAAGGGCGGACGGACGGGGATTGGGATGCTGCCGGCGGGCGGGAGGTTGTCGTTGTTGTTGCCCGCATTCAGGTCTCCGGACACGGAACCGCCAGATGGGCAATGGAACGATTCTCCGCGCCACAAACTTGGCGCTACATTTCGCAAATACCATGTCGGCACGACGGTGTGGCTCATGCCAACACCGGTCAGATCGCAATAATGCACTGGTTGCCCGGACAAGTTGAGCACAGGCACTTCTCCCCAAAGGTTGAGGACCGTTTCGAAATTCAAAGTCGCGAACCACGGCGTCTGTTGGAAAAACACTTCGCTTTCGTGAACGTTGCGGGGCACATGAACTTCCGGGTCGCTGGCAACCGCCTGGAAGAGGACCAGAACGGCCTCGGCGACCTGCCCAAGCCGACCGGGCATGACACTGTATTGCGGGTTCAAAAGGTGGTTGTGCGCCGGGTGCGGATCGAGCATCGTCATCTTCTTGAACCCGGAGTTCAATGCTTCGACACCGGGATTCGAAACTAGATTCTGCAACGCCTGGCTAATCACCACGCTGCCTCGGCTGTGGCCAATGAAATGCACATCGACGACATCGCGGCCCGGTGTGAACTCCGATTTGTTGGCAAGCTTCAGTCCTTCGCCGCGCACGACGCCAGCGAGTAGCTGCCCGTGATATTCCGTCCGCCCCGAACGCCACGCGCGGCTGTCGGCCACCCAGTAGTAGGGCACGACCGCGTCATACCCAATCCGGCCCGGAGATGCTTCAATCACATTCTCCACTGCCCCGACCCAATCGGGGAATGTGGCCGGCGGCGTGAATCCATGCGTGACGACGCCGAGCACAAACTTGCGGAAAAGCCCTGAGTTGTTGTCTTCCGCTGTCTCGATGAGCAAATTACCGGGATCAGCCTTGGCGATGATGTACGGATGCGACGGATCGATGTGCAACGGCTCAGGAAGGGCGAGCGTCTGCGTCTGCCGGCCCATCGCGCCGGGGACTGTCTTTTCGAGAAGCAGCGGATCGTTGTCGTCGATCAGTGGGCCTTCCGATCGATGAATCCGAATCGGCACCGAAGTGACGGCGGCGTTGAGGACTTCATAATCGATGCTCACACTGCGCGAATCATGCGTGGTTATTGAGTGGATCACTATATCCGGAATCGCGATTTCCAGTTCGTTGTTGTCTTCAACTGCTTCGTCGATCACGTCATCCGGGTCCAGCTCCAGCAGCAGCCGGGTCGCGCCGGGGGCGACGGGGAGCAGGTCTGCGGCGGGGACGTGGTTGATGCCGGGCGTGCCCGACGGCGCCGGGATGGGGATGGGCGTCGCGAGGGCCGGCGACCGCACGCCGGTGTCGGTCACCCACCAGAGCATCGCGCTCGTGTCCATTGGCAAGTCCCCGCCCGTCACCGCGTACGCGAAATCGACACCGCCTTGCGCGGGGTTCCAGGCGAGGTGGGTGGGGGTCAAGTCAACGCTCTCTTTGCATTTCCCCGCGCTGCCAGCGCTGTAGATGGACTGTATTTCTGTCGCACTGAGCGCCTGCCCATAAAGTCCGACCTCATCAATCAGACCATCCCAGAAGTCAACCATCACGCCGTTGCCGCCGACAACCGAGCCGATGCGAACAGGGCTGGGACTGTCGCTTATGTTCGTGACAATGCCATCGTGTCCAGGGACGAAAGAACTCGGAATCTGTGCGCCGTTACGGAACACCTTGATTGCCTGCGTAGCAACGTCAAACGTTCCTACGACGTGCTGCCAGACGCCGGCAATCAATACCGGGCTGTCCGTGTCAACTACGCGATAAGGGCCGTCAGCATGTTGATAGACGCCGAAGCGAATCCGACCGTCAAGATTCGCTAGAGCCCAACTAAATCGGTTGGGAATCTGATCGCTCGATTGGTACTTGGAGACAATGACGCGCGAGCCGCTGATCGTATCAGGCTTGACCCATGCTTCCAGGCTGAGCGAGGATGGTGTCAGATTCGAGGCGTCCGGGATATGAATGAAGTCATTGGCGCCGTCTAGGCTGAATGCCTGTTCGATGTACCCAGGAGCGAACGACGCTCCGTTCATCATTGAGCCATGATTGGCGTCCACGATATCGTTCGCGTGGCCGTCACCCGGCCACCAACTGACCAATCCCGCCGGCGGATCAACACAAGCGCCACTCGGCACAGTCCGGTCTTCGAGGTTCTCCACACATAGCTTGCAATTTCGGCGACGAAGTCGCATCTTTGACCTCCGCAAATAATCCGGTTCCAATGGGTCCTATCCAACTAACCGAACATGTGCGGAGAAATCTGACAGTTATGGGTAGAATATTTAATTACCAACCCAGGCGCACATTCGAGAGACGGCGCTGAATCTCGTCCAAATCTGCCACTTGAACCACGCCATCAGCGCGACCCCAAGCATAGCGGGTGCCATCCGAATTCCAGGTTTGAACAGTGCCGGTCGGGTATTGGTCGATCGCCAAATTCAGCAGGGTTTCGACTTTGTCCTTCGGAGCGACGCGCAAATAATAGCGACCCGGTTGCTGGTCAATTCGCAATCGAAACGCGGCCGACCAACCGGAATTCGGGGCGTGACGGTGAGCGGTGCCGATCAGCTTGTTGGTGGCAGCCTCGATTGCGACTTCAAGCGTCCAACGTTTGTTCTTCTCGTCCCAGTAGCGCAGATCCAGCACGTTTCCGGACCGATCCAGGCTGAGCCGGACATGGTCTTCCGGTCCGAGTGGTTCCGGCTCCGTTTGCCAGAGCGACTTGCCAGTGACTGCGTCCATGGCTGTTACGATCCAGTGGGAATCAGCCATTCGCCTCGAATAACCCGCCATGACTAGGTAACTGCCGTCGCGCGACAGTTGCGGAAAGTCGATCTGGTCGAATTCCTTCGTCGAAAACGGTGGTTTTCCGACGGGATGCCCGGGCTTTAGCAGATAGACTCGGCCAATCTGGCCACCGCCGTCAACGTATTCCGCTTGAAAGAGAATCGTACCTGCGTCGCCATGGAAGCCGACCAGGTTGTTGAGACCTGCGGGCAGCTGCCACTTCGCGCCAGGCACTTCCGTCCCTTTTTCGACATCCCATAAGATCGCGACTCCCTCTCCCTTTCGAGAACCGGAGAAGAAGAGATTCCGGCTGTCCGGCGTGAATTGTAAGGCCGCGTTATCGACCCACTTGGTACGCGGGGCGTTGAAGACGTGCAGCAATCTCTCGGTTTTGACGTCCCAGACGCCGACGCGGCTGTCATGAGCGAGGGCCGCCACGAAGCGATCGTTGGGGGAAATGACGACTTTTTCGATTTCGGCGCTCAAGCCGCGAAACGACTGGATGCCCCGGCCATTCTGGAACGACCAGACGTCTACGAAACCGGGTTGGTTGAAGCTGAACTTGCTGCTCACCGCGAGCCGGCCATCGGGCGCGACGCTCAGGCCGGTCACCCAATTCCGGCCGACGACCTTCAGCAGGAGTTGGCCGCTCGCAGTGTCCCAAATGTGCACTTCGCCGCGCCCCGCGGAAGCCAACGTGGCACCATCGGGGCTGAAGGCGACTGCGTTTATGTGATAATCGGACCCGCGGGCGGTGGATCGAAGCGAACCATCCTCGACATCCCAGACCGTCACGGTTCCAGAGTCATCACCGGCTGCCAGTAGCCAGCCATGGCCGGGCTTCGGTGGGCTGGACTTTCGGCGAGCGTCGCGTGCAAAAGCGAGCGCCAGAACGCCGACCCGGTCGTTTTTCATTTGGGCAATTCGCTCTCCTTTGGGCAACGAGAAAACAGAGATTTGGCCATCGTCATCGCCCAAACCAATCAGCCGACCATCGGGCGACAACGCGAGGGCGGTTGCTTCTTGATTCCATTGCGTGACAACTTCGCCGGTCGAAGCCCGCCAAACGCGTGTGAGGGCCTTGTCCTTGTCAAGTCGAACGGAAGCGGCCGCGAGCGCGCCGTCGGTCGACAAGCAAAGAACTGGCGGTCGCGGCACCTTCGGCACATCGAATTCGCGAATCGACTTCTCTTGGGCCAGATCGGTCAGAACCAGCTTGCCATCCTTCACGTGGAAAAGGACAGGAACATCGCCGGCCCACGCCACGGGGCCTTCGCCGTTGACACTCGTTGGAGTCGGGAAATCCGGCCCGCCGTCGTGCAGCCTGGCCGGTTGATTTCCGGAGCCGCCCATGACCAGACGCTTGCCATCGGGGTGAAAGGCGACCGACGAGGCAGGGCCCTTGAATTGATTCCGGCGCTCCGCGTCGAGGCCCATCAAGCACGCGGTGGCCTGGTTGCGGAGGTTGAGGTCATTGCCCTGTTTCGCCGCTCCTTTCACCTTTTCCCAAACCATACCAAACCAGCCGTCCGTGCGCGGCGACAATCGCAAGCGGACGATTTCCTGCAAGGCAAGTTCTTTCTTGCTCGCTTGAGCAAGTGCGCCGAGTGCCCTGTTTTCGTTGATCACCGCGCCGACAAGCAGTCCGACCGCGACAATGAGCGTGAAGAGAGCGGCGGCGAGTCCGGGATTCCGCTTCGACCAAAGCGCCATCCGGCGCAACGTCCGTGCCGGCCGGGCCAGCGTCGGAAAATGGTTCAGCCAGCGGCGCAAATCCTCCGCCAGCTCGCGCGGGCATTGGTAGCGTTTGGCCGGGTCCTTGGCGATGGCTTTTCGGCAAATGGCGTCGAGGTCGGCGGGCACGTTGCCGGTCAGGCGGCGCGGCGACGGCGGTTCCGTTGTTAGGATTTGCCGGCGGACATCTTCCTGGCTCGTGCCGTCGAAGGCGCGGCGGAGCGTCAACAGTTCATAGAGCGTCAGGCCCAGGCCCCAGACGTCGATGCGGCCATCGAGGGCAGTGTTTTCCTCTCGTAGCGGAATTCGCAAGAATTCCGGTGCGGCGTCGCCGGAACTCTTGGCGAGTTCCGCTACGTTGACGCGCGCCCATTGCTCCGGGGACATGTATTGCGGCGTGCCGGGAACTGCGCCGGCGGTCAAGCTCGTGGGGCAGACATTCTTGTCTGCCGGGGCGACGGCAAACTTCTCATCCGCCGCGGTAGAGGCAGGCTGGAAAGCCTGCCCTACGAGACCCGCCAGGCCAAAGTCGATGACCCAACAATGGCCTTGGTGGTCGATCATGAAGTTGGAGGGCTTGAGGTCGCGGTGCAGGATGCCGGCGTCGTGCGCGTGCTGCAGGGCGTCGGCAGCGTCGGCGAGGACTTGAGCGACGGAGTGGAAGTACTCCATCGAGAGGGGTGAGTGTCGTGGGGCGAGGGACGAGGCACTCGCACCCCGCAGGCTCGAAGACTCGCCTGCGGGCGTGGGGCAGACATTCTTGTCTGCCGCTGGGATGGCAGGCTGGAAAGCCTGCCCCACGAGGACGCCGAGCGGCGGCGTCTTCGCGCCCGGGTGGCTGGTTTCGTGGTCGCGGGCGGCGGCGACGACGTGGTTGAGTGAGGCGCCGTCGATAAACGGCATGACGAAGTATTGCAATGGTCCCTCCTCGCCGGCGGTGTGGATGGGGACGATGTGCGTCTGGTGCAAGCGGGCCAGCACGCTCTGTTCGCGCAGAAACCGCTCGCGCGCAAGCGGCGACACGCGGCCTTGGCGAATCACTTTGATGGCGACGGTGCGGCCCAGGCGTTCGTGCTTGGCGCGATAGATTTCACCCATGCCGCCTTTGCCGATGAGCGACACGATTTCGAATTCGCCCAGCCGCGCAGGGATGGGATCGGCCGTGTCGGGGCGAGCGTTACTGAGCATGCGCATGACGTCCACGCGGGCGTGGAATTTGTCGGCCAGGTCCGGATGCTTATCGCACCAAAGCCGGAGGGTCGCATCGGGATCGGGAGAGGATTCGTAGTCGCGCAGAAACTCGGACACGACGGCATCGATGGGATCGGGCGCGGTGCTGGATTGGGTCATGTGGGTGGCTCCGAACTAACCACAGAGGCACAGAGACACAGAGGAAACACAAAGAATGCAAGGAGGAGTGAAAAACGAAGAATGAAGAATGAGATGCTGCGCACCGTTGGCAATTCATCGTTCTTCATTCTTCATTTCGTGTTTTCTTTGTGTGCCCTCTGTGCCTCTGTGTCTCTGTGGTGAATTCCCTCGCTCACGCGTCGGGTTAGTTCTCAAATACGCTGTGCCACATATCGCTCAGCCGCCCTAAGGCTCGATGGTAGCGCTGCTGGGCGGCGGCTTCGGTCAATTCCAAGATGGCGGCGATGTCGGCGTGCGACAAATCGTCGAAATGCCGCATCGACAGGATTTGCCGGTCGTTGTCGCTCAACAGGCTCATCGCCTTCTGCACGCGATCGCGCAATTCCGCGCGCATGAGGGCTTCACTTGGGCTGGTGCCAGTTTGCACAAGCTGCAGGCCGAGTTGCAGCGAGGTCCCTTCGGGCAAAGGCAAGTCGCGGCGGGCGTCGCGCGGTCCCCGGGTTTCGCGTCGCCAGGCTTCGATGAGCGCGTCGAGCGCGAGCCGATAGAGCCAGGCGTAGGCGGTCATCGTTGAGGATTTGAAATTATTCCAACGGCGGCGGGCGGCGAAGTATGTTTCTTGCAGGATACTTTCGGCGTCCAGGCGCGAATTCAGCTTGGGATCAATGCGGCGCTCGAGCATGGCGAGCAAGCGCGAGCGTTGCTCGTCGAACAGCCGGCCCAGCGCGGCCAGGTCGGCGACGGAGGAAGGCAGGGATTCTTCGGAAGACATTCCTGGCCTCCAAAGCCAAGCGCTCGCGCAAACACACGAAACAACGGCGTTGCGCCTTCACGTCTTTGGGTGCAAGTTTTCGCGGCTCGGATTGAGTTTCCGAAGAGCTAACCGCTGCGGCAAGAGAAAAGCTGACAGGAGCGAAAGAAGCAAATCGAATCACTCATCGGCCCGCATTTGCTCATACACGCTTCGGTCCGCCGGCATCATCGCGCACTTTTCCAGGTACGATGTGAACTTCGGCGGCGGCGGCATCCCTTCCGCCAGTAGCCGATTATTGTCGAACATCTCCACATTGATCTCGGCGAAGCGATAGTAAATTTCCAGCGTCTTGAGCATGTGCTCTTCGTCGCCCGGCCCCAAGAGCGGCGTCAGGCGCTCCCGTTCGCGCGCGATCGTCGCGAAATCGACCACGTGGTACGGATTGTCCGCCCGTTCGCCGTAGCACTTTGAAAAGACCTCCGAGATTTCCCGCCAGGTGACGCTGCTTCCTTCGCCTGCCGAGATGTGATAACGCCGGTGCTTCAGCTCTGGCTTTAACAGCAAGAACAGCAATGCCTCGGCGACATAGTCGACCGGCACCACGTCATCGTAAGCGTCGAGCGGGCATGTGGTCCGTCTAAGGAGTTCCGCGACACGGTAAAACCAGTAGATGCTGGCCGAGGGAAGGCAGCCGAGCCGCGTGTGCCCGACAACGACGGACGGCCGGGCCACGACCAACGGCAATTCCGGCGCGGTGTTCTCCAAGAGCATTTCGCATTCCGCCTTGGAGCTTGTGTATTCGACGACATGGCGCACGCCGTAACTCGGAAAATCGTCCTCGCGCACGATGCGCTCGGAATCCTGGCCGCAAATGTAAGCGGTGCCGACGTAGAGGAAGCGCTCTAGATGAAGCGCACGCCGCATGCGATGGGCCAATGTCAGCGCACCAAGGATGTTGGCGTGCCGGACGCCGCGCACGGAACGAAACGAGGTGTTGGAGGCGAGATGCAAAACGTGAGTGACCTGGTCGAGGCGCGGATCGTTCAACGAGCGAGCATCGGTCAAGTCGCCGCAAATCACTTCGCAGCGACGCCAGCCGGCTTCAAGAGTCGTCACGTCGACAAACCGCGCCGCCGACCGCCGCGCCCGTTCCTGGGCCGCTTCGACGGACTCGCCACGGACCAAGAGCAAAATGCGGCGGGAGGGATGCGCTGCGAGCAGGCTTGCCAGCGTCGCGCCACCGATGAATCCGGTAGCGCCCGTGAGGAGAATCATGGCAACCCCCGCGCGCTGGGCCATGCTGTCGAGCATGGATTTTCACTTGTCTTTCGTAAATCGAAACTCGCGCCACGTCACGCCGTAACTGGGGCCGCGACTTGCGTAGGCGACCTTGTCCGTCGTGTCGAAGACCATCATGTCGATGGTGCCCTTGCCGCCGGAGATGCCCCACTTGGGCAGCTCGAAGTACTCTTGGAGACGCCTAAGATCATTCTTCCCCGACGTGCCGCGCAGATGATCGTACATCTTTTCGCAACGCGCGTGCAGCTTGACCTTCTGACCTTCCGGCGTGCCGGTCATTTGCCGGCTGCCATAGTCCACTCGTGCCAAGCGATCTTTGGCCCGCTCGACCACGATGCCTTTCGGCGAGCCTTCGATATTGACGAGATTGCCCTTGGCGTCGCCGAGCACAAACGTGAACCAGCCCGCGTGTTTGTTGCGCTCGGCTTCGCGTACGGCGCTTTCCAGATCGTCCTGGTACAGAAGGTGCGTCAAGAGCGCGTAACTGGGAACGCCGACGCGCGGCGACTGCGACTTCTTGCCCAGGTCGGCGCTCGTCCAGCATAGCGCCAGCCCGGAAGAGTTGACCCCAGCGCCGGCCCACATTCCGGGGAAACCGTACGCCAAGACGCTCGGCCCTTCGTCGCGCCGCCACTCAACGACCGACGCCCAGCCGGCCACGGTTTCCATCCAGTCCCAAGTCTGGCCGACGTAGGCATGCCCGTTGCCCGACTCGGCCGGCCCGACCGCGACCGCGGTGCAGTGCCCGGCGCCCGGCAAAGCCACGCGGTGAAACAACTCCTCGTGCAACGAGATCAAGACCACTTCCTCCGGACTTATCCCAGAGCCTTGCGCGATGCCTTCTATTTCCTGGGCAATCACGGGGCACACTTCGCGAATCACTTCGGCGCAGGCGGCGGCATATTGATGCATTTCTTTCTTCGAGGCCGGCTTGCCCAGGAACGGCCGATAGATTTCTTGGTCGAGAACGCGCCCGATGCCGTCGCAGTGCAACTTGCCGTAAGCCAAGCCGCGCTCCCGGGGTTTGCCGGAAATGACTTGCGCCGGTCCAAAGGCTTCGACTTTTGGCGCTCCGCTTTCCTGGCCTGTAACTCCTTGCGAGCCGTAAATGCCAAGGGCGACAAAGGCGGCCATGAGGGCTGCGGCGCATGTGCGACAAACGGTGGACTGCGACATAGTGCCTCCACGAGTGCATCCTGCGTCAATTGTGCCGCGCGGACTGGGAAAGACAAGAGAATACCCAAGGAATGGCGAGCAGCCGGTTTGACCGTGAATGTCTGCGTCGTCAATTGATAGAATCAGTGGGAAGCGGCGACGGCTGCGAACATTCTCGTGCCCACTAATGTCTTGGAAAAATGTCAAAAATCGACCTCACTAAACTGCGCAATATCGGCATCATCGCCCATATCGATGCCGGCAAGACCACGACCACGGACCACATTCTGTACTTCTCCGGCGCCAAGCACAAGCTCGGTGAGGTGGACAAGGGCACCACCGAAACCGATTACGACCCGGAAGAACAGCAACGCGGCATCACCATCTATAGCGCCTGCATCCCGTTCAAGTGGCGCGACTGCACGGTCAACCTGATCGATACGCCGGGCCATGTCGATTTCACGGCGGAGGTGGAACGCAGCCTGCGTGTCCTGGACGGTGCGGTCGTGGTGTTTGACGCCCAGAAGGGTGTCGAGGCGCAATCGGAAACCGTGTGGC
>JAKEHV010000400.1 GCA_022614915.1 Gemmataceae bacterium | reverse complement strand
TCGCTGACCCGGCGGCGGTAGTCGCGGGCGTCCTTGCTGTCGGCGACCTGCTCGACCCAGTCGGTGAAGCCGCCCATGAACTCCCGGTAGTTGTGCGTGTAACAGGCCGAGAAGTTGAAGTCCCCTTCCGGCGAGATGGCCCCGACCGGGCAGGCCGCCACGCACAGCTTGCACTCCAGTAGAGTCGATCCTGGAAGGTTTGACTCCTTCACCGGCCTTCACAATGCCGCCCGACTTGAATAGCGAAAAGCTGCCCGGCGTCTATCCCGAAGAAGGGGCAAAAGGAGATTGACGAGCGCCTTGCCCCCGCTAGAATGTCTTGGCCCTGTTTTCGTGCGAGTTTAACCGCATGCCTTGCCTGCCGTGCCTACCTGTTGAAGTTCCCTTCGCCAGCACGGCTCCTCTTGTCTTTTCGCCAACCCTTTCCCATCCGGGCTTCACCTGAAGTAGCCGCTGATCGCGACGGCGTGCCCGGTCCTTTCCGAACTGGCATCGAGTGTAGCCAACCCGTTAGCTCTACGTGCAGAGCATGATTGTCCGTGCACCGTTGTTTGTCTACGACGGCGATGGCAAGCCAACTTGCAAGTTCACCGGCGGCGGCCCCGACAGCGAGTTGACCTACGCTCACCTGGCGAAGTTCGTCCAGGAGTTGATCGCCCCGACCTGGAACAAGAAGGGAGAGTGAACGTGTTGATTCCCAAGTTTCTTGTCACGAGGAGATCGATCATGAGGAAAGCCATTTGTTCCCTGTCCGCCCTGGCGGCGGTCATCATTGTCGTCGGCGCAGCGGCTGCCGGAAACCTGAAGTCGGGCCCGCAGGTCGGTGAGCGCGTTCCCGGCCCGTTCCACCCACTCAATTGCACTGGCGAGAATGCCGGCGAGAAGTTCTGCCTGTACTGCAAGAACGGCCAGAACCCTGTCGCCATGATTTTGGCCCGCCAGACCAGCCCCGAGCTGACGAAGCTCATCAAGAAGATCGACGAGGCTACTGCCAAGAACAAGGACCATAGCATGGGCAGCTTCGTCGTCTTCCTGAGCGACTCTGACAAGCTGGAAGGCGAGCTGAAGGAACTGGCCAAGAAGGAGAAACTCCAGCAATGCGTGCTCAGCATTGACAACCCGGCCGGTCCTGAAGGCTACAAAGTGGCCAAGGACGCGGACGTGACCGTCGTGCTCTATAGCAAGGGCACCGTCCGGGCCAACCACGCCTTTAACAAGGGCGAACTGCGCGGGAAGGCCATCGACGCAATCATGGCGGACATTCCCAAGATTGTCTCGTCCAGATAGAGTCGCTGCCCTGAAGTTACGTCCTCAAAGCTGTCCATCGTCCGCGGGGGAAGTCAATCGGCTTGCCCCCGGACGTCTGCGCGACAGGGCCGCGCGAAAGCATTCGCCCTCGTAAGGAAAGTGAAAACGCAAACATATTTTAGGCCAACACGGTGAGAGCCGGCGCCGGGGGCCGGTGCTCCCCGCGGACTGCAAACCCGTTGTGGGTGTGGTAAACACGCATCCTGCAAGGTTCGACTCCTTGACCGGCCTTCGATCCGCGCTCTGGCACCCAGCTGGGGAGTCCGATGGTGAAGTCAGCGACAAAAACGAGCCTGCCCGAGCAGGCGATCTCACGTGGATTCTGCAAACCGCTGTCAGCACCTCTTGCGGAGCAAACGGCTCGGCATGCGCCGTTTGAGGAGGATGCAGGAGATGAAAATCTGGTTGGATCGCGACCGGAACGTCGCACGATTGGAAGACCGTGAAGTCACCTTGACCGCAGCCGAGTTCCGGTTATTGAAGCGATTCATGAAAAGCCCCGGAGTAGCACTGACCCGCGAGGAACTCGTCCAGGCGATCACCCAAGGAGACGCGGTGATCGGCGAGCGCGCGGTGGACGTTCACGTGTGTGCCTTGCGGAAAAAGTTCGGATGTCCCGAGCTGATTCAAACCGTTCGTGGCATCGGTTACCGATTCGTGAAACCCGTTCGACCCGCTTCCTAAGGAGCATACCATGAAACGACAGATTTCATTTCTTGCCTGTTCCCTCCTTGGTTTCTTGGCAGCCGCTTCAGTGGCAGGCGCGGCCGACAAACGGTCGTTCGCCGTCAAACACGAGCTTGGCATTAACGTGCCCAAGGGCGCGAAACAAGTGCGCATCTGGTTCGCCATCCCGCAAGACACCAAGGCACAAATGACCGAAGAGTTCACGGTTGTCTCCCCGTCCAAGGGCTTCGAGAAAGTCCAGGACTCTGAAGGCAATCAGTTCCTGTTCTTGGACGTGAAGGAGCCGAAGGCCGACAAACTCAATGTCCTCACCACCTTCACTCTGACGCGATCGGAAGTGAATGCCCCGGCCGATGCAAGCAAGTCCAGGCCATTGACCCCGGCCGAACGCCTTAAGTTGGCAGCCTACCTCAAGGCCAACAAACATGTTGTGATCAACGATGAGATCCGTCAATTGGCTCGCAAGATCGTCGGCGAGGAGGACAATCCCGTGCGGGCCGCGCGGAAGATCTATGATTGGGTGCTCGATAACATCGAGTACTGGGTGAAGGAGCCAAGCAAGCTGCGCGCCTCCAAGGTGGGCAGCACGACCCATTGCTTGACGACAGGGACGGGCAATTGCACCGATTTTCATTCGCTGTTTGCGTCGCTGGCCCGTGCGGCCGGCATCCCCACCCAGATCGTTTATGGCTCGCTTTTCAAACCCGAGTTGGACGGCAAAAACATCGATCAGAGCTACCATTGCTGGATCGAGTTCTACGCGCCCAATATTGGCTGGATACCTCTGGACGTCGCCGTGGCGGATATCTTCGCGGGCAAAATCCGTCTGAACGAAACCAACAAGACGCTTGTCAGCCGGACAACGGCGACCGGATACGATGGTCCCAATCCCAAGATGGTGGACTACTACTTCGGAAACCTTGAGGCACGCCGCGTCACCTGGTCGCGGGGCCGTGATCTTATTCTGACGCCGCCTCAAAAAGGCGCGCCAGTCAACGCGATTCCCGTGGCGTACATCGAGGTGGACGGTGAGGAACTGTCAAGTGCAAACTGGACCCGGTTGCTCACCTTCCGCGAGTTGAAGAAGCCGTGAAGATGCTGCCGGTGTTCGGCACGCCGGTGTAAAGAATGCCGACGGTCTGGCGACCGTCGGCATTCGAGAATGTCCGAGGAACCCGTTTAGAACACCTGCATCAGCCAGAATTTGATGCGCTGGGCGTCGCCGTGATCGAAGCCAAGAAAGTCGGTGCGCCAAAACTCGAAGTCGAAGGCAAAGGTAAGCCCCCCGCCGACGGGGAAGCGATTGCCGAGATAATAGACGACGTTCTGGGTGCGTCCGAAGGCGGAGCCGAGGACGTCGCCGTTGCGCGGATCGTCAACGGTGACGCCGGCAGCGAGCTGATACCAGTCGCGTGGTTTGACGACCAGCTCGGTCCAGCCGCCCCAGGCGTCGATTTCCCGGCCAAGCACCCCGTTGATTCCTTGGTCAATTCCACCGCGGTAATCGTCAAGGTTGCTGCCGTACCACGCTTCACCGCGCAGTGCCACCTTCGGCAGCAGTGGAACATCCCAGTCGGCGCCGACGATCCAGCTCGTGAAATGGCTGCGCCGCGACAGTCCGATGGGCACGTTAGTCGCGTCGCCGGAAACCAGACCCCACACGCCCACCTCGCTCGACTTGCCATCACACCACGACGGCGTTTTCACGGCAAGGCGGCCCTGAAATCCAGGCGCTCCGGTGTCTTCCCCGTCGAAGAAGCCGTCGCCGCCAAAGTCGGACCGGTCCACGGCGTCCGTTGCGGTGATGCCGGTCGTGAGAATGACATGCCGGTCGTATCCACAATCGATGTCCCAGTTGAAGCGCACTTGAGGCCGGCGGTCGCCGGTGTTGCCGGCGTTCCACATCAGGAGGTCGTCGTTAATCGTCGGGTAGAGCGGCGAGATAATGTCCCAGTATTGTCCGACCAAGATGGAGAATCCGCCCCAGGTCGCCTTGCCGTAGCCGTGGCGAATGCGGGGCAACGCACGCGATGCGATGGGGTTGTCCAGGGTGTTGTAGAAGTCCATTTCAATTCGGCCTTCGAGATCTGCATCCCAAAGCCACTTGGCTTTGTTGCCGGTGTGGAGCAAGCCGATCCTTGTTAGGCGAGCATTGCCCGTGAACGTGCTGTCGTCATCATGAACCGGCACACCGGGCACGCCGGGAACGCTTGGGAAAAATGTACTGCCCACGGGACCGGTCGTGAACCGGGGGTCTTCCGGCAGCGCGAAAAACGGAACCTCCAGGCTGGGAAAGAATTTCCCCGACCCGAAGTAAATATCGCCGCGCGGGAAACCATAAATCTGCAGCTTCCCTCCCCCCTTCATGTTGACGGTCAGCGCGTCGGAGATTCGCTCTTTAAGCGTCTTGTCCTTCTTTTCCTCCTGTTGCACGATCCATGTGCCGTCCGGCGCGGGCACGAGTGGACGACCATCCTCGGTGGTCACGCCTGATTCCACCTTGGGCTCGCGCGTAACCGTCCCCGAATTGAGGTAGTCGTTGACAATCTGCTTGACGTCGTCTCTCTTGATCGGCGGTTCGACAGTCGCACCGCTGCCCTTGTCAGGCGTGATTCCCGCCTGTTTCAGCAGATTGCGCATCTCGCCCAGCATTTCCAGCAATTCCTGGTTCTGTTTCTCCAATCCTTCAACTCGGGAACGCCAATCCTGGTCCGCCGGTGGTAATTGGGCGGTTGCGGGGCTCTGTGCGGAAAAGAGCATCAATCCGCAGGCGATCCCCAAGAGAGCATTTCTACTTGTCATCGTTTGCGTACGTTTCATCGTTTGCGTACCTTCTTCGCGAATCCGCTTTGCCTTGGGCGAGCGAATTCTCGGGCCAAAAACTCGAGGTTTTATCCTGCGAACATCTGATTGTGCTCTCTGTATCGCCAATCAATGGAAATATGCATTATTAAGTTTCGCACGAGTGGAGCAAAAATGATGCTAACGGTCGCCCCGAGATGGGCAGGAAATCGCATTACAGAAGCCATACTATAAGCGAGTTACGACGACCGGCTTCGTCGGTTTCCGCTGCGCTGCCACGAGGAACCGATGGGCACGATGCCGTGCGAACTTGGCGAGCGGGCGAAGACCATTCCCGATCCGCGTCACCACCCCGCTCGGAGTTACCAGCCCGGTCCCTCTCGGACCCCCGATTATCGTCTCGAACCGCTTGAAGACTCGGTCGATGTGACCGGCGGGCAACAAGCGTTACCGGCAAGGAGCTCACGCTATTCAGAACGGCGTTACTGCGGGAAGCACTTCCCCAGCGCCACGAGCAGCTTGAGCGGCCCTTTGAGCCGAATCTTCC
>JAKEHV010000399.1 GCA_022614915.1 Gemmataceae bacterium | reverse complement strand
GAGCGGACGAGCGTGCAGCGGTGCATGTGCCGGGCCAGGCGCGGAAGATGTTCGCTGAACTGGACGCCGGGCACGCTGGTGGCGATGGGTTGGAATTCGCCGCGAATCTCGACGGGGGCGGCGGGCTTCATATCCCACATGTCGAGGTGACTGGGCCCGCCGTTTAAGAAGATCAAGATGCAATGATCGGCCTTGGCGGTATGCAGTGAATGCGAACGCTGCTCGTCGGCGTGGAGGAGCGAGGGGAGACTAAGTCCGAGATAGCCGGCAGCGCCCAATTGCAACATGCGGCGCCGCGAGACGCGCTCCGGTCCGCTACACGATGGACGCTCGCCCCCCATCGAATCCCCTCCCTGTAGGACGGGCATTCTTGCCCGTCGTCGGACAAGAATGTCCGACCTACTCTTTGGCCATTGGTCTCTCAACGATCGCCGATGGTTGGCTGGACAGATTGCCGGGCGGCGCCGACTGATTCGTGGGCCGCATGGGATCGACCGAGCGCATGGGTGCGTCGGTCTTCTTGTCTTGATCCCGAGCGGCTTGCAACGCTTCGAGCGCGGCGCGGGCCTCAGCCAGTCTCTTTTCGGCCCGGGCTTTTTCCTCTTCCGCGCGCTTGACGGCTTCTTTCGCAGCCGCGATGCGTTCTTCCGAGGTCAAGGAAGTCAGCTTCGTTTCCGGCGGCGCGAGCTTGCCCGACATCAATTCCAAAAGCACGCTTTGGATCACTTCCGCGGGGACCGCCCAGCTTTCGGTGCGACCGGCGCGGCAAATGTTGATGCCGATGACGCGGCCTTCGAGATCGACGATCGGCCCGCCGCAGTCGGTCGGCTTCACGACCGAATCGTGCTGGAGAATCGTCGGGTAACCGGTGCGGCGGGCGCTTAACTCGCTGCCCATTTTGTTCTGGAAATCGCCGCGCAGCATGTTGGCGGGGCGTTTGCCCAAAGTGGCCTTCAGTTCCAGTTCCTCTTTGCCGCGCATGAGTTTCAAGACCACCACGTCGCCTGGCTTGAACTTGCCAACTTTCTCGATGAACTCTTCCACCTCGGTGATCTTTTGGCCGGCCAACGTGGTAACGATGTCGTTGACCTTGATGCCGGCGGTGGCAGCGGCGGTCCCCGGCGCCACCATCACAACCTTCACGCCGCCATCGGCCGCGTCCAGGCTGACGCCCAAGTAGCCTGCCTTAGTGCCGTCGATAGTGACCGTGGGGCCTTTATTCAGCATCTGCCGGGTGGCCACGCTGACGACCCCAATTCCCACGGGGTCATCGCCCAGCCCGGCGCACGCGACCCAATGGCCCACCTCCGCGGCTTTGCTGTCGGAGAACTCCACCGGCTTCAGGCCGCGCGCTTCGACCTTGAGCATGGCCAGGTCGTGGTCCTTTTGGACGCCTACGACAGCGGCGTCGAACAGGCGGCCATCGCGGAGCTTGCAGGTAATCTTGCCCTTAAGGTCGTTGGACTTGGTGAGAATCCAGCCGTCCGGTCCGACGACCATGCCAAGGGCCGTGTCTTTGCCGTCGCACAATACGCGCACCGTGCTGTTCGAAGGCTTGGCGACGACTTCCTTGAACGCCTGAAGGAACTTGGGATTGGTGCGCGTATAGGTATTGGCGGCGTAGTTTTGAGCCAGCGCCGGCGCGGAGTGCAGGAAGAAAAGGCAAAGAGCTAAACCGCGAAAGTGCTTCATGGTGATGTCCCATTTGGTGCTCGGTGAGCAGTCACCGAGCGCGAAACGATGAATCAAGTTCGTTGTTTCGTGGGGCGAACATTCTTGTTTGCCAAACTGCCAAGGTGCTTTTGGGCAAACAAGAATGTTCGCCCCACGCAATTACTCGGGGCGTTTGCCGAGAGTAATCTTCAGGGTCAGGGTTTCGTCACCGCGCTGAATTCCTAGCGTGATCTCATTGCCCGCGCGCTTGCCGCCGATCAATTTCGAGAAAACTTCGCTGTCGCCGACCGGTTGGCTGTTGAAACTAAGGATGACGTCTTCGGCCAATAGGCCAGCTTTGGACGCGGGCGAATCGGGGGTGATTTTGGTGATCCGGCAATTCTTGGCATCTGTATCCAAGGTGACGCCGAGCCAGCCGTCGCCGTCTTTGCCCTTACCTTTGGCGAAGCCGAGCAGGTTGCCGCCCCATTCTTCGCCCTTGGCCAGCCGGTCCCAGGTTTCGTGGTAGGTGTCCACCGGCACGTGGATATTGGTGGCGATGGACATGCCGATGCGGCTATGGATACCGATGATGCGGCCTTGCATATCGAAGAGCGGGCCGCCGGAATCGCCGCCGACCAACGCGCAATCGGAACGGACGAAGGTTTTGCTGTTTTCCTGAATGCGGCCGAGGCGAACCACCGGCGCCCGGCCTTTCTGCCAGCCGCCGGGATGGCCGATCGCCAGGCACCATTGCCCTTTCTTGAGGTCAGCGGACTTGGCCAAGGACACGTAAGGAAACTCGCCTTCGTCGATGATTTTGATCAGGCCGCTATCGATGCCGTTATTGGCGCCGAGTGTCTTACCCTTCAGGATCCGGCCGTCGGGAAGGATGACCTGGCAATCGCGTCCGGGTTTGCCGGAGACGTGTCCGGCGGTGAGCACGTAGCCGTCTTTGCTGACGATGACGCCGCTGCCCTGGTTGGCGCCCATGCGGAGCCCGACGGTGGCCTTCATGGCCTTGTCGAGCAAGGTGCGCACGTGCATTTGGATTTCTTTCAAATCCTGCACGCTCTCCGGAGAGGTCTTTTCGAAGACCGAAGGGAGCAACGATTCAGCCGTGCGCTCACGCTCCTGGGCGGCGGCGGAAACGGCGAAAAAGGTCAACGTGAAAAGCAAAGGAGAGATTGCGAGGCGAAGGCGGCGTGCGTTCATTCGAAACACCTCTCAATGGTGGGACAGACCCAAGAGGAAAAGTGCGCTATTTATTTTCTACCAAGAAAGATAGCACCAATACAACTGTTAAACACGCGATTTTGCAGGATGTTTCTCAATCGGAGGGAAGTCAAAACCCGTCTTTTCCTTCCAGCTTCAAGTTCTTCTCGGCCTGGGCCTGGCGATAGCGTTCGCGGGCCGATGCATAAGCTTTTTCCAGCTCTTTCTGCGCGACCGGATTGCCCTGAGCATCCATGGCATCGCGCATAGTGAATGGCCGTGGCGCCAATAGGCCAGCGAGATCAGGAAGGTCGTACACTTTGAGCGCGCCGGGCACGGCATTCGCCAGCTGGTTGTAGCTCAACGGCGTTTGCACGACATTCATCCAAGAGACGAGCGAGTCCTTCACCGTCAACTTGGCGATGCGATTGTCCAACACGGCGGCGTGCAGGGCGATAGGACCTACGCTGCCTGTGGCATAAATCTCAAGTTCCTTGCTTCCTGTGCTCCGGCACACTAGATCCACGACTGATAAGACATCGAACACTCGTTGTCCCAACAAGGGCCGATCCAAGTGAATGGCGAGGAACGCCTCTTTGAAATCCGAGCCAAAGAAAGCCGGCTTCTTGCCAGGAATGGACGTGGCGATTCCGCCAAAGCCGCGAACGTACAACTGCACTCTTTGACTTTCCACGATTTGCGGTTTCTGCGCCTCTTTGCTTGATAGCCGCAACCCTTCGTCATCGCGTAAGACGAGGATGGGGTTTGCCGTCAATTTCTGGGGCCTAAGAGCATCCATACGCAATGCAATCCCTTTTTCCGAGCTGAAATGGAAGCTGAACAGCGGGTATTCCTTGTTATTCAACTTTGTGGCGAAGCTTGTCAATTCCTCCGCGTTGTCCGGCAATGTATTGGGAAGGCGCAGCAGTCGCCGAATTTCCCCACGTTGCTTTTCGAGATCAGGCATTGTCAAAAACTTGCCTCGTTCGTCGGCCAGCGCCTGGGCGCGTTCCATATTGAAATGGAACGCCGATTTGCCTTTGAAGTCCTCCAGCACCTGGCCGCTGCGCGTGCATTGCAGATCGGCGTCTTTGAAATTCGGAAAGTCTCCTTCGAAGATCGCTTCATCCTTGCCTAAGAGCCAACGGCACAGCCAGCGCGTCGTGGCCTCGCGGCGCGGCTTCGAGAAGCCGTGCTTGTCGTCGAATTCGAACAAAGCAACGCGCTCGCCGTAGCCCAGTTTGCCGTAGATCAAGCTGGCTTCGCGAAACGTCGTCCAGGCGCCGGTGATGTCGAAGAAATCCTGCGTGGCTACCGCCATCAGCGTCGGCTTGGGCGCCCGCATCGTCAAATAGTCGGCGTGCTCCATGCCGAAAGCGACCTGGCCGGTGATGTTCTGCTCGGCGTCTTGCGGGCCAATCGTCTCGAACAGGCGCTCCAACGACGTGATGTAACACGAAGGCGCGGCGGCCCAGATGCGGTCGTCCAGCGCCATCAGGTAAGCGGTCAGCGTGCCGCCGCCGGAGTTGCCCGTGCAGCCCAGTTTCTTAGGATCGATTTCGGGCCGGCTTTCCAGGTAGTCCAGGCTGCGGATGCCGTCCCAAATGCGATAGGTCGCCGTGCTCTGTCCCACGAGCAAAGCGCCGATGCCGACCATGGTGTGCTCAGACGTGCTGCCAGGTATCGCCGGTTTCCCGGTCTTGTCCAAGAGCTGACTGCGCTCGCCTTGGCCGATGGGATCGTAGCAAAGCGCTGCCAGGCCGTTCTTCGCCATGAGAATGCAGACGCGCTGATACGCTTCCGCCGCTTTGCCGTTGGCGCTGTGGCCGCACGGGACCAGGACGCCGGGAAAAGGACCTTTGCCGTCGGGGATATAAAAGTTTGCGGTGACGTGGTGGTTGGGCCGGCTTTCATAGATGAGTTTCTCGACGCGGAAGCCATCGGCCTTCAGCGTGCCGACAACTTGAGCGTTGAGCGGCGTTTTTTCCGGGAAGCCGCCCAGGGCGTCGATGAATCTGGCGCGCAGCGCCTTTTGACGTTTCTCGATCTCGGCGGGCGTCTTGAGATTGGCCACGACCTTGCGGCGCTCATCAAAGTGCTTCTTGGCCTCGCCGAAGAGATAACGATTGAGCATTTGCCGCGAACCAGGCTCGGCCGGCGTTTGAGCCGAAAGCGGGTGACTGACGATACATAGCAGCACGACGACAAGCAGGCGCATGGTTGACTCCTTGGCTCGGTTAGTTGGCCTGATTGTGGCCGATGCCGCGCAAGTGTCAATCAGTTTTCTGCCGAGAGCCAACTCTTGGCCTTGACGGCAATCCGCAGCGATAGATCATAATGGTCAAGGAAGCTCCAATATACTACGCGCTTGGGACGCCACAGTGATTACGTCGATTGAATTGCATGGAATTCGAGGGATTCGCGAGGGAAGGCTGACCCACTTCACCCCGCTCGTGATTCTTGTCGGCCGCAATGGTTGTGGGAAAAGCACCATTCTCGATGGAATGATAGTTGCGGGTAACCAGTATGGACCGGGCCTAGGAATCGGAGTGGCCGTAAAACGTCATCAGGGCGTTCGTATTGGCGGCCCTTGGTTGTTTTGGCGCCTTGGCACAGAACCCCAAATCGCTCACAAGGTGTCACTCGAGACGGATTCTCCCTCGGTACGTGAATCCGTTCTTTCCAAACAGCAGTCGAGCGATAACGGTGAATACGTCATTTCTTGTGCGACCAACACGCGAACAAGCGCGGGCACGTCAAGTCTAGTGACAACGACCAAGTTCACAATCGACAACGACTTCACGTTTGACACTAGCGCGGAAGTGAAGCCGCTTCCTGGCATCGGAGAACTGCGGTTCATCGATGTGCCATCGACTATCCTGCGGAGGCCGCTTCACGAACTGTACTCGGACGCAGTTAGTCTGGGACGGCGAACTGAGGCCAAAGGAATACTCGCCGAGGTCGTGCCGGGATTGAGCGATGTTGAGATCTTGACCGAAGGTGACTCGCCAATTGTACACCTGGTTTTCGACACTCATAGCGTACCCGCTGCACTCGCAGGTGACGGCATCTATTCGCTGCTTCGCATCGTATTGAGTATTGCCGCCCGCCAAGGGGGCGTCGTCTTAATTGAAGAGCCTGAACTACATTTGCACCCAGGAGCAATGCACCAAACGGCAAAGGCAATCTGGGCGGCGGTTCGTCGCGGCATTCAATTCTTCATTACGACTCACAGTCTTGAGTTTATCGATATGCTTCTGGCCGAATCCAAAAGCGACCTGCCGAAATACAGCCTCTATCATTTGCGCCTCGAAAATGGCCAACTGTTGGCGTCTCGCTCATCGGGTGACGACATCGCCCTGGCGCGCGGCAAAATCCAAGATGATCTGAGATAATGCCCACAGAATCCATCATCCTCTGCGAAGGCTATTACGATCGGGCTTTCTGGACCGGCTGTCTGCTCGCGACCGGATGCCGAGACGCGCGCAATCAAGCAGATGGAACGCCCATTCAAGGACCCGTGCTCGATCTAGCAGGCAAGCAGGTCAAAGGTGGTCAGTATGGCTTTTGGTCCGCCAGTGGCAATTTCCTCCGCATCGTTCCTTGCCACGGCAAGAGCAAAATCCTCCCCGAAGCCAGATCGCGCTTGAATCGCCGGAAGACGGATCCGTTCCAGCGACTGGTCTTGAACATCGACCCCGACACCGTGCCCGGCGAACCTGCAACCGGGTTACAATTGCAGGATATCGAGGCAATCGTGAAGGTGATCGATCCCAACGTAACCATCGATGCGCAGGGAAACGTCTCGCTTGACAAAGGAGCGGTGTTGGTCAACCTCATACGCTGGGAAGCCGCCGACCAATCTCCGAAGCTGCCTACAAAACAATCTTTGGAGCGGCTCGTCTGTGCATGCCTGCAAGCAGGCTTTCCGGAACGAACAGATCTGGTGCTCATGGACGTGCAATTGCCCGGTATCGACGGCGTGACCTTCGTGCGCGAGCTGAAGGCAAACCCCCAGACGGCGGACATTCCCGTCGTGGCGGTTTCGGCCCACGCTATGGCCCACACCATCCAGGAGGCAATGGCAGCCGGCTGCGCCGCCTATGTTACGAAGCCCGTTACCGACGATCCCTTCGTATTTTTGGAAAAACTGCGGCGCATCATCCAGGCCAGCGCGACGGCGTAAGTATGCGTTGGAAGCTCAATTCTCTGTTGGCACGTTTGCTCATCGGCACCGGCTTTCCGCTCGTTTTATTTCTTGCGGTGGCCTTGGTGGCGGGCATCGCCATCCAGCGGCTCCAGAGTGTGCTGGACGAGGAGCACGCCTCGCATGCATTCCTCAACAGCTTCTTTGAATTGCAGGATCGCCTTAACCAAATGCGCTTGGCCAATCGCGGCCACGCCCTCGGCCTGGGTCTGGACGTGAAGGCGGTGGAACAGGAATACATGCAAAGCCGGGGCTCGTTTCGCCGGATCGCCACTTCGCTCAAGAAAGAATCGCAGAATCAACCCGAACACCGCCGGCGTTTGGACCGAATTCTCGAGGTGGAGGCGATTTGGCATCCCTTGGTTTTCGCGTCGATCGCCCAGCTGGCGCCGCGGCCGCAGCAGACGCGTGAAGAATTCGACAAGATCGTTCGGGACTTTTTCGGCGTCACGAGCCCATTGATGGCCGACATTCAGAATGAAATCGCCGCCCTCATCCGCGACGAAGAAAGCCGGTTGCATGCGTTGCGCACCCAGGCACACAAGCAGACGACCGAAAGCGTCTGGATGATCGGCATCACCTTGGCCGCGGGATTGGGCTTGGCGCTTTTCGTGGCGCTGCGGGCCGCGCGCAGCGTGACGCGGCCTATTGATCAATTGCGACAGGCAACGAAGGAACTGATCGGCGGCCGCTTTCAGATGCTGACGCCGAACGGTCCCGCCGAAATCGGCGAGCTGATCGTTCACTTTAACCACATGGGACTGACGCTGACCCAGATGACGGCGAGCCTGCAGGAGCAGAAAGAGTCCTATCAGCGTTACATCGGCGCCACGTCGCACATTCTGTGGACCACCGACGCAGCGGGCAAAGTGGCGCATGACTTGCCCGGCTGGCGCAATTACACCGGCCAGAACGAAGAGGCCATTCGCGGCGACGGCTGGCTCGACGCCGTGCACCCGGACGATCGCGCGTCGCTCCGCCAAGCTTGGGAATCGGCCTTGCGCGATCGAACGGCCTTCGAGCTGCAATATCGCATCAAGTCCGGCCAAGGGGATTACCGCCAGTTTTTGTGTCGCGGCGTGCCGGTCCTCTTGGGAGTGAACGCCGTACGCGAGTGGATCGGCACATGCACCGACATTACCGAAACGATCAAAGAAGGGGACTTGCGCCGCGCCAAGGAGGCAGCGGAGGCCTCCAACCAGGCCAAGAGCGAATTCCTGGCCAAAATGAGCCACGAGCTGCGCACGCCGCTCAATGCCGTCATTGGCATGTCCAAAATGCTGTCGACGCAACGATTCGGCAAGCTCAACGCCAAGCAGTTGGACTATTTGCAGGACATCTCGCGCGCCGGCGAGCATCTATTAAACCTCATCAACGACATTCTCGACTTGGCCAAAGTGGAATCCGGCCGGATGGAATTGCAGGCCGAGGAATTCGCGCCGGCAGAAGCCGTCTCCGCGGTGCTGTCGACGCTGCGGCCCTTGGCGGACGAAAAAAATCTCGTGGTGCGCGTGCAGCCGATGGATCACAGCGCCAAACTCGTTTCCGACCCGGCGCGCTTTCGTCAGGTGCTCTACAATCTGCTGTCCAACGCTTACAAATTCACTGCCGCGGCCGGCAGCGTGACGGTCGGCTGTCAATGGGTGCAAGATGCGACCGCGGAAGCGCCCGAAGTCGCGCCCGAGCAAGCGGCGGCGTTGCGCGTTTCCGTGGCGGATACCGGCATCGGCATTGCCCCTCAACATCAAAACGTCATTTGGGAGGAATTTCGACAGGTGCAAAACACCGGGGAGGAGCGCCCGCAAGGCACCGGCTTGGGGCTGTCCTTGACGCGCAAGCTCGTGGAGCGCATGGGAGGCAAAATCTGGCTGGAGAGCAAAGAAGGCGTCGGCAGCACGTTCACCTTTGTTCTGCCGCGCACATTGAGACCGGCCGCCAAATGCGCGCCCACCTGCGACCTTGAGCCGCCGACATCAGCGTCTCCCAAGCCGGTGGCATTGGTGATTGAGGACTACCCTGCGACCCGCAAACTGCTGCTCGATTGGCTCACCGAAGAAGGACTGGCCACCGCGGCGGCCGCCGACGGCGAAACCGGGCTGGCCTTGGCACGCCAACTTCGGCCAAGCCTCATTCTTCTCGATGTCCTGCTCCCCGGCATCGACGGCTGGCAAGTCCTTACCGCGCTCAAGAGCCAGCCCGAGACAGCGTCGATTCCCGTCGTCATCGTTACGGTTACCGAACACTTCTTGCCCGCCGGCGGTTTGGCGGTGCGCGAGTTCTTCGTCAAGCCGCTCGACCGCGAAGCATTCGTGAGCCGCTTGCGCGCCCTGGAGCCGGCGTTGTTCGAACACGGGTCCGTTCACGCCCTAGTAGTCGATGATGATCCCGCCGCGCGAAAACTCCTACGCGATCTCTTGCACCAAGAGCACATGCACGTCTCGGAATCGTCGAACGGACAAGAAGCTCTGGATTGGCTGGCAACGAATCGACCCGACGTGATCTTCCTCGACCTCTTGATGCCCGACTTGGACGGCTTCGCGGTGGCGGAAGCCGTGCGCGAGAAGTCGGAACTTCAGCGCTTGCCGATCATCGTGGTGACCGCAAAAGACCTTTCCGCGGAAGATCGCGCCCGCCTCCACGGCCGCATTCAAGCGCTCATCTCCAAGCAAGCCCTCAGCCCCGAAAGCCTGCGGCAAGAATTGGAAAAGTTCCGGCTCCACGCGGCAAGCACGCCGTTCGACTGAGAACACGTCTGCACACTCCGCGAATGCCAATTCCCAATCGTTCCACGCCGCCGTTCGATTCTGCAATTCACAAGTGCACATCTTTTTACAAGCAAACAGCTTACGGCTATTCTTCAGTTTCGCAGCTTTCGGCACAGAGCGTGCCTTGACCATTGCAGACTGTTAGCGCGCCCGGTTAGGCGTTCTCACCCTGGGGGATTTGAGTCATGAAACCACTCTCTCTGTTTTTTGGCAGCCTCGCTTTTTTGGGCGTCGTCCTTTATGGCGGGGCCCGCGACGACAATGCTTTCGCGCAACTGAAGGTGGAAGTCGAAGCGCAGGCCTCCACCGAAGGCATCGAGCCTTTGACGCGCGGGCCGCTGCACGAAGCGTTTATCGAAGTCACCGCGACTGCCGCGCAGCCGATGCCGATTATCGAAAAGAAACCGCCCGAGCCGATCAATGAGTTGCCGCCCGATCAAAGCCCCGAAGGCCACAACGTGAACTGGATCGCGGGCTACTGGGCCTTTGACGACACCGAAGGAGATTACCTTTGGGTCAGCGGGCACTGGCGCGATTTTCCTCCGGGCCGCACCTGGGTGACCGGCTATTGGTCGCATGCCGACGGCGGTTGGCAGTGGGTGCCGGGCTATTGGGCCAGCGCCGACCAGACCGAGTTTGAATATGCGCCGCCGCCGCCGGAATCGATTGAAGCGGGTCCGTCG